>NZ_JBIAPU010000005.1:0-412420 GCF_042888465.1 Streptomyces sp. NPDC002888 | reverse complement strand
CTCCGGCTCGTCTTGCGGCGCCCCCCCCCGCGGCGCCGCCCCCCCCCCCCCCCCCCCCCCCCCCCCCCCCCCCCCCCCCCCCCCCCCCCCCCCCCCCCCCCCCCCCCCCGCTCCCAGTTCACGCGGACGAGGGGTCGTCCGTGAGGTCAGACCTCCACGACGACCGGCAGGATCATCGGCCGGCGTCGGTAGGTGTCCGAGACCCACTTGCCCAGGGTCCGCCGCACGAGTTGCTG
The DNA here is from genome assembly GCF_042888465.1 of Streptomyces sp. NPDC002888. NCBI lineage: Bacteria > Bacillati > Actinomycetota > Actinomycetes > Kitasatosporales > Streptomycetaceae > Streptomyces > Streptomyces sp. NPDC002888. The sequence goes on along the minus strand of NZ_JBIAPU010000005.1, from coordinate 412,184 downwards.
CATCTGGTGGGGCTCGACCACGCCGTCCTGGGCCGAGCGCTCCAGGACCTCCGTGATCTTCGGGAGGACGGCGGCGAAAGCGGAGTCCTCGATACCCGAGCCTCGGGCCTGCACATGCGGACCGCCCGTGATCTTGCCCGTGGACGCGTCGATGACCACGAAGACCGAGATGATGCCCTCGTCGCCGAGGATCTTCCGGTCCTTGAGGGCCGGCTCGCCCACGTCGCCGACCGAGAGGCCGTCGACGTACACGTACCCCGCCTGGACCTTGCCGGAGATCTTCGCCTTGCCCTCGACGAGGTCGACGACAACGCCGTCCTCGGCGATGACGATGCGGTCGTGCGGGACACCGGTGAGGGCGCCCAGCTCGGCGTTGGCGCGAAGGTGACGCCATTCGCCGTGCACCGGCATCAGGTTCTTCGGGCGGCAGATGTTGTAGAAGTACAGGAGCTCGCCCGCGGACGCGTGCCCGGAGACGTGCACCTTGGCGTTGCCCTTGTGGACGACGTTCGCGCCCCAGCGGGTCAGGCCGTTGATCACGCGGTAGACCGCGTTCTCGTTGCCGGGGATGAGTGACGACGCCAGGATCACCGTGTCGCCGTCGACGATGCGGATCTGGTGGTCCCGGTTGGCCATGCGGGACAGCGCGGCCATCGGTTCGCCCTGGGAGCCCGTGCAGACCAGGACCACCTCGTGGTCCGGGAGGTCGTCGAGCGTCTTGACGTCCACGACCAGGCCCGGCGGGACCTTCAGGTAGCCGAGGTCGCGTGCGATGCCCATGTTGCGGACCATCGAACGGCCGACGAAGGCGACCCTGCGGCCGTACTCGTGGGCCGCGTCCAGGATCTGCTGGATGCGGTGGACATGGCTGGCGAAGCTCGCCACGATGATCCGCTTGCGGGCGTTCCCGAAGACCTGGCGCAGGACGTTCGAGATGTCGCGCTCGGGCGGAACGAAGCCCGGGACCTCGGCGTTCGTGGAGTCGGAGAGAAGGAGGTCGATGCCCTCCTCGCTCAGCCGCGCGAACGCGTGGAGGTCCGTGAGGCGGCTGTCCAGCGGAAGCTGGTCCATCTTGAAGTCGCCGGTGTGGACGGCCATGCCGGCCGGTGTGCGGATGGCCACCGCGAGAGCGTCGGGGATGGAGTGGTTGACCGCGACGAACTCACAGTCGAAGGGACCGATGCGCTCGCGGTTCCCCTCGACGACTTCGAGGGTGTACGGGCGGATGCGGTGCTCCTGGAGCTTCGCCTCGATGAGGGCGAGGGTCAGCTTGGAGCCGATCAGCGGGATGTCCGGCTTCTCGCGCAGGAGGAACGGGACGCCACCGATGTGGTCCTCGTGGCCATGCGTGAGGACGATGCCCTCGATGTCGTCGAGGCGGTCCCTGACGGACGAGAAGTCCGGCAGGATCAGGTCGATTCCGGGCTGCTCCTCCTCGGGGAAGAGCACGCCGCAGTCGACGATCAGCAGACGGCCGCCGTACTCGAAGACCGTCATGTTTCGGCCGATCTCGCCGAGGCCGCCGAGGGGGGTGACCCTCAGGCCTCCCTCGGGGAGCGGCGGGGGCGGACCGAGTTCAGGATGCGGATGACTCAAAAGACTCTCCTCACCACACGCGCCACGTACCGGTAGGGCACGTGGCGCGCATGACGTTCGTGCAGAAGCAGTTGTCGTTGTGGAATGCGGGCACCGGTGACCCGCCTATTCAGTTGTGAAGTCTGATGTCAGAGCTGTACCCCGCCGGCGGCAAGATCGATCTTGAGCTGCTCGGTCTCCTCGGGCGTGAGCTCCACCATCGGCGCGCGCAGCGGGCCGGCGGGCAGGCCCTGGAGGGCGAGCGCGGCCTTCGTCGTCATGACGCCCTGGGTGCGGAACATGCCGGTGTAGACGGGGAGCAGCTTCTGATGAATCTCGGTGGCCTTCTGGACGTCACCGGAGACGAACGCGTCGACGAGGGCGCGCAGGTCCGGCGTGACGACATGGCCGACGACCGAGACGAAGCCGACCGCGCCCACGGAGAGCAGCGGCAGGTTCAGCATGTCGTCACCGGAGTACCAGGCGAGGCCGGACTCGGCGATGGCCCAGCTGGCGCGGCCGAGGTCGCCCTTGGCGTCCTTGTTGGCGACGATGCGTGGGTGCTCGGCGAGGCGGACAAGCGTCTCGGTGTTGATCGGGACGCCGCTGCGGCCGGGGATGTCGTAGAGCATGACCGGCAGCTCGGCGGCGTCGGCGACGGCCTTGAAGTGCCGGTACAGGCCCTCCTGCGGGGGCTTGTTGTAGTACGGGGTGACGATCAGGAGGCCGTGCGCGCCCACCTTCTCCGCCGCGCGCGCCAGCTCGATGCTGTGGTGCGTGTCGTTGGTGCCGACGCCGGCCACGACGTGGGCGCGGTCGCCGACTGCCTCCAGGACGGCTCGTACGAGGTCCGTTTTCTCCGCATTGCTGGTCGTGGGCGACTCGCCGGTGGTGCCATTGATGATCAGGCCGTCGTTGCCTGCGTCCACCAGGTGGGTGGCGAGCCGCTGAGCGCCGTCGAGGTCGAGTGCGCCGTCCGCCGTGAAGGGCGTGACCATGGCGGTGAGGACCCGCCCGAAGGGGGTCTGCGGAGTGGAGGTCGGAGCCATGGGTTACACGCTACTCGTTGCTCAACGCGGGGTCTTCCCTCGGGGGGTGTGAAAAGTCCGGACAAACATGGAACCCGGCACTGCCTGCTCGGGGGTTCAAGCAGTGCCGGGTCCGTTTGATCAGGCTAGATGAACTTCCCTAAATGCCGCAATCCGGACACTTCAAGCGGCTGATCCATACATCTGTTCCGGGCGGCGAACCATGTGCGTCACGGCGCGACCCGGCCGTTGCCGTTGAAGGCGGCGTGCGTGAGCGGCATGAGCCGGGCCCACTCGGCCTCCATCTTCTCGCCCACCATCTCGATCTCCCGCTGCGGGAAGGACGGGACCTTCGCGAGCTCGTGCTGGGTGCGCAGGCCGAGGAAGTGCATCAGCGAGCGGGCGTTGCAGGTGGCGTACATCGAGGAGAACAGTCCGACCGGGAGGACCGCGCGGGCCACCTCGCGGGCGACGCCGGCGGCGAGCATCTCCTGGTAGGCCTCGTAGGCCTGGCGATAGGAGTCCTCCATGACGCGCCCGACCAGCTCCTGCTGGGCCTGGGTGCCCTCCACGAAGACGTACTTGCCGGGGCGCCCCTCCTGCACGAGCTTGCGGGCCTCGTCGGGGACGTAGAAGTGGGGCTGGAGCTCCCTGTAGCGGCCGCTCTCCTCGTTGTACGACCAGCCCACGCGGTGGCGCATGAACTCGCGGAAGACGAAGATCGGGGCGCTGATGAAGAACGTCATCGAGTTGTGCTCGAAGGGGCTTCCGTGCCGGTCCCGCATCAGGTAGTTGATCAAGCCCTTGGAGCGTTCCGGGTCCTTCTTCAGCTCGTCCAGGGACTGCTCGCCGGCGGTGGAGACGCGGGCGGCCCACAGCACGTCGGAGTCGGCCGCACTGTGCTTGACCAGCTCGACGGTGACATCGCTGCGGAAGCTGGGCTTCAGGTCGTCGGCGGGGGTGTCGGTCACGGCTCGGAGGGTCCTTCCATCACTTCTGTCGGGCGGCGCCCACTCTACGGGGCGCACATTCGGGGATGGACGACACTTTGCCGCTACGAAGTCGGTGAAAGCTGGCACCTTTTGGGGCACTCGCTCGTCTGAGCTGATGACAGTGATTCTTTCGATCCCCGAGAGGAGCAGGACCCCCGATGTTCCGTCGGCGCGAACCCGTTCCGTTCGCCTTCCTCGCTGAAGCCGACAGGTTCCGCAGCAATGTCAGTCCCCCGCCACCCGAGCGGGCGTCGCTGAGTCAGATAGCCGGGCGCTGGCTGTGGGGGCTCACGATCGTCGCCTCGCTCGTGGGTTCCCTGGTGGTGGGGATGCCGGCGCTGACAACCGACCACTCCCCCGCGCAGACACAGCAGTCGCAGGCGTCCCAGGGGCACTGAGCCGCCCCTGACTCGGACGGACCCCCAGGAGTGGTGAGCGGGGACACGGGCGGATAGCCTCACCGGGCACAGCCCATGCATGGATTGAGTGAGGACCAGCCGTGCCCCTGCCCTTCCTGACGGCCGACCGCGCATTCGAGGCAGCGGAGGACGACGTCGCGTTGCCCTTCGACGACCGCGACCGCTGGCGGCGCCCCTACCGGCCCGGCCCGTGGCGCGTGGGCATGGCGGCCCTGTGGCTGCTGCTCGCGTCGTACGTGCTGTTCGCCGCCGTCATCATCGCGCTGACCGGCACGCCGGCCGAGGGCGGTGTGGTCTTCGGCATCGCGCTGGTGGTCATCGCCGCCTCGCTGCGGCTGCTGCGCATGGGCGTGTGGGTCAGTGCGCGCGGGCTGCGCCACGTGGGCTTCTTCGTCACGCGGACGGTGCCCTGGGACCGGGTCGCCGCCGTGCGGACGGTCCAGCAGCCGGTGCGCTGGCTCGGCCTGCCGCGCACGGTGCAGGGTGAGGCGCTGACCCTCGTACGCAGGGACCGGCAGGACGTGCTGGCGTTGTTGTCCTCGCACGGTGCCGACTTCCTGGCGCGGTCGGCGGCGTTCGACCGGGCGGCGGACTCGCTGGAGGCCTGGGCCGACGAGTACCGGCCGGGCTGAGTCACCGCCTGTTGATGTGTCGGGGCCCGGTCCGCACAAGCGGACCGGGCCCCGACTCGTTGTGGGGACGCCTCGGTACGAGGCTCAGTGCGAGGTCTCGTGCAGGGTGATCGCCCGTTGCATCGCCTTGCGGGCGCGCGGGGTGTCGCGGGCGTCGTGGTAGGCGACGGCGAGGCGGAACCAGGTGCGCCAGTCGTCCGGCGCCGCCTCCGTCTCGGCCTTGCGCCGGGCGAAGACCTCGTCGGCCGAGTCGCGGTCGACGCGGCCGCTGGGGGTGCGCTGCAGCTCGTCGACGGGCAGGCCGCCCTCGGCGTCGAGTTCAGCGGCGAGCGCGTTGGCCCTGCGGACGAACTGGGTGTTCTTCCACAGGAACCACACGCCGATGACCGGCAGGATCAGCACCGCCACGCCGAAGGTGACGGTGATGAGCGTGCCGGACTGTATGAGCATGACGCCGCGGCTGCCGACCAGGACGAAGTAGAAGACCAGGACGGCGGCCGTGAGGGCGTAGGAGAGCTTCGCGCGCATGGCTTCAGGGGCTCAGTTCAGGTCCAGGAAGTGCTCCAGGCCGAACGTCAGGCCCGGAGTGGTCACCACGCGGCGGGCGCCCAGCAGGATGCCCGGCATGAAACTGCTGTGGTGCAGGGAGTCGTGGCGGACGGTCAGCGTCTCGCCCTCGCCGCCCAGCAGGACCTCCTGATGGGCCAGCAGGCCACGCAGGCGGACGGCGTGGACGGGGACGCCGTCGACGTTCGCGCCGCGGGCGCCGTCCAGGGCCGTGGCCGTGGCGTCCGGCGCCGGGGCGGTGCCGGCCGCACGGCGGGCCTCGGCGATGAGCTGAGCGGTGCGCGTGGCGGTGCCGGACGGAGCGTCCACCTTGTTGGGGTGGTGCAGCTCCACGACCTCGACGGACTCGAAGTACGGCGCGGCGATCTGCGCGAACTTCATGGTCAGGACCGCCCCGATGGAGAAGTTCGGGGCGATGAGCACGCCGGTCTCCGGGGAGTCGGCCAGCCAGCCCCTGAGCTGCGCGAGGCGCTCGTCGGTCCAGCCGGTCGTGCCGACGACGGCGTGGATGCCGTGCCGTACGCAGAACTCGAGGTTGTCCATGACCGAGGCGGGCGTGGTCAGTTCGACCGCGACCTGGGCGCCGGTGTCCGCCAGCGTCTCCAGCTTGTCACCCCTGCCCAGGGCGGCCACCAGCTCCATGTCCTCGGCGGCCTCGACCGCTCGTACCGCCTCGGCCCCGATACGGCCCTTGGCGCCGAGGACCGCCACACGCAGCTTGCTCATCTGTTGTGCTTCCTTAGGGGTGTGAGTTAGGCGACCGCGTCGTGCAGCCGGGAGGCCTGCTTGTCCTTGAGCGGGCCGATGACCGACAGCGACGGGCGCTGTCCCAGGACGGCGCGGGCGACCGAGCGGACCTCGTCCGGGGTCACCGCCACTATCTTGGCCAGCATGTCGTCGACGGACATCTGCTCGCCCCAGCACAGCTCACTCTTGCCGATGCGGTTCATGAGCGCACCGGTGTCCTCGAGGCCGAGGACCGTGGAGCCCTGGAGCTGGCCGATGGCGCGGCTGATCTCGTCGTCGGACAGGCCGTTTTCGGCGACGTGGTCGAGTTCGTCGCGGCAGATCTTCAGCACGTCGTGCACCTGACTCGGGCGGCAGCCCGCGTACACGCCGAACAGTCCGCAGTCGGCGAAGCCCGAGGTGTACGAGTACACGCTGTAGGCCAGGCCGCGCTTCTCGCGGACCTCCTGGAAGAGCCTCGACGACATGCCTCCGCCGAGGGCCGTGTTGAGGACGCCGAGGGCCCAGCGACGGTCGTCCGTGCGGGACAGACCGGGCATGCCGAGGACGACGTGCGCCTGCTCGGTCTTGCGGCCGATCAGGTCGACGCGGCCCGCGGCGCGCAGAGCGCGCCGGCCCTCGCGCGGGGCGATGGGCGTGGCGTCGAGTTCCTTGAGGGCGCCCGCCTTCTCGAAGGCGGCGCGGACCTGTCGTACGACCTTGTTGTGGTCGACGTTGCCGGCGGCCGCGACGACGAGGTGGGTGGGGTCGTAGTGCTTCTTGTAGAAGCGGCGGATGCGGTCGGCGGTGAGGGCGTTGACCGTGTCGACCGTGCCGAGAACGGGGCGGCCGAGGGGGTTGTCGCCGAACATGGTGCGCGCGAACAGGTCGTGCACGCAGTCGCCCGGGTCGTCCTCGGTCATGGCGATCTCTTCGAGGATCGCGCCGCGCTCGACGTTGACGTCCTCTTCGAGGATCAGGGAGCCCGTGAGCATGTCACAGACGACGTCTATGGCGAGCGGCAGATCGGTGTCGAGCACGCGCGCGTAGTAGCACGTGTACTCCTTCGCCGTGAACGCGTTCATCTCGCCGCCGACCGCGTCGATGGCGGAGGAGATGTCGAGGGCGCTGCGCTTCGAGGTGCCCTTGAAGAGCAGGTGCTCGAGGTAGTGCGTGGCGCCGTTCAGGGCCGGGGTCTCGTCACGGGAGCCGACGTGCGCCCAGATGCCGAAGGTCGCGGAGCGGACCGACGGGAGGGTTTCGGTGACGATGCGCAGGCCGCCCGGGAGGGTGGTTTTGCGGACCGTACCGATGCCGTTCTCGCCCTTGATGAGGGTTTGGGTACGGGCGACGGCCCGCGCCTCCGAAGAGGTGCGGGCCGTCGCCTTGGAGCTACTCGACGTCACTTGTCGGTGTCGTCCTTCTGCTCGTCGGTAGTACCTTCCTCGCCCTCGATCACGGGGATCAGGGAGAGCTTGCCGCGGGAGTCGATCTCGGCGATCTCGACCTGGACCTTGGCGCCCACGCCGACCACGTCCTCGACGTTCTCCACGCGCTTGCCGCCGGCCAGCTTGCGGATCTGCGAGATGTGCAGCAGACCGTCCTTGCCGGGGAGCAGGGAGACGAACGCGCCGAAGGTGGTGGTCTTGACGACCGTACCCAGGTAGCGCTCGCCGACCTCCGGCATGGTCGGGTTGGCGATGCCGTTGATCGTGGCGCGGGCGGCCTCGGCGGCCGGGCCGTCGGCGGCACCGATGTAGATGGTGCCGTCGTCCTCGATCGTGATCTCGGCGCCGGTGTCCTCCTGGATCTGGTTGATCATCTTGCCCTTGGGGCCGATGACCTCACCGATCTTGTCCACGGGGATCTTGACGGTGATGATCCGCGGGGCGTTGGGGGACATCTCGTCCGGCGTGTCGATCGCTTCCATCATCACGTCGAGGATGTGGAGGCGGGCGTCACGGGCCTGCTTGAGGGCGGCGGCCAGGACGGAGGCCGGGATGCCGTCCAGCTTGGTGTCGAGCTGGAGGGCGGTCACGAACTCCTTGGTGCCGGCGACCTTGAAGTCCATGTCGCCGAAGGCGTCCTCCGCACCGAGGATGTCGGTGAGGGCGACGTAGTGCGTCTCGCCGTTGATCTCCTGGGAGATCAGACCCATGGCGATACCGGCGACGGGGGCCTTCAGGGGCACACCGGCGTTCAGCAGCGACATGGTGGAGGCGCAGACCGAGCCCATGGACGTCGAGCCGTTGGAGCCGAGGGCCTCGGACACCTGACGGATCGCGTAGGGGAACTCCTCGCGCGTCGGCAGCACCGGCACGATGGCGCGCTCGGCGAGGGCGCCGTGGCCGATCTCGCGGCGCTTCGGGGAGCCGACGCGGCCGGTCTCACCGACGGAGTACGGCGGGAAGTTGTAGTTGTGCATGTAGCGCTTGCGGGTCACCGGGGAGAGGGTGTCCAGCTGCTGCTCCATGCGGAGCATGTTGAGGGTGGTGACGCCCAGGATCTGGGTCTCGCCACGCTCGAACAGCGCCGAGCCGTGCACGCGCGGGATGGCCTCGACCTCGGCGGCGAGCGTACGGATGTCCGTGACGCCGCGGCCGTCGATGCGCTTCTTCTCCTTGATCACGCGCTCGCGGACCAGCTGCTTGGTGAGCGAGCGGTACGCGGCGGAGATCTCCTTCTCGCGGCCCTCGAACTCCGGCAGGAGCTTCTCGGCGGCGAGCGCCTTGACGCGGTCCAGCTCGGCCTCGCGGTCCTGCTTGCCCGCGATGGTCAGCGCGGAGGCGAGCTCCGGGCGGACGGCGGCGGACAGCGCCTCCAGGACGTCGTCCTGGTAGTCGAGGAAGACCGGGAACTCGCCGGTCGGCTTGGCGGCCTTGGCGGCGAGGTCGGCCTGGGCCTTGCAGAGCACCTTGATGAAGGGCTTCGCGGCGTCCAGACCGGAGGCGACGACCTCCTCGGTCGGCGCCTCGGCGCCGCCCTTGACCAGCTGGATGGTCTTGTCGGTGGCCTCGGCCTCGACCATCATGATCGCGACGTCGCCGTCCTCCAGGACGCGCCCGGCGACGACCATGTCGAAGACGGCGTCCTCGAGCTCGGTGTGCGTCGGGAACGCGACCCACTGGCCGTTGATCAGCGCGACGCGGACGCCACCGATCGGGCCGGAGAAGGGCAGACCGGCCAGCTGCGTGGACGCGGACGCGGCGTTGATCGCGACGACGTCGTACAGGTGGTCGGGGTTGAGCGCCATGATCGTGGCGACGACCTGGATCTCGTTGCGCAGGCCCTTCTTGAAGGACGGGCGCAGCGGGCGGTCGATGAGGCGGCAGGTGAGGATGGCGTCCTCGGAGGGGCGGCCCTCACGGCGGAAGAAGCTGCCGGGGATCTTGCCGGCGGCGTACATCCGCTCCTCGACGTCCACCGTCAGGGGGAAGAAGTCGAGCTGGTCCTTGGGGTTCTTGGAGGCGGTGGTGGCCGACAGCACCATGGTGTCGTCGTCCAGGTACGCCACGGCGGAGCCGGCGGCCTGCTTGGCCAGGCGGCCCGTCTCGAAGCGGATGGTGCGGGTACCGAAGGCGCCGTTGTCGATGACGGCCTCGGCGTAGTGGGTCTCGTTCTCCACTAGCAATTTCTCCGTTACTTGTCGTCTTTCGTCCCGCGGCTGCCCGTGTGGCAGGGGGACGGTGGCGGAGAAGCGTTCCGTTCGGTGCGGGCCGGTCTTCGATCGAAGCACCCGGGGCTCGAACGCCCGGGGGCCACTACCGAGGACCGGCGGCGGCGAGGCGCGCTTCTCCTCGTTCTGTGTCGTGCTCTTGTGTGTCGTGCGTATTGCGTTGTGCTACCACACTACAAAGCGTGGGTGACACTCCGCACGTTTCCCCACGTACGGCAAAGGGAGCGGCCCCCGATCTGTCGGGAACCGCTCCCCTCACTGCGTCTTACTTGGCGCCCGCAGCACCACGGCGGATGCCGAGGCGGTCGACCAGCGCACGGAAGCGCTGGATGTCCTTCTTGGCGAGGTACTGCAGCAGACGGCGGCGCTGACCGACCAGGATCAGCAGACCACGACGGGAGTGGTGGTCGTGCTTGTGGGTCTTGAGGTGCTCGGTCAGGTCCGAGATACGGCGCGAGAGCATCGCGACCTGGACCTCGGGGGAGCCGGTGTCGCCCTCCTTGGTACCGAACTCGGTGATGATCTGCTTCTTCGTAGCGGCGTCGAGCGACACGCGTACTCCTCGTAGTCTTTGAGTGGCCACCGAGTGCCCCCGGTCTTTGTCTCGGGGGAGCTTCCGTTACTCGGGAGGCGGGGATCCGCTGGGCGCGGCCTCCAGAGCGAGGGCTCCGGGGGTGCGTACACAAACGGCCGTCACTCAGGGTACCAGGCACTTGTGGGCGCCTTTGCCCGGGGCCCGGAAGCTCCGGGAGAGCGCTCGGGAGGCCACTAGGGTGAGCGCTCGGACTGGTTCGTACGTCGGGAAGGGGTCGCTGGGGCATGGCGGAGACGGAAGCGGAGACCAAGGCGCGCAAGGAGCGGGAGCGGGACGAGCTGTACGCGCTCGACATCTCCGGCGTCGAGTGGCTGTGCGCGCCCGGCACGGAGGAGCAGGAGGAGCGGGTCGAGATCGCCTATCTTCCCGGCGGTGCCGTGGGAATGCGGTCGTCGCTCGACCCGGACACGGTGCTGCGCTACACGGAGGCGGAGTGGCGTGCCTTCGTGCTGGGCGCGCGGGACGGGGAGTTCGACCTGGAGCCGGCGCCGCACAACGGGGGGCTCGCCACGGAGTGACGGACCGCGGTGACGGACCGCAGTGACGGAACGGGGGACTGGTCGATGCCGGTCCCCCGTCTCACTGCCCGGTGCCGGTCTTCCTCGCGGCGCTCTCGATGCCCAGGACCATCAGGGTCCAGGCCTTGCCCTCCTTCTCGGTGGGGCCGTTGGCCTGCTTGGCGCCGAAGTAGAGCCTTCCGTTCTGCACGAGAACGTCGTTCGAGTCGATGATCGTGAAGTTCTCGGCCTCCAGCGGCAGGCCGAAGTAGAAGTACGGCGTCTCCTTGCCCGTCTCGGGGTCCAGGCTGACCAGTCCCATGGGCGCGATGCGGTCGCTGCTCAGGCGGAGGGCGAGGAGCTGTCCGCCGCTGGTGCGGATCGGACGGAGCGTCTCGTTGGGGCCCGACTCGAACTTCTTCGTGGTGTTCCCGGTGGCCAGGTCGAAGCCCACGATCCAGTTGGAGGGGTGCAGGGCGTCGTCGGAGTCCTTGCTCCTGAGGAAGACCTGGCCGCCGCCGACCGGAATCGTCGGGCAGTCGTCGATGACGAGGTAGTCGAGTTCGGAGGAGCAGTCGCCGACGTACTGCCCGTTCTGCAGCCGGATCGTGGCGCGGTTCTTGCCCCGGCCGTCCAGGGAGAGCAGCTCGGTGTAGCCGGTGTCGCCGGCCGCGACGGCGAGGACGGGCGGGTCGGTGGACGGCACCTTGAGGTCCCGGACGCCGGTCGCGGCGGAGTACGTCCACTTGGTCCGGCCGGTCCTCGGGTCGACCGCGCGCACCTTGTAGGTGAGGGACTCCCAGGAGTCGACGGGCTTGCCGTCGTGCCAGCACGAGACCCGGATGAGCAGGGCCCCTCCGCCGGCGGCGCCGGCGTCCTCGCAGGTGCCGGTGGTCTTCGTACTCCACAGCCTGCGGCCGTTGTCCATGTCGTACGCCTCGGAGCCGCCGCCCCAGGTGACGGCGACGGTGGCGCGGGTGAGGGTCACGCTGGGGGTGTTCTGGGTGGCGCTGTTGTCCGGGGTGCCCTTGCCGCCGCCCTCGCGGGAGGCGGCGATCTCGTGCTGCCAGATCTTCCGGCCGTCGTCGAGGTCGAAGAAGGCCACCTGGTCGCAGAGGGCGTCCTCGTCCTCGCTCGACCTGAACAGGACGGCCGTACGGTTCTCGCCGGTCACATGGCGGGTGTAGCCGCAGATCGGACCGGACAGCGAGAGCTTCCACTTCTCGTCGCCGGGTGAGGCGTCGGTGCCGACGGCGAGGCCGACGACCGTGCGGTTGATGCCCTTGGCGAGGATCTTGTCCGTCGCCCACATGCCCGGCATCTCGTGCTGCTCGTTGGGGCTCATGTCGTCGGTGGAGAAGCGGAAGCCCATGGTGCCGGTGGTGCTCGCGGGCCGCTTCTCGACGGTCTCCCGGACGTCGAGGCGGCCCTGCGCGGTAGCGGCGAGCGGCTTTTTCGACGTCTTGGGGTCCTGTTCCAAGGCACCGGACAGCAGCAGCGCGCCCGCGCCCAGCGCGGCGACCACGACGGCGGCCACGACGCCGAGCAGCGTCCTGCGCCGCTTCTTGCTGCGCTGCTGGTCCGCCGAGACGGCGGACTGAGTGTAGATGGAAGGCGGCGGGCCGAAGCTCACGCTCGATGTTCCCTTTCTTTCACAGCTCGTCCACGTGACCTGCTCGTCAGCTCAGGTCGTCGGCTCGTTCACGCGACCTGCTCGTCAGCTCAGTCGCCGTCGCGTCGGCTCGTTCACGCGACCTGCTCGTCAGCTCAGTTCGCCGTCGCGTCGGCTCTTCGTCGTTTCAGCTCGTCATCGACCGGGCCGTCGCGTACACGTCGAAGACAGCCAGCGCCAGCGGCACCAAGGTCAGCAGCACGAAGCCCTCGGCGATCTCCAGGAAGCGTCCCCAGAACGGTGTGAGGCCGCCCCGCGAGAGGATCAGGCCGACCGCGGTGACGATCGCGGCCGCGGCGGCGATGGCCGCGACGAGCCAGATCGTGCGGATGTCGAGGTCGGTACGGTCGCCCGTGAGGGCCTCGCGGATCAGCGCGTGCGGCGGGTTGAGGGCGAGGCCGAGGCCCAGCAGCACGAGGGAGGCCAGGCCGGCGCCCAGGACCGGGGCGACCTGGGCCGTGTACCGGAAGAGGTGGGCGCGCATCAGCAGCGCGACGCCGGTCGCGAGCGCCAGCAGCTGGGCCCAGACGCCGTCGGAGAACCCGAGGACGGCCGAGGCCCCGACCGCGACGACCGCGCAGCCACCGACCAGGCCGACCAGGAGTTCGTGACCGCGGCGGGCCTGGGCGCCGACCCGCTCGGCGTCCACCGGCTCCTGGGGGGCGGGGTCGGCGCCGTACGCGCTGCGCGGGGCGGTGTTCGGGGGGTCGAAGCCGATCGGGAGGCGGGCGAAGCGCATGGACAGGCCCGGCAGGAAAGCCAGGGCTCCCACGGCGACCGGGGCGCACAGCGCGCCGACCTCGGAGGGTGTCCAATGGGCGAGGGTCGCCGCGAAGACGGCGAGCAGACCGACGGCGGAGGCGAAGACGAAGGCGACGAAGGGCCCGTCGCCGCTCGGGGAGCACAGGGTGAGCAGGACCGAGGCGAGCAGCACGGCGGCGCAGGCCAGCAGGAACTGCAGCTTGCCGATGCCCTGTCCGTCGGCGAGCGGGAGGAGTCCGGAGCCGGCCACCGCCACGTTGGGCAGCGCGCCGAGTCCGAGGGCGACGGCCGAGGCCCGGTCGTCGTAGATCCGGGCGCGCACGCAGGCGAGGACGAGGAGGAGGAGACCGGTGACCGCGGCGAGGACGCCGGGCAGGCTGTGCATGTCGTGGCGCGGGTCGCCGGTCCAGGCCACGAAGGCCAGCAGGGCCGGCAGGACACCTCCCCCGACGAGGCCCGCGGCGCGCGTCAGTCCGTCGCTCCACTGGGTGTGCTCGCGGGTCACGGCGGAGGCGACCGCTTCGGACATGTCGTCGAAGACGGCCGGGGGCAGCGACTCGGAGAAGGGGCGCAGGGTGAGCAGTTCGCCGTCGAGAATGCGCTGGGCGGCGAACGAGCGGGAGCTGTCGAGGACGGTGCCGTCCCGGCGTACGAGGTGGTAGCCGACGGGGGCGCCCTCCGCGGGGCTCTGCTGGGAGAGCCGGAGGATCTCCGGGTAGATGTCGGCGACCGGGATGTCGTCGGGCAGTGCCACGTCGATGCGGCTGTCGGGGGCGACGATCGTGACCCGGCAGAAGCCGAGCCCCGTGCCTGCCCCGGAAGGCGTTCCGGGACCGGGGCCTCCCCCGGTGGTTGCCGTGGAGGCCGTCATGCTCACCTGCTGCTCCCCCTCAGTGATGATTCTGCGTCTGCGGCGTGAAGGTTCAGCGCCGCTCTCCCCACCGCGTGCGGGCGGGGCACGTCGCGTGCCGTCGCCGGGGTTGCGCGCCGCTCCGGATCGCGCCGTATGCCCCGATCCGCCTGGCCCAACTCCTCTGTGCTCACGCGAACATCCGGCACCCTACCGCCCCCTCGTCACATGTGTAGTCAGTAGGATCACGCGGCGGCCTTCGTCCGCCTGACACGGGGTGGCGAACGACCTCCCGGGACACGGCCAGGGCCTGTCCGGCGGAGCAGGTCGCAGGAAAGGTGCGGCACCTGATGAGCGCAGGTGAGCGGGGGCTGGTGTGTCCAGCTGCAAGGCGGAGGAGGGAGTCGGCGCGATGGGGGTACCGCCCTGCTCGAGCGGAGCCGAGAGCTCGGGGAGTCGGCGACCGACGACACCGCGGGTGGGAGCACCTCCCGCCCGAGCGAAGTCGAGAGTGGGGGAGGGCGTGCCGGGCCCCGCAGTTGCGGCACGATCCGCCGGACAGGCCCGAGGGAATGAGTGACCAGTGAGCCACATCGTCGTGAAGCGCCCGCCTCGGGTGCTGCCGCCCGAGGTGTCCACGGACGAGATCGTCCTGCAGCCTCCGCCCGAGCTGCCGCGCGGGCACCAGGAGAGCGTGCTGATGCAACTGCTGCCCACGCTCGGCATGGGTGGCTCGGTGGTCTTCTTCTTCACGAGCGGGCAGCCGTTCATGAGGATCATGGGCATGGTCATGATCGCCTCGACGGTGGCCATGTCCATCGCGATGGTGGTCCGCTTCCGGCGCGGCTCCCAGGGGCAGTTGGCGGACATGCGCCGCGACTACCTGAGCTATCTGACGCAGACCCGGCGCACCGCCCTCGACACGGCGCAGGCGCAGCGGGACGCGCAGTACTACCTCCACCCCTCTCCCGAACAGCTGTGGGCCCTGGTCGCCGAGGGCAGCCGGGTGTGGGAACGGCGGGCGGGCGACGAGGACTTCGCCCAGGTCCGCATCGGCCTCGGCGCCCAGTCGCTCGCCACTCCCCTGATCCCCCCGGAGCACGGGCCGGTCGAGCAGTTGGAGCCGCTGACGGCGGGCGCGATGCAGCGCTTCCTCTCGGTGCACAGCACCCTGGAGGACCTGCCGATGGCGGTCTCCCTGCGGGCCTTCTACCACGTCACGGTGAGCGGTGACCCGCACTCCGTACGGTCCTCCGCCCGGGCCATGGCCGGTTCGCTGGCCGCGCTGCACTCCCCCGAGGACCTGGTCCTCGTGGTCGCGGCGAGCCGGGAGGCGCTGCCGCACTGGGAGTGGGCCAAGTGGCTGCCGCACACGCAGGCGGCCGGTGCCGTGGACGGCGCGGGCAGCCGCAGGCTGATCGACAGCGACACCCGCGAGCTGGAGAACCTGCTCTCCACCCGGCTGACCGGGCGCCCGCGCTTCCACCCCAACGCGACGCCGCTGCCGGAGGAGCCGCACATCGTCGTCGTCCTCGACGGCCTGTCCCTGCCGCAGGACTCGGTCCTGGCCAACCCCGAGGGGCTCCAGGGCGTGACCGTCCTGGAGGTCGTCGCGGGCGAGCTCACCGGGGCGGGCGGCGAGCTCTCCATCGTCGTACAGCCCGAGGCGCTGCATCTGGAGTCGGGGCACGGTGTCGTCTACGAGGGGACACCCGACGCCCTCTCCCACGAGTCCGCCGAGGCCCTCGCCCGGCAACTGGCCCCGCTGCGGGTGGCCTCCGGCGGGGACGACGACGAACCGCTGCTGGCCAACCTGGAGTTCACCGACCTGCTCAACCTCGGTGACGCGGCGTCCGTCGACACCAAGCGCACCTGGCGGCAGCGTTCCCTGGCGGAGCGGCTGCGGGTGCCGATCGGTCTCGGTGAGGACGGCCGGCCCGTGATGCTCGACCTCAAGGAGGCCGCGCAGGAGGGCATGGGCCCGCACGGTCTGTGCGTGGGCGCGACCGGTTCCGGCAAGTCGGAGCTGCTGCGCACGCTGGTGCTCGGCCTCGCCGTCACGCACTCCTCGGAGACCCTGAACTTCGTCCTGGCGGACTTCAAGGGTGGCGCGACCTTCGCGGGCATGGCGCAGATGCCGCACGTGGCGGCCGTCATCACCAACCTCGCCGACGACCTCACCCTGGTCGACCGCATGGGCGACTCCATCCGCGGTGAGCTCAACCGCCGCCAGGAGATGCTGCGCGACGCGGGCAACTACGCCAACATCCACGACTACGAGAAGGCGCGCGCGGCCGGCGCTCCCCTGCAGCCGATCCCCTCGCTGGTCCTGGTGATCGATGAGTTCAGCGAACTGCTGACCGCCAAGCCGGACTTCATCGAGATGTTCGTGCAGATCGGCCGCATCGGCCGCTCGCTCGGCGTGCACCTGCTGCTCGCGTCGCAGCGCCTGGAGGAGGGCCGCCTGCGCGGTCTGGAGACCTATCTGTCGTACCGCATCGGTCTGCGCACGTTCTCGGCCGCCGAGTCCCGGGCGGCGCTCGGCGTCCCGGACGCCTACGAACTGCCGAACGTGCCGGGCTCCGGGTTCCTGAAGTTCGGCACGGACGAGATGGTGCGGTTCAAGGCCGCGTACGTCTCCGGCGTGTACCGCTCGGGTACGCAGCGGGCGGCGCTGGGCGGCGGGCCGCTGCCGGTGGACCGGCGCCCGGTGCTGTTCACGGCGGCCGAGGTGCCGGTGCAGTACGTGCCGGTGCCGCAGCAGCGTCCGGCGAGCACTCCGGACGTCGACGAGGCGCTGGCGGACACCGTGCTGGACGTGATCGTGCGCCGCCTTGAGGCGCAGGGCCCGGCGGCGCACCAGGTGTGGCTGCCGCCGCTGGACAGCCCGCCGTCGTTGGACGCCCTCCTGCCCGGCCTCACGGCGGTCGAGGGCCGGGGGCTCACACAGCCGGGCTACGAGGGTGCGGGCCGCCTGGTCGTCCCGGTCGGCCTGGTGGACAAGCCGTACGAACAGCGCCGCGACCCTCTGTGGGCCGACTTCTCCGGTGCGGCGGGCCATATGCAGATCATCGGCGGCCCGCAGTCCGGCAAGTCGACGCTTCTGCGCTCGCTGATCTGCTCCTTCGCCCTCACCCACACGCCGCAAGAGGTCCAGTTCTACGGCCTCGACTTCGGCGGCGGCGGCATGGCGTCGCTGGCCGGTCTGCCGCACGTCGGCGGGGTGGCCTCGCGCCTGGACCCCGAGCGGGTGCGGCGCACGGTGGCCGAGGTGTACGGCGTGCTGACCCGCCGCGAGGAGTACTTCCGCTCCGCGGGCATCCCGTCGATCGCGGACTTCCGGTCCCGCCGGGCGCGCGGCGACATCTCGGTCACGGACCAGCCGTGGGGCGACGTGTTCCTCGTCATCGACGGCTGGGGCAACTTCCGTACGGACTACGAGGCGCTGGACCCGATCGTCGTCGACATGGCAGCGCGCGGTCTGGGCTACGGCATCCACGTCGTCCTGACGGCGTCGCGGTCGATGGAGGTCCGCGCGAACCTCAAGGACCACCTGATGAACCGCCTGGAGCTGCGGCTCGGCGACCCGATGGACTCGGAGATGGACCGCAAGGTCGCCGCGAACGTCCCCACGGGCGTGCCGGGTCGAGGCCAGTCCCCGCAGAAGCAGCACTTCATGGCGGCGGTGCCGCGGATCGACGGCCTGACGTCCGACACGGACCTGGCCGACGCCACGCAGGCACTGGCGACGGAGGTCACGCGCCACTGGCAGGCTCCGCCGGCCCCCGAGGTCCGGCTGCTGCCCCGCGAGTTCCCGGCCGACCACCTGCCCCCGGGGGACCGCTTCCCGCGGCGCGGGGTCGCCTTCTCCCTCGACGAGGACAACCTCGAGCCGGTCTTCGTCGACTTCGAGCAGGACCCGTTCTTCCTCGTGTTCGGCGAGAGCGAGTCGGGCAAGTCGAACCTGGTGCGCCTGCTGATCAAGCAGCTCACGCAGCGCTACTCGGGCGACGAGTGCAAGCTGTTCGTGGTCGACAACCGGCGCTCGCTCCTCGACGTCACGCCGTCCACCCACCTGGCCGAGTACATCCCGATGTCCAACGCCATGGACCACCACATGTCCGCCCTCGCCAACCTGATGGAGCGCCGCACCCCGACGGCGGACGTCACCGCACAGCAGCTGAGGGACCGCAGCTGGTGGCGTGGACCGAACGTGTACGTCGTCATCGACGACTACGACCTCGTGTCGACGTCCAGCGGCAACCCGCTGGCCGCCCTCACCGAGCTCCTCCCCTTCGCCCGCGACGTCGGCGTCCGCTTCATCATCGCCCGCTCCACGGCGGGCGCGGGTCGCGCCTCGTACGAGCCGTTCATGCAGCGCATGAAGGAGCTGGGCGCGCAGGGTGTGGTGCTCGCCGGCGACCCCGGCGAGGGCGACCTCCTCGGCGGGGTCCGACCACGGCCGATGCCCGCGGGGCGGGGGGTCTTTGTGTCTCGGCGGCAGGGGAAGCCCTTGGTGCAGGTGGGGTTGGTGAAGGAGGCGTACTGAGGCGTCGGCTCCCGTTGAGAATCTCGGGTTTGAGAATCTCGGCGGGCCACTCTCCCCTTTGTCCAGCCGTACGGCTGTGACTTGTGGAAAATTTGGCGAGATCCGTGAACCAGCTTGAACTCGGCTCACGGATCTGGCCATTTGTAGCTTGCCGAAGCAGTCCCGTCCGGGAGGGCGGGCTTCACGGGGACACGGGGACACGGGGAAGGGGTCCGCGCATGGCGTGGGACGAGTGGGAACAGCTGAAGTCGCAGGCGGCGAGGGGTGGGTCCGCCCACATGCAGCTGAACCAGTTGGATCCCGGCAGCGGCGGCCGCCCCGCACCCGCCCCAGCAGTTACGGCGACCTGAAGGCGAGCCAGAAGGATCTGGCGCAGATCGGCAAGAACGCCTTCGTGCCGCCGTCGACTTGGGAACGACCAGCTTGGCGTCGAGCGGTCAGCGGTCAGCGGTCAGCGGTCAGCGGTCAAGAAACCCTCGCCTCGCTCGATGGGGACGAGGACAGTGGTGCCCCGGAAGCAGTCGATCGTGTGTCTGATCCGCTGTATCCGCTCGGCGCCGTCGAGGGCTGCCGCTTCGGGGACTGTAGGGACTTCGGCACCTGCGGTTGACTTTGGTTCCGGGGTTGGTTGTTCTGATTTTCCGATGACTGGCGGAGCTGAAGGAAGGTCCGAGGCGGCCGTGCCGCGCTCAACCGCCTGCTTCTTCAGCTCTTCCCACTCGTCCCGAACCACTGGTGGATTCTTGATGTGATACGAGACGGGGTGGGCACCTCCCGTGCGTGCCCACCCCGAGTGTCCGCGCTCTCAGCTCACTGGAAGTAGCTGGCTGCCTTGAGGTCGCCGCCACGGTAGTCACCGCTCGCGGTGTTGACCTTGTGGCCGATGCTGACGAGAGCCGTGTGGATGGCGGCGGCGTCGGCGTCCCACTGCTTCATCTTCTCGCCGAAGGCGGTCGCGGCCTCGCCCTCCCAGCCGGCGGCAGCCTGGACCACGGCGGCCTTCAGCGCCTGGAGGTCCTCTTCGAGCTTCTTGGCCTGGTTACCGAGCTCGGTGGTGATCGCGTCGAGACCGCCGTACTTTACGGCGAGTTCGTCGTAGTGCACTCCAGCCATGGTTCCTCATCTCTGCGTTGAAGTTCGGTGCGGGCCTTGCGGCCCTGCTCAGTAGCTGTTGAGAGCCGAGTGCGCGCCGCCCTGCTGGACGTCGATGCTCGACATGGTCGCGCGGACCTCGTCCTCGAGCTTGTCCTTGTCCTTGCGGGTCGCGTTGATGTTGTCCAGGAACCAGGTGAGCAGCGAACCGATGTGCTTGACGCGCTCGTTGATCTCGACCTGCTTGTCGTTGAAGGCCTTGGCGCCGATGCCTCGCCAGTTCGCCTCCATCGTGTCCAGCGTTCCCTGGAGGCGGGAGAGCTGGCCCTTGATGGAGTCGTACCTCTCCACGATGTTCTTTTCGAGCTTGACTACATCGCCGTCGTTGAGCCGCTGCCCAGCTGCCATTGCGGGACTTCCCTTCGTGAAGTTCGGGTATTGCTGTGGTGCGTCAGGTGGTTCGCCTCTTGCGGACTACAGCGAAGATGCCGCCGCCGACCGCCAGGACGAGTGCTGCGCCGATCGCCACCCAGAGTTGAGTGTTGTCGTCGGAGGAGTTCGAGTCTGATCCCGCCGCGGAGTTCGAGCCGCCTGACGTGTCGTTGGGGGCTTGGGAATCGGCTGAGGCGGAAGTGGAGGGGGAAGGCGAGGAGGAGTTGGTCGTTCCTGTGACGCCGGTTCCGTTTTCGTAGCTCAGCGGGTCTGTGTTGGAGGGGCCTGGGTTGATGTTGCTGTTGTCCAGCACCCTTCGAGGGCGGACCAGCCCGTAGCCGAGGTAGTTGCTCCGCTCGCCCTTCGGCCAGTCGCGGCCGGCTGTGTCGATCAGGCTGCGGAGGACTTGGTTGGCCGTCCAGTTGGGGTGGGCGGACCAGATGAGGGCGGCGGACGCCGAGGCGATGGCGGTGGCGGAGCTGGTGCCGCCGCCGTTGTCGCAGTAGGCGCGGAACGTAGCGTCACACCATCGTGGAAGGTCGAGACCCGGAGCCGCGAGATCGACGTAGTTGCCGTGCTCTGAGTAGTCGGCCACCTTGCCAGACTTGTCAGCGGCGGCAACGCCGACGACATATGGGAACGCTGCCGGGTAATCAATGAAATTCTTCGTTTTACTGTCATTACCCGTGGCGGCGAACATCAGCTTGCCCTTGGACTCGGCATACTTGACCGCCTTCTCGACGTCCAAGTCGATGATGTCGCTGCCGAAGGACATGCTGAGAATCTGGGCATCGCTGTCAGCGGCAGCCTTGATTGCTTCTGCCACTTCGGGAGCCCTCTTGTCGGGATTGTCTTTCAGGTTGATCTGGTAGGGGACGATCTTGGCACCGGGAGCCAACCCCTGCAGGCCCTCACCAGCGCCCGTACCAGCGATCAACTCCGCCATGGTCGTCCCGTGGCCGTCGTAATCGTTCGTCGCCCCACGCGAGACAGCCTTCGGAACGTCACCCGAGAGCACTTGGCCCTTCAATGATGAAGTATCGGGATTCACACCAGTGTCGAGAACGGCAACCTTGACGCCCTTGCCAGTGCTCGTCTTCCACATCCCGTCGACGCCCATCAGATCCAGATACCACTGCTTCGACTGGGCGTCGGCGGCAGTCGCACTCGGGGCCAGCCCTGAAGACACAATGGCGAAAGCACCGAGTGCGGCGCACACGGTAGACACCCGTCTCCTGGCACGTCCTGCGAAGATCGCAGTGAATCTGCCACGTGGGCTGGTTCCTGTCATGCCTCTGTAGATCCTCGCTCGTGTTCAGTCAGTCGACGGCGGCGTGCTGCGCCGCTGGGTCTCGGGCTGACGTTCGCCTTCGCGTTCTTCGCGGTTGTTGTTGCGCCGGACGCCTGTCGGGCCCTGCGGGGTCCTGCTGCCGTTTCCCACACCGCCGCCTCTCCCTGCGGAGGCCCGGCCTGTGGGTGTGCCCACGACACCGTCTGGATTGCCTGTGGCCGGGCGCCCTGGGCGACCTGCCTGACCCGGGCGAGCGTCGGTACCGGGAGCCTGCGCTCCGATGACGCCACGCTGCCCGATCTTGCCGGCCGGTGTACGTGAGCCGGTGTTTCCCTGAGCGCCGACGACCGTTCCGCGAGGGACCCGGGCCCCAGTCGATCCGGGAGTTGCGCTAGTAGCAGGCCTTCCTCCGATGACGCCGTTCCCTCGTGCCGCTCCCGTGGAACTGGAGCCACCGGCTCGACCATTCGGTGTTCCGCCGATCGGGCGCGGGGTGCCACCAGAGACACCTCGGCCGATGGGCGACTTGCCGGGCGAGGTGCCGGCGCCTCGGGCGCCCGTCTGCCCTGCGGCAGTTGCGCGCCCCGTTGGGCCTGTGGTGCCACGCCCGTTAACCGCACCGCTAGGCGTGCCCGCACGTCCCTGAGCCGAGATCGGAGCCTTACTCGCCGGAACACCACCCCGTCCCGTGGCGCGTCCGGCAGGCCCACTGACGGGGGGAGGCACTGTGCCCGAGGCGAATGGCGGCACAGTCCCCGCATTGGCAGGTCCCGGACCAGATACCAATGGTGGCCCGCTGGTCGCTGGCCTTGCGGTCTCCTGAGGGGGAAGGGTGCTCACACTGTCGATTTTCGTCCCGACATTCCCATCTGGGTGCATGGTCGGGACGTCCACGTGCTTCAGTGGCGGCGTAGCGTCGGCCGAACGCGAGGAACTGGCCGCAGCACTCACAGACTCCTGACTTGTCGCGACGTGCTCACGGGTCGCCGCCATCCCCCCGCTGCCTTGCGATTCTCCTGGGCCCCTGGGGGCCCAGGAGTTGTCCGGCTTCGGCACCCCCACATCCGGCATAGCCTCGAACGTGGGCGGTTCCGATGCCGCCAGTGTCTCCTCCGAGACCGCGTAGAAGGACGCCAACCGGTTCATCTGGTTGATCGCCTCTTGGCGGTCCTTCTCGACCTGGACCGCCGCCGCGTACTCCTCGTTGCCCTCGACGCGCTTGGGGGTCGGGATGTCGTCGACCGTCTTGGGGTCGAGGCGGCTGTCGCGGGGTGGCATGGCCTTGCGGACGGAGGCGAGGCCTGTGGCCGCTGCGGTGATCTGGTTGCCGGCCACTTCGGCGAAGGTGGCGAGGCCGAGGGCGTTGGTGACGAGGTTGCCGCCCCAGATGCGGAACGCCTCGCCGGATTCACCCTCCCAGGCGACCCTGTTGATGTGGCCCTTGAGTTCCTCGGCGGCATCCTGGATGGCGCCCTGGGCGGCCCACAGAGCCTTGCCCGCTTCCTCCAGGTGCTCGGGCTTCGCGGAATCGACCATGTCGATCATGGCGTTCAGGGCGTGGCCGTCGAAGTCCGTCTTGGCGAAGGCGTTGAGGTAGCTGCCGAAGAAGCCCTTCGTCATCTCCGAGACGCGGCTGGCCGCGTCGACGACGCCGACCTGCTGGGCGACCCGCAGCTTCTGCGACTCGTACGGGTCCTGGTGCTGCTGCTCGTCGCTCACTTCCAGCTGCCCCCTGTCGCCTCGTCGTTGCTCTTCGGTGTGGACTCGCCCTGCTTCGCAGCCTCCGCCGCCGCCTTCTCCCGCGCCGCTTCCGCCTCCTGGCGGCTGATGTCGGTCTGGATCTCCCAGAACCGCCGTCGCTGTTCCTCGTCGAGGTTGGTGAAGTCCCCGTGGGCGCCGTGGACGGCGATCTGGATGGCCTCTATCTGGAGGCCGAGGTTCTTGGAGAGCGTGGTCAGGCGTTCGTGGACGCGCTCGTACTGGGCGTGCAGGCCCTTGGCCTCGCCGAAGCCGCCACCGCCGACGAAAGAACCCTCGGAGAGGGTGTGGGCGCTGATCTTCTGGGAGCTGCCGGGTGAGCCCTCGAAGGTGGACAGCACGGCGTCCACGCGCGTCTTGAAGGTGGTAAGAGCCTCCAGACCGACCTTGAAGGCTCCGGCCTCCGCAGGAAGCATTATGCCTTCCCTCCCCGTCCCCGTTGGTGAGTCGCCGAGTGGTCTATGCACTCATCGACCACTGTAGTCACTGTGTAAATCGCGTCCAACTGAACTTTGTGTTGGCTCAGTTACGAAGTTGTCGCGACTCCGCCGGTCCGGGTCGTCCATTCCTCGTCAAAGCGACTGAAGTGGGGGCAAGTTGATCCCCTAGCGCCCCACAAGATCCATGTCAGAAAACGCCCTTCCGTGCTGGATGTCGCTCATGACCGAATCCTTACTGGGGCAAAACTCGGGCTGTTGGCGTCATGTTCGCGTTGTTCGCGATGTTCGCGGCGCGCGCTCCTGCAACCAGCGTCGCGCTCCCGCCTCGCTCGGATACTCGCGGACCGTGAGCATGGCTGCGGTCCAGCCCACGCACCACGCGGCGAGCGCCGGCAGGACGGGGGCTGCGAGCAGGAGGGGGATGAGGCCTGCCCGGGCCAGTCCCGGGGCGCGGGAGACCTGGTTGCGGCGGGTCTGCCACATCTCATCGGGGTTCGGAGGGTCCAGGAGTCTCTTGTGGTGGTCATGGCGTTGCTTCACCCAGCCCCAGACGAGGGCCACGCCGGACGCGGCGATCTGCGTCCCGTCCCACACGGTGCGTACGGTCGGCGGCAGGTCGCTGCGGGGGGCTCCCATGTAGAGCCTGAGCGCGATGTAGCTGTAGAAGGCCAGGAGGAGGAGCAGGAGGATCGCCGTGCGCACGCGGCAGGCCCAGTAGCGCGTGCCTCGGAGGTACCAACTCGTCCCGAGGCCGGGCAGTTTCGGGATCTTGACCGAGGCTTCGGAGACGGGAACGTCAGAAGATGCTCTTGATGCCATGCCAGACGTCGTCCTTCAGTCGTACGAAGTCGTCCCCGGTCTCGGAGAGGACGTTGCCGGTGCCGTGCAGCACACCGCCCACCACTCCGTGGTCGTGGATGTCCTCGCTCCAGTGTTCGTGGAGGGAGTGGTCGAGGACGTCGGTGGCGAGGACCGCCGTTCCGACACCGACGGCGGCCACCGCGACCGCGCCCTCGACGGGCAGCGCCGCCGTGACCGCCGCGCCGACGGCCAAGCCGCCGAGGGCGACGGCCCCGTCCACGGCGACGGAGTGCTGCCAGGACCAGCCCTTGTCGTGGTCGTCCTTCGCCTCCACCAGGCCGCAGGCGGCGGCCGCGGCGACGTCCAGTACGGGGATCTCCCGGAGGAACTCCGGCAGCTTGGCCACGCCCTTGCCGAGGCGCAGGGCGTCTGCCGCGTCGGCGAGTTTCGTGTTCAGGGCCCGGTCGTACGGCAGTGCGGTGCTGCCGTGGTCGGCGCGGGCGATGGACTCCTCCAGCGAGTCGACCTTCATGACGGCGTCGCGGTAGGCGCCCTTGGCGGGGAGGTCCTTCGGGAGGGCGCGGCCCGCCTTCTGGAATGCCTTGCGTTCCGCGCGGAGTTCCTTCTTGGCTTCCCGTTCCTCCGCCTTGGCGCCGTCCAGCAGCTTGCGGGCCTCCCTGCCGCCGGCCCGTGCGTCCTCCGCGTCGTACGCGTACAGGCCCCGTAGCGCGTCGGCGAGGGTGACCTTGTCGCCGGTCGACACCGGCGCCGTGACCTGCGCGTACAACCCCCGCAGCTGGTCCGCCGCCGCCAACCGCGCGTGCTGGGCGGTGTGCAGGACCTCTTTCCGCACCTGGGCGTACTCGTTCATCGCCGAGATCGCCTTCTGGTCCTCGGCGCTGGGCGGGTTCGCGGTGGTGAGTGCCACCGGGACGCCCTTGTCCCCCATGGACACGCCCTTGCGCGTGGCGACGTGCTCGGCGTTCTGCAGGGCCGTCTCGCAGGCGGTGAGCGCGTCGACGAGCGTGGCGAGGATGTCGCCCGCGCTGTGGACGAGGCTCGCGAACGCGCCGGCCGCCAGCGCGTCCTCGCTCCAGGTGGCGCGGAAGGTCTCGGCGGCCTCACCCTTCCACCCCGCGTCGTCCACCAACCCGTCGACACTCTTGCTGAGCGGCTGGACGACATCGTCCAGCTTCTGCTTGGCGTTCTTGTAGGTCTCGGCCATCGTGCGCAGTCCGCCGATGTCGCCGCCGACCCAGCTGCCGTCGGCCATCAGCCGTCACCCACCATGAGGTCCTCGAACAGGCCGTGTACGTCGATGTCGTGCCGTTGGAAGGAGTCGTGGGCGTACGTCACCCTGTCGCCGTGGTCGTCCAGCCGGTCGGCGAAGCCGGTGTGCAGGGCGACGATGAGGTCGGCGACCTCCTTGAGGGCGTGGTCGAGCCCGGCGTCGCCGCCGTCGGCCACGGGCGGGGCCACATCGGCGTGCAGTTTGCGATAGTTGACGGCCTCGTCGTGGAAGGTCTTCGCCATCGACGTGAGGTCGCTCAGGACCGCCTTGAAGTCGACCGCCATCAGCGCACCTCCTGTGCGTAGGCCGCGAGGTCGGCGGGATGCCAGTTGGGCGGACCGGGCGTGAGCCGCGGGTCGAGCCGGACGGTGACGCCCTGCGCGCCGACGCCCTCGGCCAGCGGGCCGAGGGAGGTCGCGACCCAGGGTTGGGCTTCGCCGAGTGCGGACACCAGTCGGTCCAGGGTGGTGAAGGCCAGGGCCACGGTGCCGGCCGTGGGGTGCGCGAAGAGTTCGTACGCGATGAAGGGGACCCGGGCAGGGGTGCCGGTATCGTCCGTGCTGTCGACGTAGCGGGGGTGGGCGGGGACGAACACCGGGGTGTGGTACGGAGGTACTCCCGGCTTCGGGCCCTCCGGGCCTGCGGCCTCCGCCGGCTGGTCGACGTAGTCGAGGAGGTGCGAGGGGCGGGCTTCCGGTGTCTGCGGGAGGGGCTGCTCCTGCGACCGGGGCGGGTCCGCTTCGAAGTAGTCGAGAAGGCGTGAACGGATCGGTGTGCTCACCGCCGTCTCCTCTTCGCCGTGGCTGATGTGGCGTCATCACAGTAGCCAGCGGGTGGTGGGGCGGATCCCGCTATTTCGGGCAGCGGGGCGGCGGCATGCGGAACCCATACGGCGGTTTGGGCGCGGGCTGGTGAGCGTTTGACCGCCGCATGACCAGGCAGGGTCTCAGGGACGTCTCGGCCCCGGGGAGCAGGCAGGGTCCAGGGGCGTCTCCGCCCCGTCTGCTATTCCGCCCCGGCGATCTTCCGGGCACGGCGACGCGCGTCGCGTAGCGCCACCGCCGTTCCGCCCAGGGCCGCTACGAGGACCGCGGCGCCCACGGCGACGTACGTGGCGAAGCGGGCGTTGCGTTCGTCGGGGGTTTCGCCGAGTTGGAGCTTGGCGGGGGTGGGGGCCTCGGGCTTGGAGAGGCCCGACCGGGGGTCGGGGGACTCCACGGGGTGGTCGTCCTCCGTGAGGGCGCGGACGGGGTCGACGACGCCCCAGCCGACCAGGATGTCGTGTCCGGCGATGGTGCGTTCCGCGGTCTGTTCGATCTGGGCGACGATCTCGCGCGCGGTCCACGTCGGGTGCTTGGCCTTGATGAGCGCGGCGACGCCCGCGACGTACGGGGCCGAGAAGCTCGTACCGTTGTCGGAGCAGTGGCCGCCCTTGGGGACGGTGGAGATCATGTCGACGCCGGGGGCCGCCACGCCGACGAAGTCGCCGGACTGGGAGAAGGCGGCGCGCTCGTTGTTGCGGTCGGAGGCCGCGACCGCGAGGACGCCTTTGTAGGAGGCCGGGTAGGTCTTCTTGACGTTGCCGCCGAGGCCGTCGTTGCCCGCGGAGGCCACGACGACGATGTTCCGGGCGAGGGCCGAGTCGACGGCCTGTTCCAGGGAGGCGGCGGGTTTGACCGCCTTCGACGTGTCCTGCGAGATGTTGATGACGTCGGCCCTGGCCTGGATGGCGTAGTTGATCGCGTCGGCCAGGGTGTCGGCGGTGCCGTGGCCCTCGGCGTCGTTCTGCTGGATGGGGATGATGGTCGCCTCGGGGGCCAGGCCTACGAAGCCGGTGCCGGAGGTGGGGCGGGCCGCGATGATGCCGGCGACCTTGGTGCCGTGGCCGACGGTGTCGGTCGTGCCGTTCTCCTTGCCCCGCTCGATGGGGTCGCCGTTCTCGTCCTTGAGGCCCTTGGGCAGGAAGTTGCGGCCGCTCTTCGCGTCCACCGCGCGGGTGAGCTGGGGGTTCGTCACGTCGACGCCGGTGTCGATGACGGCGACGCGCATGCCCTTGCCCTTGGACTGGCTCCACAGTTCGTCGAGGAGGACACGTTGGAGGGCCCAGGGGCGGCCGGGGTACTTGCCGTTGGGGAACGAGCACTGGTCCGAATAGGGCGGGTCGGCGGCCGCCGCGGGAGGGGCGAGGACCGTGGCTGTCGTGAGCAGGGTCGCGGCCGCCACGAGCGTCGTACGCAGAGTCGTCGTACGCAGGGCCGTCGTACGCAGAGTCACGGCCGCCACGCGGGTTTTACGCAGCACCATCGCGCGCCTCCTCAGGAGCCCTGCGGCTGGCGTGCCGCCGCCGTCGACAGGCGGGGGCCGGTGGGCAGGAACTCCGACCAGGTGGCGGGGATCGGCGCCGGGTCGACGTCGGCGTAACCGAGGCGCGTCTGGGCCTGTTTGGCCTCCTGCTGGAGCTGCTCGCGGTCCTTCTGCGTCGTACCGATGCCGGCGTCGTTGGTGGCGCTGTCGGCGTTGGACTGGAGCACGTAGCGCAGGCCGGTGTCGGTGACGAGGAAGACGGGTCCGGTCGTGGTCGCCCTGCCCTGGTACTGGCGGTAGAGCTGGCCGGAGCCGGGCGTGACGTAGGCGCTGGAGGAGCCGGTGGGGAGCTTGGCGGGGAAGTCGGTGCCCGCCCAGGTGCTCAGGGTCGTGGCGCCCGAGCCGTTCACGTCGCGCAGGACGTTGCAGATCGTGCTGCGGCTGCCGCTCGTGCCGGACGCTTCGTTGACGGGGGCGGGGTCGCCGGTCGGCCAGCGGTGTTCGGTGCCGAAGGGCTTGCCCGGGACGATCGCGCCGGGGCTCACCTCGCGGGCGTGACCGGCCTGGCCGAGCGGGGCCAGCTCCTCGCTGAACAGCAGGAGTTGGGCGACGAAGGCGGAGACGGGGGCGACCCGGCCGGGCAGCACCACGTAGTACTGCTCGCTGTTGTTGTCGAACGCCTTGAGCACCATGCCGACCTTGTTGGTCGACTCGTCGAGCTGGCCGGGGGCGTCGGCCGCCGTGCCCGGCTGGTCGCTGATGTCCGGGAAGCTGATCGGGTCGCCCTGGTGCAGGGTCGCCAGCCACTCCTTCGACACCGGCTCGGGTTCGCGGCCGGAGCCGACCACGGCCCGCAGCAGCAGTTCGTCGCTCTTGTCGACGCGGTACGCCGTCCCCTTCGCGTCGACGACGTAGCGCCTCTCGTCGGGGTCCACGACGTAGAGGAGCTGGCCGCCGCGCAACCGCTCCTTGCCCTCGGTGGACTTCATGTCGCGGGAGGCGAGGACCAGCGCCGCCTTCTGGATGGAGCCGCCGCCCGCGCTCGGGCGTTCGCAGACCACCCAGCGCTTGGCCTTGCCCGCCTCCGACGGCACGGGCAGGCGGTCGGGCGCGTACGGGATGCCGATCGTGACGCCGTGCGGGATCTTCCCGCTGTCGAGGACGGACTCGGCGACCGTCACGACCTCGCCCTGGTTGGAGCTGAGGAGCAGCTTGGCGGACGCCATGTTGAGGACGGGGTGCAGCTGGACCTCGCCGTCGGTCTTCAGGACGACGTACCGGGTGGTCGACTTGTCGGCGACGATCACCTTGGCGTTGGGGGTGTCCCAGCCCTTGGGCGCGGTCGGCTTGAACATGCCCCAGGCACCGAAGACGGCCATGACGATGACGCCCACGATGACACTGGGCAGGATCGCCCGCAGCGGTCGTGGTGCCGCCTCCTCCGAACCGTCGGACGAGGACTGGAGGAAGGCCGCGAGCATGCGGCGCTTCGCGAAGGTGTAGGCATTGAGCTGGTCCCGCCGAGATGCCATCTGTGCCTGTCTCTCCCCGTTTTCGCCTGGGCCGCGCTCGCCGGTGACGCGATCCCGCGCCCTCCGATGTCAGACCGGCCCCCTACTATGCCTGGTATCCGCGGAGACTTGTGGAGCGGGTAGGGTGCCTGGACCTTCGAGGGCCCTGTGTGGTGCTGGAACACGGCGAGTTGTGAGCAAAACGGGGGGATGGAGTGATGGCTTCCGGAACGCGCGACCGGTCTCGTGGCCGGTCGCGGACGCGGGGCTCCTCGGCGCCCCGGCCGGAGCCGGCGCAGGGGTCGTCGGCGCAGGGCGCGCTCCACATCAGAACGCGCTCGGGGCAGACCGGGGTGTTCCGGTTGCAACGTGTGGTCCTGCTGGAGATCGCGGCCGCCGCCCTGCTGGTCGGATGGGTGATCGACCCGGTGGCCCTGGCCGCGGCGGGTGTCGTCGCGGTCGTCCTGGTGCTGGTCGCCTTCGTACGCCGCCGCGGCCGCTCCCTCCCGGAGTGGTTCGGTACGGCACGGGCGTTGCGGGCACGGCAGCGCCGCGCAGCGAACTCGCCGATACCTCCTGGTACGGAGCCGGGGTTCGCGCCGGCCGTGGAGTGCGACCCGAGTCTGCGGACGTACACGTATGCGAGCCGTGACCGGCGGCCCATCGGCATCGTCGGGGACGGCACGTTCGTCACCGCCGTCCTTCAGGTGGAGGCCGACGCGACCGCGCTGCGGGCCGAGCGCAACCGGCAGCCGCTGCCGCTCGCGCTGGTGCACGACGCGCTCGAGGTGGACGGAATCCGCCTGGAGTCGGCGCAGGTCGTGCTGCACACACAGCCCGCGCCCGCGCTCCACCTGCCCCAGCAGTCGGTGGCCGTCTCCAACTACGCGCCGCTTCAGGAGCAGACGGGCGCACCGGCGGTGCGCATCACGTGGATCGCGCTGAAGCTCGACCCCGAGCTGTGTCCGGAGGCCGTGGCCGCGCGCGGCGGTGGTCTCGTCGGGGCGCAGAAGTGTGTCGTCCGCGCGGCCGACCACCTCGCGAGCCGCCTGACCGGGGCCGGGTTCCGCGTCACCGTCCTCGACGAGGAGGAGCTGACCACCGCCATCGCCACCTCGGCCTGCGCCAACCCGCTGGTGACGGCGGAGGCCGGGCGGACGGAGACGCGGGAGCGGCGGACCGAGGAGTTGGGCCGCAGCTGGCGCTGCGACAACCGCCGGCACACGACGTACTGGATACGCCGCTGGCCCGCCCTGGGCGGCCGGCGGGCGCCGTCGCTGCCGCAGTTCCTCGCCCTGGTCACCGCCGTCCCCGCGCTCGCCACCACCTTCAGCCTCACGCTCGCGCGCGGGGACCGCCAGGAGGTGTCCCTGTGGGGCCATCTGCGGGTGACCGGGCGCAGTGACGACGAACTCGTCGCGGCCCGGCGCGCGGTGCAGGCGGCGGCACGCCACGCGGGTGCGGGGCTCGCCCGTCTCGACCGGGAACAGGTGCCCGGCATGCTCGCCACTCTGCCTCTCGGAGGTGCCCGGTGACACCGACGACCACCCGCACAGCACGGACGGCGCGGGCGGCCGCCGCTCCCGGCGAACCGCAGCCCTCCGGCGACGGACGGGCGCGCGAACTGCTGCGCAGAGGCTTCGGCCTGCTCGGCCCACGGCACGGACGCCACTCCGTGTCCCTGGACCAACTGGACTCGCTCTCGCTGCCCATCGGGGACGACGGCGTCGTCATCGGGGTGGACGCGGAGGGACGCCCCGCGGTGCTGGGCCTCAACCGGCCCACGTCGTACGACGTCGTCCTCATCGGCGGTCTGTGGACCGCGCAGGTCATCGCCCTCAGAGCGGCGGCGACGGGAGCGCGCGTCGCCGTGGAGACGGGGCGGCCGCAGGCCTGGATGCAGATGGTGCACGCCATGGGCGGCGGACAGAACGGCCTGGCCGTGTACGACGTCGGCCGGGTGCCGCCGCAGGGCACCTCGGCCGGAACTCCGGTGCTGGTGGTGCGGGACTGCGGTATGCGGCCCCCGCGCGGGCGCGTCGTCTCCGGGCCGTGGCAGTCGGTGCTGACGCTGCTGCCGTATCTCAGTCCCCTGGCGCCGCGGCTCGTACGGCAGGCCCGGCTGGTCGGCGTGCAGCGGATCTCGCCGGACGAGGCCGGGGAACTGGGTCGCACGATGGCGTTGCCCCGGGCCGAGGTGGAGGCCCTGCCCACGCTCTCCGACGGGCTCACGCTCTGGTGCGCGGACCGTGACCGGCAGTACGTTTTGACCCAACCCACGGACGCCGAGATCGGATTGTTGGGTACGCCCCGAAGGATGGACTGAATCGGCGGCTTTCTGCCTGGAATTGGGCAAGTGTTGTTGTTTCGTTCATTTTCCTGTGTGGCGCCGTAGCCGCTATCGGCCGGTTTGTTCGCCAATGGGGTGGCCGTGTACGGCACTTCTGAGCGGGGCGTGACGTCGTGGGCGGGCGCTGAGGAGCGGACGGGCCTGCCGGGGTGGGGCGCGTGATGATTAGGCTGGGAGGGGGCGCCGTGCCAGAACCCGTGGACCGGGCGTCGGCGTCCCAGGGGGAGAGCCGGTGGATCGGACGACCTCGAACGACAAAGGACGACAAGTAATGGTCGCCCCGGCACGGCATGAGGGTGCTCGACCACACCAGGAGGAACTGTGAGCAGCGATCGGGACGGGATCCGCGGGGGCTGGGCCACACCCGGCGATGACCAGACCGACGCGGACTCCGCCGTCGAGGCGACGGGGGAGTTCACCATCGACTACGCGCCGCCTGCCTGGTACACGCAGAACGCCGGGGACGGTTCGGGGGCAGGTGCGGGCGGCGGCTCGGGTGGGGGCCCGGGCTCGGGCTCTGGCTCGGGTGCGGCTCCCGGGGCTCCTGGGGCTCCGTTCACGCCTCCCGGGCCGCCGCCGCACGGCGCCGGGGCTCCGTTCCCTCCGCAGGCTCCGCCTGCCGCTCCGACGTTCGAACCGCAGCAGCCACAACCCCAACCTCAGCAGCCACCCCAGGGGCAGCATCAGGGCCAGTGGGCCCCGCCGCCGGTGCCTCCGGTCGACCCTGCGGGGCAGAGAGCCGCGCCGTCGTACACGGGTGCTCCGGCATCGTCCCCGGCCGCCGAGGAGGCGGGTTCCGACAACGGTGACCTGGAGAGCGGCGCCACCATGCGGTTCTCCGCCGTCGCCCTGAAGCGGGAGATCGCGGAACGGGCGGCTGAGGCCGACGCCGAGGGGGCTGGTGCTTCTGCGGCTGACACCACGGAGGGCTCGGGCGGCGAGAGCTCGGCGGCGGTTTCGGAGACGGGCGGTGAGATCGCGGCTGGGGCTGCGGCTGCCGCTGCCGCCGGTACGGCTGATACGCCTGCTGCAGCCGGCGGGGCGGGCGCGGGTGAGCTCGCGGAGCAGTCGGGCTCCCTGGGCGCTGACAGTGTGGATGCCTCCGTCGTGGGGGCGGAGATCGACGAGGCTGGTTCGGCTACGGAGGGCGAGGACTCGGAGAGCTCTGAGGGCCCGGTGGCTTCGGCGGCCGGGGCTGAGGGCGAGGGCGAGGACACCGTGTCCCCGGAGGCCGGTGCCGAGGACGCGAGTGCCGACGGCGCTGTGTCCCCGGGCGACGATGTCACCCACTCCGAGGAGGCGGACGGCGCTGCCGACGCCCCTGTCGCCGATGCCGAGACCGAGGCTTCGGACGCCGTAGCCCCGGCCGCTGGGCCCGCGGAGGGGGCGACTCCCACGGCCGAGCCCGCCGACGACGCCGCGCACGACAGCTCGCGCCAGGACGTCGTCCCGGCCGCGCCCGCCGCACCGCAGGACGCGCCGCCCACCGCCTGGGCTCCCCCGCCCGTCCCGCAGAGCGGGGTGCCGCCGCTGCCGCCGTCGTACCAGCCCGCTGCCCCCGCACCGGCCGCACAGTGGCCCGCACAGCCGCAGCCCGCGGATCCCGCGACGCCCGGGCACCCTCAGGCCCAGTCGCCCGTGCCGCCCCAGCAGCCGCCCACCCACCCACAGGCTCCGCAGCCCGCGCCGCCCGCCTGGAACCCGGAGTCCGCGGCGGCCCCGCAGCCCGGCCACGGCTTCCCGCAGCCCCCGGCACCCCAGGCCCAGCCCGGTCAGCCCGGCTACGGCTTCCCTCCCCCGGCCAACGCACAGGCCGGACAGGGCTTCCCGCAGGCCCCGGCACCCCACGCACAGCCCAACCAGCCCGGTTACGGCTTCCCGCACCCCGGTGCCCCCGACGCGCAGGCCGGGTCCGGCGCCCCGCAGCCCCCTGCGCCCAACGCACCCGGTGGCTACGGCTTCCCGCACCCCGGCGCTGCCGCCGCACCCACGCCGCCCAACGCACCCGGCGGGTACGGCGGGTACGGCTTCCCGCAGTCGAACGCGCAGCAGGGGCAGCCGCAGCCCACGCCTCCGGCTCCGCAGGTGCCGGGACCCGCCCCATCGGCTCCGCAGCCCGGCCCCAACGCCGGGGGCTATGGCTTCCCCCAGCCCCCCGGGCCGAACGCACCCCACACCCCCGGCGGCTACGGCTTCCCGCAGCCGAACGCGCAGCAGCCCGGCCCCGACTCCCCCGCCCAGCCGGGCGGTTACGGCTTCCCCCAGCACCCGGCCCAGCAAGGCCAGGGCCAAGGCCAGCCGCAGCCCGACGGCGCTGCCCCGCACGGGGCCCCGCAGCCGCCCCAGTACACCGCTCAGCACCCGCAGGGAGCACCGCACCCGCAGCAGCCCATCGACCCCCGCGCCGGGGCCGCATGGCCGCAGCCGATCCAGCACGACCAGCGGCAGCCGACCAACCCCGGTGCCGCGCCGCTCGGTTACACCGCTGCCGTGGAGCTGTCCTCCGACCGGCTGCTCAACAACAAGAGGCAGAAGGCGAAGAGCGGGCGTCCGGCGTCCGCGTCCTCCCGGTTCAAGATCGGGGGGAAGAAGGAGGAGGCCGAGCGTCAGCGGAAGTTGGAGCTGATCCGGACCCCGGTGCTCTCCTGCTACCGCATCGCCGTGATCAGCCTCAAGGGCGGCGTCGGCAAGACGACCACGACCACCGCGCTGGGCTCCACCCTCGCCATAGAGCGGCAGGACAAGATCCTCGCCATCGACGCCAACCCCGACGCCGGCACGCTCGGCCGCCGGGTGCGGCGCGAGACCGGGGCCACCATCCGTGACCTCGTCCAGGCGATCCCGTACCTCCACTCGTACATGGACATCCGGCGGTTCACCTCCCAGGCCGCCTCCGGTCTGGAGATCATCGCCAACGACGTCGACCCGGCCGTGTCGACGACCTTCAACGACGAGGACTACCGGCGCGCGATCGAGGTGCTCGGCAAGCAGTACCCGGTCATCCTCACCGACTCCGGCACCGGTCTGCTCTACAGCGCCATGCGCGGTGTGCTGGACCTCGCCGACCAGCTGATCATCATTTCGACGCCGTCCGTGGACGGTGCGAGCAGCGCCAGTACGACGCTGGACTGGCTCTCCGCGCACGGGTACGCCGGACTCGTCTCGCGCTCCATCACCGTGATCTCGGGTGTGCGCGAGACCGGCAAGATGATCAAGGTCGAGGACATCGTGTCGCACTTCGAGACGCGGTGCCGGGGCGTTGTCGTGGTGCCCTTCGACGAGCATCTCTCCGCCGGTGCCGAGGTCGACCTCGACATGATGCGGCCGAAGGTGCGGGAGGCGTACTTCAACCTCGCGGCGATGGTCGCGGAGGACTTCGTGCGCCACCAGCAGTCGCACGGCCTGTGGACCTCCGACGGCAACCCGCCCCCGGTGGCCGCCCCGCCGGCGCCCGGCCAGTACCCGGGCCAGCAGCCGTTCCCCGGCCAGTACCCGGGCCAGCCCGGCCCTGGGCAGCCCCACCCCGGCCAGCCGGTCCCAGGGCACCCCGCACCGGGCCAGCACGTCCCGGGTCAACCGGCCCCCGGCCAGCCACACCCCGGTCAGCCACCACACCCCGGCCAGCCCGGCGCCTACCCCCAGCCCCCGCACCCCGGCCAGCCGTACCCCCCGGGCCAGCCCTATCCGCAGCCCGGACAGGCCCAGCCGGGCCAGGGCCAGCCCGGACAGGCCCCCGCCCACCCGGGCCAGCCGTATCCTCCAGCCGGTCAGCCCTACCCGCCGCAGCAGGGCCAGCCCGGCCACGCCGCGGGCTACCCCCAGGCACCCCAGCCCCCGCAAACCCCCCAGCCCCCGCACCCCGACGGCCAGACCCCTCCCCCGCCCCCTCAGCAGTAACCTCAGGGCGAATCACGGCACAACGAAGGGCGGCCGGTGCCTCCAAGGCACCGGCCGCCCTTCGCCGTCGTACGTTCTCAAGTCGCCTGCGGCTATTCCGCCGCGGCCACCAGCTCCCTGCACCGCTTCACGTCCTCCGCGATCTGCTCCAGCAGAGCCTCCAGCGTCTCGAACCGTGCCTGGCCGCGCACGAACGCCAGGAAGTCGACGGCGACGTGCAGCCCGTACAGGTCGAGGCCGACCCGGTCGATGGCGTACGCCTCCACCGTGCGCTCCGTGCCGTCGAACTGGGGGTTCGTGCCGACGGAGATCGCGGCCGGCATCGCCTCGCCCCCCGCGTGCAGCCAGCCGGCGTAGACGCCGTCGGCGGGGATGGCGGTGTGGGGCAGCGTCTCGACGTTGGCGGTCGGGAAGCCCATCTCCCGCCCCCGCTGAGCCCCGCGTACGACCACGCCCTCCACCCGGTGCGGCCGGCCGAGGATCTCCGCGGCGCCGGTGACGTCGCCCTCGGCGACCAGGCGCCGGGTCAGGGTCGAGGAGA
Source organism: Streptomyces sp. NPDC002888 (assembly GCF_042888465.1). Taxonomy (NCBI): domain Bacteria; kingdom Bacillati; phylum Actinomycetota; class Actinomycetes; order Kitasatosporales; family Streptomycetaceae; genus Streptomyces; species Streptomyces sp. NPDC002888. The sequence goes on along the minus strand of NZ_JBIAPU010000005.1, from coordinate 375,936 downwards.
ACGGCTCGCCGCCGCCCGCCTCACCGGTGACGTACAGATCGACGACCTCGACCTCGTAGTCGTAGACCTTGCCCAGCTCGGTGAGGAACTCCACGTTGCCCGCGGCCTTGTGGCCGAAGCGGAAGTTGGGGCCCTCGACGACCGCCTTGGCGTGCAGCTTGTCGACGAGGACCTTCACGACGAAGTCGGCCGGCGACAGCTTCGAGAACTCGGTCGTGAAGGGGAGGATCAGGACCGCGTCCACGCCGAGGTCCGCCATCAGTTCGGCGCGGCGGTGGTGCGGGGCCAGCAGCGGCGGGTGGCTGCCGGGCCGGACGACCTCGCTGGGGTGCGGGTCGAAGGTGACGACGACGGAGGGAACGCCCTGCTCACGGGCTCGCTCCACGGCGTGCCGGATGATCAGCTGGTGTCCGCGGTGCACCCCGTCGTAGGAGCCGATGGTGACGACGCTGCGTCCCCAGTCCTGGGGGATCTCCTCCAAGCCACGCCAGCGCTGCACTGTGACCGCTCCTCGAACGCTTGTCCGTAGTTACCGTTGACCTGTTACGCAGGTCTAAGGGTGCCATGCCGCGTGCTGTCGGCCTGCATCGGCATGTGGGCTGTGACGGGGCGCACGTGAGCACCCCGCCTCCCACGGGGCCCTACGCCGGGACGCGCACCCCCGCCAGGTTCTCGATCGTCCGGCGGGTGCTGGGGCCGACCACCACGGCCCAGTCCTCGGGGGCGCCGGTCAGCCAGCCGGCCATCAGTGCGGCGAAGCCGGGGACGGCGCGGCTCAGGTCGACGAGGGCGCGGTCGAAGCGGGTCGCGCCGTCGGGGGTGCGGACGAGGCGCAGGCCTACGCGGTGCACGAGGTCGCGCAGGTCCTCGCCGCAGTGCTGGACGGCGGAGTCCAGCAGGGCGTCCAGGACGGCCGGGGCGTGCTCCTGGGCGAGGAGGAACTCGCGCAGTTCGTGGCGCAGGGGGCGCGAGCCGGGGGTGCCGGGAGCGGCGAGCACCGGGGCCAGCGCGGCGCGCAGCCGCTCCGGGCCGCCGCCGTCCAGCAGCCCGGTGACCAGCGGGTGGAGGACGGCACGCGCGGCCGGTCCGTGGTCCAGGTCCAGACGGCGGTCGACGTACGCGGCCACGTGGTCGGCCGCCTCCGGCCGCTCCTCCACCGCCTCGCGCACGAGCAGGGCGACCAGTCGGGCGAGGGCGGGTGTGACGGCGTCGGCGAGCGTGCGCAGGCTCTCGCCGGTGTCGGGTCCTCGGCGCAGCCGGGCCCGGAAGGCGTTCAGGACCGGCTCGGGATGAGTGTGCAGCGCGGCGACCAGCGCGCTCGGCGGGAACTGCGGATCCCCTGCGGCGAAGCGCTCCAGCGCCTGCGGGAGGTGGCCGTCCCTGGTGTGCGGGTCTCGTACGAGGAGGGCCAGCGCACCGCCGTGCAGGGTGCAGTCGGCGGGGCGGGCGACCAGGGAGAGGGCGGCGTGGCGCAGCAGTTCGCGGTCGGTCTCCGTGCGTACGTGGGCGGCGGCGCGCAGCCCGTACTCCACCGCCGCCACCCGCCGGTCCGCCCGCTCGTCGCGCACCCAGCGGTCGACGGCCCGGCAGATCGCGGACGGCTCCTCCTCGGCGAGGACGGCGAGCAGTTCGTCGGCGCGCCGGTGGGCGCGGTCGACGAGGACTTCCGTGAGGTCGTCGAGCGCCCGGTGCCGGTGGGTGTGCAGCAGGGCCTGCGCGGCCGTGGCCACGGTGGCGTGCGGGGTCGCGGGCAGTGGACGCTCGTCGTCGAACCAGCGGGTCACGTACGGCTGTACGGCGGTGGCGTCGGCGGCGAGGAACCGGGCGGCCGCGTCGAGGTAGCGGGGGGTGTCGGTGTCGTGCGGGGCGGGGTCGGCGAGGACGAGTCGGCGCAGCAGGTCGAAGCGGCGGTCCTGCGGGAGGCGCAGGTCGCTCCAGAAGGCGGGACCGAACTCCTCGGGCACGGGCTGTGCGCGTTGCCGCCACGCCACGACACGGTCGGCGAGCAGGCGCAGGACGGCGGTGTACGGCGTCGCGTCGGGCATCCGCAGGAGGGTCTGGGAGAGCAGGCGGGCGGCCCACCAGGAGTGCGGGTCGGCGTCCAGGGCGTGCACCAGGTCCGCCAGGTGGGAGGCGAGTTGGCGGTCGCCGTGCTGACGGGCGAGGAGGAGCAGGGACTGGACGACGGGGCCGATGCGGTGGTGCGGGACGGGGAGGGGGCGTTCGACGCCGGGTTCGCCGGGCTGGGTGCGGCGGCGGTGGATCAGGGCGTGGAGGGCCTCGTCCAGGTCCAGGTGCGTGCCCTGGATCCAGTCGGCGAGTTCCTCGTGGGCGAAGCGGTAGCCGCCGCCCGCGGGAACGAGGAGGCCCTCGGTGAGGACGGCGGACGCCCAGCCGGTGCCGCCGCCGAGGCGGGCCGGGGCGGGTCCCCAGGGGAACACCGCCTCGAACGACCTGCGGTCCAGCTCGCCCTGTCCGGGGCCCAGGCTGCGCCGGGCGGCTTCGTGGATCTGGCCGGAGACCCTCGCCGCGAGCCGGCGGACGGCGGTGCCGCGCAGGCCGCTGTCCGCGGCCAGCCGTACGGCGATGCGCAGGCACATCAGGTCCAGGTAGGCCGCGAAGACCTCGTCTCGGTCGAGGGGGGTGAAGGGGGCGTCGGGGAGGGCGGCGCGGATCTCGGCGAGGAGGCGGAGGGTGAGGGGGTGGCGGGCGTCGGTGTCGCCGAGGCTTCCCTCCGGGATGCGGTAGCGGGCGCGTGCCCGAGCGGCTTCGTCCTCCGTCAGGTCGCCCAGGCGGACGCAGGGCGGGAGCCGCCGAGGGGGTTTGTCGCCCCCGCCGCCCCTACCCCTCCCGTCCCCGGGGGCCGCGCCCCCGGACCCCCCATCGGCCTCAACGGCCTCGCCCTCGAACGCCGGACGGGCTGAAGTGCCACCCTGCGCCACAGAGGCCCCCCGATACAGCGCCTCCGCCGGGAACTCCGGCCCCACCCCCTCCCAGTACTCCTCCCTGCACGCCACCACCAGCCGGGCGCCCGTCTCCTGCAGCCACCTCGCTGTCGCGCGGGTCCACGCGGCCGTGCGGTGGGCCAGCAGGGGCGGCATCTCCTCCGGGCCGTCGAGGAGGAGGAGCAGGGGGCGGTCGGTGGTGCGGGCCGGGCGGGCGAGCTGCTCGGGGGTGATGTCGCCGAGATCGGGGGGCGGACCGACCGGGGAGGTCGGAGACGAGGCCACGATGCGCGCCGCCCGGTGCAGCGCGCGGCGTGCCGCGTCCGCCAGGGACTCGTCGTCGTCCCTCAGGTCGGCTCCGCGCAGCCAGAGGGTGGGGGCGGGTTCGGGGCCCCGGTGGCGGCGGGCGGCGAGGTTCGCGAGTTCCGTCGTACGGCCGCTGCCGGGTGGGCCGACGAGGCCGAGGACGGCGTACGGGCTCTGGGTGAAGGCGGTGAACTCGCGGGCGAGGTCGGTCCGTTCGACCGGCTCGGCCACCGCGACGGTGCCCTCCGTGCCGGTCCGCGGGCCGTCCTGCGCCACCGAGGTCGCCGTGAGTTCCAGGGCCCCGGCGAGGTTGAGGTCGGCGCCGTAGGCGGGGACCGTCGCCGTGTTGCGGGCGAGCAGGTCGGTGAGGGGGCCGGGCCCGGCGGGGCGCAGCGGTACGGCGAACCCGCAGTCCCGCGCGTCGGACTGCAGCGCGGTTCCCAGGACGCCCAGCACGGCGCCCGTCCCGGCGTCGAGGACCGGCCCCCCGGCCGCCCCGCCGCCCAGCCGCAACGCGTCCCGGCCTGCCGTGCCGATCGCCAACTCGAGGGCCTCGTCGACGAGATGGAAGCGGTCCGTGGCCGTGTACGTCACGGAGGTCGCCCCCAGGACCCGCGCCTCGCGCCAGCAGCCGGCGGCGAGGCGGACGTATGTGCCGGTCTCGACGCGGTCCCGCGCGGTGACGGGGAGCGGGGCCACGCCGAGCCCCTCGGTGCGAACGAGGGCCAGTCCCAGGGCGGGCAGCGGCGTGACGTCGGCGGCGGTCACGAGGCAGTGCCGGTCCTCGGTGGCGTGCAGGAGGAGGCGGGGCAGGCCGTCGACGGTCTCGTGCGCGGTGATCATCGTGCCGTGGTGGTCGGCGACGAAGCCCAGGCCTCGTGGGCGACCGGCCAGGTCGTGGATGCGAACGAGGGCGGCGTCGAGCCCGCTCCACGGCGCCTGTTCCCGGGCGGAACCACAGCCGCCTTCCGCCTCGTCCACATCAGGGGTCCGGCCCCGCGCGGCATCCCGGCCGCCCTCTTCGTCCTCCACCCGCCGGAACCGGTCCCGCGCGGCCCGTTCCGTCATGGTCGTGCCTCCCCGCCGTACGCGTGTGCCCTGTGTTCGACCGTAGGCGCGGGATGATCGGTGGGACAGATCGTGCGTCGAACGCGCCCCCGTGCACTCCCTCGGTTCACTCCGAGCGCCTGCCCGGACGGGTGAATGGACGGCGGCTACTGGATAACCCTAGGGGTGGGGGAACCGAGGGGGGACCGTGGAGCGGCGACAGTGGACGACCCCGTGATCGCCGCTCCACGGGCGGACCCAGCCCATAGGACCCGGCCCATGGGACCGAGCCCATGGGACCGAGCCCGTAGGACCGAGCCCGTAGGACCAAGCTTCACGGTGCCTGTCGTCAGCCGAAGACGGCCAGGCTCTTCGCCTTGCCCTTGTGTTCCTCGACGAGCGCGAGGAGCCGTCCCTCGGGGTCGAAGACGGCCACGGGACCGCCGCCCGCGTACTCGCCGGGCATCTCCAGCCGTACGCCGTTGAGGAGCAGCCGGGAGCGCTTGGCGTCCACGTCCCACCGCGGGAACGCGGCCGCGGCCGCCTCGGCGATCGGCATGATCGTCAGCTCCTTCTGGAGCTGGTCCAGCGTCTTCGCGGAGTCCAGCTTGTAGGGACCGACGCGGGTGCGGCGCAGGGCGGTGAGGTGCCCGCCGACGCCGAGGTCGGCGCCCAGGTCGCGGGCGAGGGCGCGGATGTACGTACCGGAGGAACAGGTCACCGACACGACCAGGTCGAGGACGGGCGTGCCGTCCTCGGCGACGGCGTCCCGGACGTCGTACACCGTGAAGGACGAGACGGTGACGGGCCGGGCGGGGATGTCGAACTCCTCGCCGTCACGGGCCCGCTTGTAGGAGCGGACGCCGTTGATCTTGATGGCGCTGACCTTGGACGGCACCTGCATGATGTCGCCGCTCAGCTTGGCGATGCCGGCGTCGATGGCCTCGCGGGTGACCTGCGAGGCGTCCACAGACTCCGTGATCTCGCCCTCGGCGTCGTCGGTGAGGGTGGTCTGTCCGAGGCGGACGGTCCCCAGGTATTCCTTCTCGGTGAGGGCGAGGTGCCCGAGAAGCTTCGTCGCCTTCTCGATGCCGAGGACGAGGACGCCCGTGGCCATCGGGTCGAGGGTGCCGGCGTGGCCGACCCGGCGGGTTCCGGCGATGCCCCGCATCTTGGCGACGACGTCGTGCGAAGTGAAGCCCGACGGCTTGTCGACGATGACAAGGCCGTCGGGCGGGGTGGGCTTCTGGGTCATTCGGCGGTGTCGTCCTCGTCTTCACCCGGCTTCTTGTACGGGTCCGCCTCACCGGCGTAGGCGGCGCCGGCCGAGACCTCGCGCACCTTCTCGTCGGACTGGCGCGCCTTGTCGAGGAGGTCCTCGATGGTCCGGGCGGTGTCGGGCAGCGCGTCGGCCACGAAGGTCAGCGTCGGCGTGAACTTCACGCCCGCCGCCGCACCGACCGCCGAGCGGAGCACGCCCTTGGCGCTCTCCAGTCCGGCGGCCGCGGCCGTGCGCTCCTCCTCGTCCCCGTACACGGTGTAGAAGACGGTCGCCTCCCGCAGATCACCCGTGACCCGGGTGTCCGTGATGGTGACGTGAGAGCCGAGCCGCGGGTCCTTGATCCCGCGCTGCAGCTTCTGGGCCACCACCTCTCGGATGAGGTCCGCCAGCCTCTTAGCCCGCGCGTTGTCGGCCACTGGTCCGTCTCCCGTTCTTTCCTGTCTGGGTCGTTCTTGGGTTCGTCAGTCGTCTTCGCCGTGGAAGCGCCGCCTGACGGACAGCAACTCCACCTCGGGGCGTCCGGCGACCAGCCGTTCGCACCGGTCGAGTACGTCGGTCAGGTGCCCCGCGTCGCCGGACACCATCGCGAGGCCGATGCCGGCCCTGCGATGGAGGTCCATGTGATCCACCTCGGCCGCGCTCACCGCGTACTTGCGCTGGAGCTCGGCGACGATCGGGCGGACGACGGAGCGCTTCTCCTTCAACGACCGTACGTCGCCGAGGAGCAGGTCGAAGGACAACGTCCCCACATACATGTATGTAACCGGTTCACCCGCCGGCACGGGATCGATGGCCCTGCCATCCACGTGGCAGGGACATCAGAACCGTACAACGAACGGCCGGGGCCGATCGACGGAGTTTACTCTCCGCCGACCGGCCCCGGACCGGACCGCCTCGGAAGCGGAAGCCCGAGCGCTTACACGCGCGGCTTCTCCCGCATCTCGTACGTCGCGATGACGTCGTCGATCTTGATGTCGTTGAAGTTTCCGAGGTTGATACCACCCTCGTAGCCTTCGCGGATCTCGGTGACGTCGTCCTTGAAGCGACGCAGGCCCTCGATGTTGAGGCTCTCCGCGACCACCTTGCCGTCGCGGATGAGGCGCGCCTTGGTGTTGCGCTTGACCTCGCCGGAGCGGATGAGAACACCCGCGATGTTGCCCAGCTTGGACGACTTGAAGACCTCGCGGATCTCCGCCGTACCGAGCTCGACCTCTTCGTACTCCGGCTTGAGCATGCCCTTGAGGGCCGCCTCGATCTCCTCGATCGCCTGGTAGATGACCGAGTAGTAGCGGACGTCCACGCCCTCGCGCTCGGCCATCTGCGCGGCACGACCGGCCGCACGGACGTTGAAGCCGATCACGATGGCGTCCGAGCCCATCGCCAGGTCGATGTCCGACTCCGTGACCGCACCGACGCCGCGGTGCAGGACGCGGATGTCGACCTCTTCGCCGACGTCCAGCTGGAGCAGGGACGACTCGAGTGCCTCGACGGAACCAGAAGCGTCACCCTTGATGATGAGGTTGAGCTGCTGGACCTCGCCGGCCTTGAGCACCTTGTCCAGGTCCTCGAGGGAGACACGACGCGTGCGCTTGGCGAAGGCCGCGTTGCGCTCGCGCGCCGCGCGCTTCTCCGCGATCTGACGGGCCGTACGGTCCTCCTCGACGACGAGGAAGTTGTCGCCCGCACCCGGGACGTTGGTCAGGCCCAGGACCTGGACCGGCGTCGACGGGCCCGCCTCGGCGACGTTGTTGCCGTTGTCGTCGAGCATGGCGCGCACGCGACCGTAGGCGTCGCCCACGACCATCGTGTCGCCGACCCGCAGCGTGCCGCGCTGGACGAGGACCGTCGCCACGGCACCACGGCCGCGGTCGAGACGGGACTCGATCGAGATGCCCTGCGCGTCCTGGTTCGGGTTGGCCCGCAGGTCGAGCGAGGCGTCGGCGGTGAGGACCACGGCCTCCAGCAGGGAGTCGATGTGCAGACCCTGCTTGGCGGAGATGTCGACGAACATCGTGTCGCCGCCGTACTCCTCGGCCACCAGCCCGTACTCGGTCAGCTGACCGCGGACCTTGGTCGGGTCGGCGCCCTCGACGTCGATCTTGTTGACCGCGACGACGATCGGGACCTCGGCCGCCTTGGCGTGGTTGAGCGCCTCGACCGTCTGCGGCATGACGCCGTCGTTGGCCGCGACGACCAGGATCGCGATGTCCGTCGACCGGGCACCACGGGCACGCATGGCGGTGAACGCCTCGTGACCCGGGGTGTCGATGAAGGTGATCGCGCGGTCCTCTTCGTTGACCTGGGTCGAGACCTGGTAGGCACCGATGTGCTGGGTGATGCCGCCGGCCTCGCCCGCGATGACGTTCGTCTTGCGGATGGCGTCGAGCAGTCGGGTCTTACCGTGGTCGACGTGACCCATGACGGTGACGACCGGCGGACGGACCACCAGGTCCTCGTCGTCGCCCTCGTCCTCGCCGAACTCGATGTCGAAGGACTCGAGCAGCTCGCGGTCCTCCTCCTCGGGGCTGACGATCTGAACCGTGTAGTTCATCTCGCCCGCGAGGAGATGCAGCGTCTCGTCGGAGACGGACTGCGTGGCCGTGACCATCTCGCCGAGGTTCATCATGACCGCGACGAGCGACGCCGGGTTGGCGTTGATCTTCTCCGCGAAGTCGGTGAGGGACGCACCGCGCGACAGGCGAATGGCTTCGCCGTTGCCGCGAGGCAGCATCACGCCGCCGACCGACGGGGCCTGCATGGCCTCGTACTCCTGGCGCCTCTGCCGCTTCGACTTGCGGCCACGACGCGCGGGACCGCCGGGACGACCGAAGGCGCCCTGCGTGCCACCACGGCCACCGGGACCACCCGGACGACCACCGAAGCCGGGACGGCCACCGCCGCCACCGGCGGGACCACCGGGACGACCGGCGAAACCGCCGCCACCGCCACCGGGACCGCCGGGACGACCTGCGAAGCCGCCGCCGCCACCGCCACCGGGACGACCGGCGAAGCCGCCGCCGCCCGGACGACCGCCGCCACCGCCACCGGGACGACCGCCGCCACCGGGACCGCGGCCACCAGGGCCACCGCCGCCGGGACGCGGGCCGGCAGCGGGACGCTGCGGCATCATGCCGGGGTTCGGACGCGGGCCGCCGGGGCCACCGCCGGGACGGGGACCGCCCTGCGGACGAGGCATACCGCCCGGGGTCGGACGCGCGCCGCCCGGAGCCTGGGGACGGGGACCGCCGCCCTGGCCGCCGGGAGCCTGCGGACGGGGACCGCCGCCGGCGCCGGGGGCACCGCCGGGACCACCCGGGCGCGGGCCGCCCTGCGGACGGGGCGCCTGCGGGCGCGCCATGCCGGCGTTGCCGCCGGAGGTGAAGGGGTTGTTACCCGGGCGCGGACCGGACGGACGGGCACCGGGACGCTGACCCTGGCCACCGGGACGCTGGCCCTGACCCTGGCCACCGGGGCGCTGCCCCTGACCCTGGCCGGGACCGGAGGGACGACCGGCGGGCTTCGGGGCACCGGGGCCGGGACGCGCACCGCCGGACTTCGGACCGGCCGGAGCCGGGGCCGACGGCGGAGCGGTGAACTCCGGGGCGGCCGGGGCCGGACGCGGCGCGGGCTTGGGACCCGGACGCGGGCCGGAGGCCGACGGGGAGGTCGGCGCCGGGGCCGACGGGGTCGACGCCGCCGGGGCGGAAGGAGTCGACGGAGTCGCCGGGACCGACGGAGCCGCAGGCTGCTGGGCAGCCGGGGGCTTGGGTGCGGCCGGCCGCGGGGCAGCCGGACGTGCCGCCTGCGCCGGAGAGGGCGCACCGGGCTTGGGGGCAGCCTTGCGCGGGGCGGGCTTCGCGGCGGACTTGCCGTTGCCACCGCCCTGGAAGGCGTCGGTCAGCTTGCGTACTACGGGCGCTTCGATCGTCGAAGACGCCGAACGGACGAATTCACCGAGTTCCTGGAGCTTGGCCATGACGACCTTGCTCTCGACACCGAACTCCTTGGCGAGTTCGTATACCCGGACCTTAGCCACTTCGCTCCTTTGAGGTCCGGGTTGCGTCCGGACCGTCGCTAGTTCATGGGCGTACTCATCGCGTACTCATCGAGTGCTCATCGCAATCTCGACCTGCTTTCGACTCGCGAGGTACCAGGCCGCACGGGGGGTTCCGCACGGCGAGTCTTACGGTGTTGCCTGGTCGGCAACTGTTCTCTGCTCGATCTGTCGGCGCAACGCCTTTGTGTCGAGCGTTCCCGGGACGCGCAGTGCCCGCGTGAACGCCCGACGGCGTACCGCCTGGTCGAGACAGACCAGGGCGGGGTGTACGTACGCACCCCGGCCGGGCAGCGTACCGCGAGGATCGGGGACGCATGCGTCCTTGATCGCCACGATCCGCAGCAGATCGTCTTTGGCCGCTCGCTCCCGGCACCCCACACAGGTGCGCTCAGGGCATGCGCGGGCATGCGTCCGGCCAGACACTGCTAAGTCTACCTCCCCGCACCGACCTCACCCCTTTGGGGCAGGAATCGAACGGTTGTTGTCGTGATCTGAGCGGGCTGCGGCTTGGATCTATTCCCCAGCGCTGTTCCCCGGCCCTGTTCGCCGGCCCTACTCGTCGGCCTGTTCGGTGTCCGGGCGGATGTCGATGCGCCAGCCGGTCAGGCGGGCCGCGAGCCGGGCGTTCTGCCCTTCCTTGCCGATCGCCAGCGACAGCTGGTAGTCCGGCACCGTCACCCGCGCGGAGCGGGCCGCGAGGTCGACGACCTCCACCTTCGACACCCGAGCGGGTGACAGGGCGTTCGCGACCATCTCGGCCGGGTCGTCCGACCAGTCGACGATGTCGATCTTCTCGCCGTTCAGCTCGCCCATCACGTTGCGCACGCGCCCGCCCATGGGGCCGATGCAGGCGCCCTTGGCGTTCAGGCCCGAACGGGTGGAACGGACGGCGATCTTGGTGCGGTGACCGGCCTCACGCGCGATGGCGGCGATCTCGACGGACCCGTCGGCGATCTCCGGCACCTCGAGCGCGAAGAGCTTCTTCACCAGGTTGGGGTGTGTGCGGGAGAGCGTCACGGACGGCCCGCGCACGCCCTTCGCCACCCGAACGACGTACGACCGAAGCCGCATGCCGTGCTGGTACGACTCACCCGGGACCTGCTCCTGCACCGGCAGGATGGCCTCCAGCTTGCCGATGTCGACGAGCACGTTCTTCGGGTCGCGGCCCTGCTGCACCACACCGGTGACGATGTCGCCCTCGCGGCCGGCGTACTCGCCGAGCGTCGCGTCGTCCTCGGCGTCGCGCAGGCGCTGCAGGATCACCTGCTTGGCCGTGGTGGCGGCGATACGGCCGAAGCCGGACGGGGTGTCGTCGAACTCGCGGGGCTCCTGGCCCTCTTCGAGGTCCTCGGGGTCCTCCTTCGCCCACACGGTCACATGTCCGGTCTCCCGGTTGAGCTCCACGCGCGCGTGACGGCGGCTTCCCTCGGTGCGGTGGTAGGCGATGAGGAGGGCCGACTCGATCGCCTCGACCAGCAGGGGAAAGGAGATCTCCTTCTCCCGTACCAAGCCCCGCAGGGCACTCATGTCGATGTCCACGGCTACGCCTCCTCTTCCTTCTCGTTGCTGTCCTTGCGGTTGAACTCGACCTGCACGCGGGCCTTCTCGATCTCCGGGAAGGCGACTCTGCGGGTCGTGGCCTTGCGGCCCTTCACGCCGGGCACTTCGAGGTCGAGGCCGTCGTCGTCGGCCTTGAGGATCCTGGCGACCAGTTCGCCGCCCTCGGTCAGCTGGAACCTGACCAGCCGGCCCGTGGCGCGCACATAGTGCCGGTGCTCGGTGAGGGCGCGCTCCGCGCCCGGGGTGCCGACCTCGAGGGTGTACTCGCCCTCGCCCATCACGTTCGTCTCGTCGAGCTTCGCCGAGAGCGCGCGGCTCACATCGGCGATCTGGTCCAGGTCCGCCCCGGTGTCGGAGTCGACGACGACACGCAGCACACGCTTACGTCCGACGGAGTCCACGGCGATCTCTTCGAGATCCAGGCCCTGGGAGGTGACGAGCGGTTCCAGGAGCTCTCGCAGCCTCTCGCTCTGGGTGGTGCTCATCCGGGTGACTCCTCGGCCGCGTGTGCTGTTGTGGGATGGGTCGCGTGTCAGGTCAAAGGGTATCCGGTCGCGAGGAGTGTTGCCGTCCACCTGTGCGCGGGCGGTGCCGGTGAGTGGCGACGGGCGGTGCCGCGGGTACGGTGATCACGGGCGTGCCGCCCGTCGTGGTCTTTCTTTCGTACGAGTTCCCCGAGGACGTCTGCCGTGCCGTTCCCCTCGCCGTCGCGCGCCCCCTCGGGGCCGCGCAGAAGAGCCCTGTTCGCCTCGGCCGCCGGGGCCGCCCTGCTCGTGGGCTGCTCCTCTCCCGGCGACTCCGGCAGCGGCACGAGCAGGAGTCCTTCGGCGACCGAGCGGGCACGCGCGCGTGCGGCGCGGGACAGCGCGGGGCTGGTGGAGCGGTACGACGCCGTGATCACCGTCCATCCGGCGCTGGCGGAACGGCTGCGACCACTGCGGGCGGCGGCCGTGCGGCACGGGGAGGCGTTCCGGGGTGCGCGAGGCGCGGGGTCGCCCACGGCTTCACCGTCGCCCGGAACCTCCCGGCCGTCACCTTCCCTGTCGCCCCCTGCGTCCGTCCCGGGGAACGAGAAGGACGCCCTCGCCGACCTCGCCGCCGCCGAGCGGGCCCTGTCGGACCGGCGGACCACGGCGCTCCTGGCGGTACCGGGCGAGCTGGCCCGCCTGCTGGCCTCGGTCGCGGCGGCCGGCGCCGCGCACGCGTATCTGCTGACGGAGAGTGCCAGGTGAGCAAGGTGAAGGACGGGGAGCTGCGGGCGTTGCAGGCGGCGCTCGCGGCAGAGCACGCGGCCGTGTACGGGTACGGAGTCGTCGGTGGGCGGATCCAGGAGGGGCGGCGCACGGAGGCACGGGCGGCGTACGACGCTCACCGGGCGCGCCGGGACGCGCTGGTGCGCGCGTTGCGCGACCTGGGCGCCACGCCGGTCGCCGCGAGCGCCGGGTACGCGCTCCCCTTCGCCGTGCCGGACTCGGCGGCGGCGGTTCGGCTCGCCGCCGAGCTGGAGGAACGCGTGGCCGGGGTCTACTCGGACCTGGTCCGGGCGACCGGGGATGCGCGACGGCGCGAGGCGGCCACGGCCCTGCGGGAGGCAGCGGTGCGGGCGGTGCGCTGGCGCGGGGAGAGCGTAGCCTTCCCTGGGCTCGCCGAGCGGGCCGGTACGGCCTCGGCGTCGGCGGCACCGCCGGTGTGACCCGGAGAGGCCCCGCAGAGGACCCGGAGAGGAAGGGACGACTCGCGTATGGCTTTCGAACCGCCGCGGCGTCTGGTGCGAGCGCTCGGTGAGACGGCACCGGACGGTGACGACTGGTTGGAGAAGCTGCCCGCGGCGTTCCAACAGGCCGTCGCTCTACGCGAGTTGACCGTGGAGCGGGTGCAGGTTCCGGGCGGGCGCAGCAGCCTGGTCGTGCTGGTGCGGCAGGCCGACGCGGCCCCGGCCGTGCTGAAGCTGGCCCCGCCCCGGGCCCGCCCGGAGAGCGAGCGGGCCGCGCTGGCGCACTGGGACGGCCTGGGCGCCGTACAACTGCTGGATCCTCCTCCGTCCACGCCGGGTGTGCTGCTCCTGGAGCGGCTGCATCCGGACGTGTCCGTGCGGTCCCTGCCGGAGGCGAAGGCGCTGCTGGAGGCGGCGGGGACGTTGCGCCGGCTGTGGGTGGAGCCGCCGGACGGGCACACCTTCGAGACGGTCGCGGAGCGGACCGGCCGGCAGGCCGGGGCGATGCGGGCGAGCGCGGCGGCGGACGCCGAGGTGGCACCGCTGGTCGACGCGGCGCTCGCGGCCCGCGAGGAACTGCTGGCCGGGCCGCCGGAGCACCGGCTGCTGCACGGCACGTTCCGGCAGAGCAAGGTGCTCTCGGGTGAGCGGATGCCGTGGCTGGCCGTGGGACCCGATCCGGTGGTCGGCGAGTGCGCGTTCGACCTGGCGCGGCTGGTGCGTGACCGGGTGGAGGATTTGATCGCCTCGCCCTCAGGGGCGGCGACGACTCGGCGGCGGGTCAAGCGGCTGGCGGAGTCGCTGGACGTGGATCAGGAGCGGTTGCGGGGGTGGACGCTGTTTCGGGCTGTGGAGTCGGGTGTGCGGGCACTGCGCGTGGGGCGGTCGACGGATGCGGAGCTGTTGCTGGAGTTCGCCGGGTGGCTTTAGGGGGTGGTTTCAGGGCGGTTCGGGGGTGGTGCGGGCCGTCTCGTCACTGCGGGTGCGTTGTGGCTTGTCGCGCAGTTCCCCGCGCCCCTGAAGGGGCGCTCACAGCACCGTCAGTTTGAGAGCCAGGACCGGGCAATGGGCTGCCGCTCTGCGGGCCCGTTTCACCGTGCGGGTCGGCACCGGTGTGCCGTCGGTCAGCGGGTAGCCCCACTCGTCCGGCGTGATGTGTTCCGGTAGGAGTTCCGCGCACAGGCCGTGGCCCTGGCAGGACGTCCAGTCGATGTCGATTCGCTGGTCCATGTCAGTTCTCCTGGGGGACGGGCAGTACGGGTGTGTGGTCGGTCGCGGTGCACAGCCCGCGGGCGTGTGCGTCGGCTTCGGCGGCGAAGGCCGTCAGGGCGCTCCGGACCAGGCGGACCGTGCCGTCGGGGTGGTGGCAGGCGCCGCGGCCCTCGACGAGGCCGGACCAGCGCGCGAGGTCGGGGCGGACCGTGCCCTGAGGGCCGGGGGTGGCCAGTGTCCGGAACGCGCCGGCGATACGCGGGAGGCCGTTGAGGCAGGGGCCGCACTGGCCGGCCGACTGCAGGGCGAGGTAGCGCAGGACGCGCGCGGTCTCGGCGAGGCCGCACCGGCCGACGGGCAGTGCGGCGAGGACGCCTGCACCCAAGTATCCTGCGTCCACGGTGAGTTGGGACGCCTCGCGGGCCGGGATCCAGGTGCCGTGGTAGCCGCCGACGAGGACCGCCGCCATGCCCTCCAGCGGCAGCAGCCGGCCGAGCGGCAGACCGTACGGGGCCTCGACGACCCGGGGTTCGTGTCCCGGCACGTGGAGCGTGCACAGGGCGCTGCCCGGCTGGGCCGGGGTCCCGGCCGTGCGGTACCAGTCGGCGCCGTAGCGGGCGATCAGCGCCAGGTGGGCCAGGGTCTCCACGTTCTGCACGAGGGTCGGGGCCCTGCGCACCCCGCGTTCGCGGACCGGCGGGCGCTGGTGCGCGGGCCGGGCGGCGGCGCCTGAGAGGAACTGGGCCAGGGCCGAGGCCTGCCCCGACAGGAACGACTTCGGCAGCCGGACGACCCGCACGGGCAGCGGGTCCGTGCGGTGGGCGAGCGCCGACTCCAGGCAGGTCGCCCCGTCCTCCACGGCCAGGTACGCCGCCCCCGCGCCGACCGCCGCCGCGGCCACCTGGAGCCCGTCCAGGACGAGGTGGGGCGACCGGTGCAGCAGGGTCCGGTCCTTGCGGCTCGCGGGTTCGCCCTCCGCACCGTTCGCGACGACGACGGGGGCGCGGCCGGCCCGTTGCCCGGCGTCCGCGACGGACACCAGCTTGCGGTACGTCGGGAAGGCGGCCCCGCCGCGTCCGGTGAGACCCGACTCGGCGACCGCGTGGAGGAGACCGGCGGGGTCGCCGCAGGTCAGGGAGCCGTAGCGCTCGCGGTGTGCGGTGAGGTCGGCCGGGGCGGTCCCGGGGGCGAGGAGTCGGGGGGACATGAAGAGGTCCGGGAAGGTCGCGGTCATCAGCGGGCTCCTTGGGCGGTACGGATGCGGGCCTCTTCGTGAGTGCGCAGGAGGGCGGCCGGGGTGCGGCGGGAGGCGCGGACGGCGTGGGCGGCGCGCAGCGCGAACGCCGCGACCACGGACGTCACGCACGCGACGGTCAGCCAGGTCGTCCAGTCGGTGCCGGTGTCCGTGCCGATGCCGAGCCCGTGGATCAGGGCGACCGGCCAGGAGGCGTACGCCAGCCGGTGAACGGCCCGCCAGGTGCGGTGGCCGAGGCGTTCCCGCAGGAGGCTGGTGACCAGGACGGCGAGCATCAGGTCGAGGGCGACCGTGCCGAGGCCGAGCCAGAGGGGCTGGTAGGCGGAGACGAAGGGCACGAGGACGTCGACGACCGTGATGTCGACGTAGCCGTCGACGATCGCGGTGGTGATGTGCAGGGCCAGGAAGGCGGTCGCGGCGAGGGACAGCGTGCGGTGCAGGCTCATGGTGCCGAAGCGGGGCAGGCCGGGGATCCGGCCTCCGAGGCGCACCGCGACGCCGAGGAGGACGACGACCGTGAAGAGGACGAGGCAGACGGCGCCCGTGGCCCGGTTGGCGTACCAGAGGGTCTCGGAGGTCATGCGGCGGCCTCCTGGGGGTGAGCCACCGGGAGGGCGACCGAGGTGGGCCAGCCCGGGGTGGTGACCACCGTCCCGTCCTGGGCCACCAGCCGGGCCGGCAGGCCGCGCCGGGTCAGCCAGCGCTCCGCTCCCGCGCCCTTGACCAGGGCGGCCGTGCTCGCCGCGTTGGCGTCGGCGCAGGTGGCTGCGGCGACGGACACCGTGCGCCATGGGGAGCGGACGGGCAGCCCGGTGCCTGGATCGACGATGTGGTGCAGGTCGTGGCCGCCGCGCCGCCAGCGGCGGGCCGTCGTGCCGGACGTGGCCAGACCGCCGCCGCGCAGGCCGACCGTGGCGTACGGGCCCCGCGCGGGCGTCTCGTCCACGGGGCCGGTGACGTCCTGGACCCGGATCTGCCAGCCGCCCGCCGGGGACTCCCCGGCGACGGAGGTGTCCCCGCCCAGGCTCACGAGAACCCCGCAGCCGGCCGCCTCGGCCAGCATGCGCGCGGCACGGTCGGCGGCCCACGCCTTGGCCGTGGCGCCCAGGTCGAGGCGGATGCCGTCGGGGACGGTGACCGTGCCTGTCGCGCCGTCCAGCCGCACCTGGCGCCGGCCGGGGGCGCGCCGCACCGCCAGTCGCACGGGGCGGTCGTCCTCGCGGACCAGGATGAAGTCGCGGTCGTAGCCGATCGCGTCCATCGCCGAGCCGACCGTCGGGTCCACGGCCCCGTCGGTCTCGTCGGCCGCGCGCAGCGCGACGGCGAGGGCCTCGGCGAGCAGCGGGCTGACCCGGACCGGGCGACCGGCCGAGCCGTCGAGGGCGGCCAGTTCGGAGTCGGTGCGGAAGCGGCTGCACGCCGCGTCGACCTCGGCGAGGTGCCGGGCGAGGAGCAGGTTGCAGGTGTCCAGCAGGGCCGGGTCGGTGACGACGAGGCGGACGCCGGTACCCAGGGCCCGCCAGTCGGTGGCGGCGGTCGTCGTCCTCGTCACGACGCCCCCGAGGTGGAGTCGGCGGAGCCGCCTGAGGAGGAGGTGAGGCCGCTGGAGGTGTCCGAGCCGGTCGAGTCGTCCGAGGAGGAGCTGCCGGAGCTGTCGGACGACGAGGTGTCCGACGAGGACTGCGTGCCACCGCTGTTGCCGCTGCTGCTCGTGCTGGAACTCGTCCCGCTGCTCGCCGTCGTCCCGGCGTCCGCCTGCATCGTGCCGACCAGGGCGAACACCCCGGCCGCCGCCGCGAGCGTGATCGCCGCCGCGACGGCCGCCGTGCGCTGTGCTCCTCTGCGGACCGCTGCCGCGGCACCCTGTTCCCTCGGGCTCATGACCGTTCCCCCTCCGTAGTGACGCTCTGTCACGCCCTACGGTCGGGGAACGGCCTGAGAGAAGTCTGTGAGGCGCCCATACGCCTCCACAGAAGTCTCTGAGAGGTGCCTTTAAAACAGGCGGTGCGGCATGCGGTGCCTCAGGCGGTGAGGCGTGCGATCGCCTCGTCCACGGTGAGCTCCTCGCGCTCGCCCGTCCTGCGGTCCTTCAGCTCCAGGACGCCCTCGGCCGAGCGGCGGCCCGCCACCAGGATCTGCGGTACGCCGATCAGCTCGGAGTCCGTGAACTTCACGCCCGGGGAGACACCGGCCCGGTCGTCGACCAGGACGCGCAGACCGGCCGACCGCAGCTTCTCGGAGACCTCGAGCGCCAGCTCGATCTGGAGGGCCTTGCCCGCGGCGACGACGTGCACGTCGGCCGGGGCGACCTCCGCGGGCCAGCACAGGCCCTTGTCGTCGGCGCTCTGCTCGGCGAGGGCCGCGACCGCGCGGGAGACACCGATGCCGTAGGAGCCCATGGTCACGCGGACCGGCTTGCCGTTCTGGCCGAGGACGTCGAGCTTGAGGGCGTCGGTGTACTTGCGGCCCAGCTGGAAGATGTGGCCGATCTCGATGGCGCGGTCGAGCTTGAGCCCGGTGCCGCACTTCGGGCAGGGGTCGCCCTCCTGGACCACCACGACGTCGACGTACGCGTCCACCTCGAAGTCACGGCCCGCGACGACGTTCTTCGCGTGCGTGTGCTCCTTGTTGGCGCCGGTGATCCAGGCGGTGCCGGGGGCCACGCGCGGGTCGGCGATGTACGTGACCTTCTCGCCCAGGCCCTGCGGGCCGACGTAGCCGCGGACCAGGTCCGGGCGGCCCACGAAGTCCTCGGCGGTGACCAGCTCGACGGCGGCGGGCGCGAAGTGGGCCTCGACCTTGCCCATGTCGACCTCGCGGTCGCCGGGCACGCCGACGGCGATGATCTCGCCGTCCACCTTGACGAGAAGGTTCTTCAGGGTGGCGGAGGCCGGGACACCGAGGGAGGCGGCGAGGGTCTCGATCGTCGGGGTGTCCGGGGTCGGGATCTCCTCGGCGGCGGGCACGTCGGCCGCGTCCACCGGCTTCAGCTCGTACGTGATCGCCTCGGTGTTCGCCGCGAAGTCGCAGTTCGGGCAGTCCGCGAAGGTGTCCTCGCCGGCTCCGGCCGGGGCGAGGAACTCCTCCGACTTGGAGCCGCCCATCGCGCCCGCGGTCGCCGCACAGATGCGGTAGTCGAGGCCCAGGCGCTCGAAGACCTTCTGGTAGGCCTGGCGGTGCAGGGCGTACGACTGGGCGAGGCCCTCGTCCTCCAGGTCGAAGGAGTACGAGTCCTTCATCAGGAACTCGCGGCCGCGCAGGATGCCGGCGCGGGGGCGGGCCTCGTCGCGGAACTTCGTCTGGATCTGGTACAGGATGACCGGCAGGTCCTTGTAGGAGGACGCCTGGTCCTTCACGATCAGCGTGAAGATCTCCTCGTGGGTCGGGCCGAGGAGGTAGTCGCCGCCCCTGCGGTCCTGGAGGCGGAACAGCTCCGGGCCGTACTCGTCCCAGCGGCCGGTCGCCTCGTACGGCTCACGCGGCAGCAGCGCGGGGAGCAGCACCTCCTGGGCGCCGATCGCGTCCATCTCCTCGCGGACGATCCGCTCGACGTTGGCGAGGACCTTCTTGCCGAGCGGCAGCCACGTCCACACGCCGGCCGCGGTGCGGCGCACGTACCCGGCGCGGACGAGCAGCTTGTGGCTGAGGACCTCGGCGTCGGCCGGGTCGTCGCGCAGCGTCTTCGCCATCAACTGGGACATGCGCTGGACCGGTGCGTTCGCCATGGTTCACGTACTCCTGCTGCGTAAGGGTGATGGCTTGGAGGTTAGCCGGGGGGCCGGTTCCGGTGGAAATCCGTTATCGGCGGCGCAGGGGCAGCGGGGCGCCCATCACCGCGTACGGCTTCGGGGCGCTGGGGAAGAGGACCTGGCGGGCGAGGTCCACGTAGCCCAGGGAGCGGTAGAGGCCGCGGGCCGGGCTCTCCATGTCGATCGCGGAGAGGATCGAGCGGGGTTCGGTGGCGTCGTCGGTGATCCTGGTGATCAGGGAGCGGCCGGTGCCCTTGTTCTGGTAGGCCGGGTGGACGTGCAGCTCGGTGATGACGAAGGAGTTGTCGAGCCAGTCGTCGTGGCCCTGGGCGCGGAGGTAGGGCTCCACGACAGTGGACCACCAGTGGGTGCGGTCGTTGGGCATGCCGTAGACGAAACCGACGAGGCGGCCTCCGGCGGTGGCGCCGAGGGCGCGGGCGCCGGGGTAGGTCATGTGGCGGAGGACGATCTGGCGGCGTACGGCGACTTCTTCCGGACCGAGGCCGAACGCTACCGCTTGGACAGCCAGGGCCTCGTCGACGTGGGCGGTCAGGTCCAAGGGGCCGATGGCGAGGTCCATGTCCGGGAGCCTACAGGGGGGTTCGGGTTGTCGTCGGAGTGCGGGCTGTATGTGGTTGATCGCGCCCACGCGGCGGAGCCGCACATCGACAACAGCCCCGCGCCGCTGGGTGCTTCAGAACAGGACACTCATGAAGGCGCCGACCTCCTGGAAGCCCACTCGCCTGTACGTCCTTCGTGCCGACGTGTTGAAGTCGTTCACGTACAGGCTCACCACCGGGGCCACGTCCCCCAGGGCGTACCGCAGGACCGCTGCCATTCCGGGGGCCGCGAGGCCCTTGCCGCGGTGTTCGGGGGCGATCCAGACGCCCTGGATCTGGCAGGCCTGGGCCGTGGCGGCGCCGATCTCCGCCTTGAAGACGACCTTGCCGTGTTCGTCGAGGCGGGCGAACGAGCGGCCGGATCCGACGAGTTCGGCCACGCGGGCCTGGTAGAGGAGGCCGCCGTCGCCGGCCAGCGGGGAGATGCCGACCTCCTCGGTGAACATGGCCACGCACGCCGGCATGATCGTCTCCATCTCGTCCTTGCGGATGCGGCGGACGTACGGATCCGGGGCGATGTGGGTGGGCATGCGGTCGGTGACCATGAGGGGCTGGTGGCCGCGGGTCTCGCGGGCCGGGCCCCAGTGCGGTTCGAGGAGGCGCCACAGCTGGGCGGTGGCTTCGGCGGGGCCGACGATGGAGGAGCAGCGACGGCCGGCCCGGCGGGCGCGGTCGGCGAAGGCGCGGATGGCGCGCGGGGTGGCGCAGATCGGGACGAGGTTGGCGCCGGCGTAGCAGAGGGACGTCAGCATGCCGTCCTCGTACCAACCCCACATCTCGCCGCCGAGCCGCCAGGGGTCGAGGCCCGCCACCTGGACGCGGGACGTCACGAAGGCGTTCACGACCGGCTCGCGGTCGAGGACGGCGAGCGCGGCGTCCAGGTCGCTCGGTTCGAGGACCCGGGAAGTCGTCTGGGTCAACACGTGCGGGGCCTCACACCTTGGGGTCTGCTGATCTCCGCACTGTACCTGCGGAAGCTGGGCAGCGCCGCCCTGTGTCGGTTGCCCCGCGCTTGTCGGTGGCCGTGGGCTGCCGTCCCGTCCTCGGGGGCTGCCGCCCCCAGACCCCCGCTTCGGCCTGAACGGTCTCGTCCTCAAGCGCCGGACGGGCTGAGACGGCCTGGACCGGCGCCGGAAAAGGCAATCCCTGGAAAGCCCGTCAGCCCGCGACCGACACCGACGGCTCGCCCGAGATGGTGCCGTCCGCCTCCATCTGTTCGGCCAGCTTCATGGCCTCCTCGATGAGGGTCTCGACGATCTTGGACTCGGGGACGGTCTTGATGACCTCGCCCTTGACGAAGATCTGGCCCTTGCCGTTGCCGGAGGCGACGCCGAGGTCGGCCTCGCGGGCCTCGCCGGGGCCGTTGACGACGCAGCCCATGACGGCGACGCGCAGGGGGACCTCCATGCCGGTGAGGCCGGCGGTGACCTCCTCGGCCAGCTTGTAGACGTCGACCTGGGCGCGGCCGCAGGACGGGCAGGAGACGATCTCCAGGCCGCGCTGCTTGAGGTTGAGCGACTCCAGGATCTGGTTGCCGACCTTGACCTCCTCGACCGGGGGCGCCGAGAGGGACACGCGGATCGTGTCGCCGATGCCCTGGCTCAGGAGGGCTCCGAAGGCCACCGCCGACTTGATCGTGCCCTGGAACGCCGGGCCCGCCTCCGTCACACCGAGGTGCAGCGGGTAGTCGGACTGGGCCGCCAGCTGCCGGTACGCCTCGATCATCACGACCGGGTCGTTGTGCTTGACGGAGATCTTGATGTCGCGGAAGCCGTGCTCCTCGAAGAGGGAGGCCTCCCAGAGGGCGGACTCGACGAGGGCCTCGGGGGTCGCCTTGC
The DNA here is from genome assembly GCF_042888465.1 of Streptomyces sp. NPDC002888. NCBI lineage: Bacteria > Bacillati > Actinomycetota > Actinomycetes > Kitasatosporales > Streptomycetaceae > Streptomyces > Streptomyces sp. NPDC002888. Next base: position 354,351 of record NZ_JBIAPU010000005.1, on the reverse strand, counting down.
CGTACTTCTGGAGCAGGCGGCGGTCGAGCGAACCGGCGTTGACGCCGATGCGGATCGGGGTGCCGTGCTCGTTGGCCGCCTTGGCGATCTCCTTGACCTTGTCGTCGAACTGCTTGATGTTGCCCGGGTTCACACGGACCGCGGCGCAGCCGGCCTCGATCGCGGCGAACACGTACTTCGGCTGGAAGTGGATGTCGGCGATGACCGGGATCTGGGACTTGCGGGCGATGGTCGCGAGGGCGTCGGCGTCGTCCTGGGTGGGGCAGGCCACGCGGACGATCTGGCAGCCGGACGCGGTCAGTTCCGCGATCTGCTGAAGGGTGGCGCCGACATCGGACGTACGGGTCGTGGTCATCGACTGCACGGACACCGGGGCGTCTCCGCCGACCGCCACGGATCCGACCTGGATCCGCCGGCTCTTGCGGCGCTCGGCGAGCTTGGTCGGAACGGACGGCATGCCGAGAGAAATCGCAGTCATCTGCTGTGCAACCCCAAGTCGTGGATCAAGGTCCAGGTCCCGTCAGCGGCGGGCTCCAGGCTTCGAGATTACGGCACGGGCGGTGCGCCGGGCACATCCCACCCGCGAAGCCACTCGATGGGGGCGGCCGGGAACCCGAAGGTCCCCGGCCGCCGCGAACGCCGTGCGACTACGAGATTCTCACCGGGTTAACGACGTCGGCGATCAGCACCAGGATGGTGAAGCAGATGAAGATCCCGGCCACCACGTAGGCCACCGGCATCAGCTTCGCCACGTCGAACGGACCGGGGTCCGGGCGGCGCAGCACCCTCGCGAGATTGCGGCGCAACGACTCCCACAGGGCGCCCGCGATGTGCCCGCCGTCGAGCGGGAGCAGCGGGAGCATGTTGAACAGGAACAGGGAGAGGTTGAAGCCGGCGACCAGCATGAGGGCCATGGCCAGCTGCTGGGTGGGTGGGATGTCCAGGGTGAAGATCTCGCCGCCGACGCGGGCCGCGCCGACCACGCCCATCGGGGAGTCCGCCTCGCGGGGGGCGCCGTCGAAGGCGGCGTTCCACAGGGCCGGGATCTTGGCGGGCAGGCTCGCGATGGAGTCGACGGCCTCGCCGATGCGGTCGCCCATCCAGGTCAGGGACTCGTCGAAGTCCTGGCGGACGATGCCGGTGGCGGCGCTGAAGCCGAGGAAGCCGGCGTTGACGTACTCGCCCTGGACGATCTGACCGCCGGCGTCCTTCTTGGCGACCTGGTTGCTGGCGATCTTCGCGGTGAGGGTGACCTGCTCCCCCTTGCGGTCGACGACGATCGGCACCTCCTTGCCGGGGGCTGCGCGGATGAGGTCGGAGAGCTTGTTCCAGTCGTCCGTCTTCACGCCGTCGAAGGAGACGATCTTGTCGCCCGCCTTGAGGCCGGCGGCCGCGGCCGGGGCGGCGGGGTCGGACTTGCGGCAGTCGTCGCGGTTCTCGTTCTGCGCGATCACACACTTGGAGACGGAGCTGACGGTGGTGGTCTGCTGCGAGATGCCGAAGCCCATGAGGACGACGAGGAACAGGGCCACCGCGAGGACCAGGTTCATGAAGGGGCCCGCGAACATCACGATGACGCGCTTCCACGGCTTGCGCGTGTAGAACATGCGCTTCTCGTCGCCGGGCCTGAGCTCCTCGAAGGCGGCCGAGCGGGCGTCCTCGATCATGCCGCGCCAGGGGGAGGTGGAGCGGGCCGTGATTCTGCCGTCGTCGCCGGGCGGGAACATGCCGATCATGCGGATGTAGCCGCCGAGCGGGACGGCCTTGATGCCGTACTCGGTCTCACCCTTGTTGCGCGACCAGATGGTCGGGCCGAAGCCGACCATGTACTGCGGCACTCGGATCCCGAAGATCTTCGCCGTGGACAGATGCCCCAGCTCGTGCCACGCGATCGAGAACAGCAGGCCGACCACGAAGACGACTATGCCGAGGATCATCATCAGGGACGTCATCAACGGGCCTCCACGGTCGCCGTCTGTGCGGTCAGTTCCTGTGTCCGGGCGCGGGCCCAGCTCTCTGCTTCGAGGACGTCCGACACGGTCAGTGAAGTTCCCGTGACCGGGGTGCCGTGCTCCTGAACCACCCGGGTGACGGTATCCATGATCCCGTTGAAGGGCAGGGCACCCCGGCGGAAGGCCTCCACGCACTCCTCGTTGGCGGCATTGAACACCGCGGGCGCAGTGCCCGCGAGCTCGCCCACGTGCCGGGCGAGGCCGACCGAGGGGAACGCCTCGTTGTCGAGCGGGAAGAACTCCCACGTCGAGGCGGTGCTCCAGTCGAAGGCGGGTGCCGCGTCGGGGACGCGTTCGGGCCAGCCGAGGCCGATGGCGATGGGCCCGCGCATGTCGGGAGGCGTCGCCTGCGCCAGTGTCGATCCGTCCGTGAACTCAACCATCGAGTGGACATACGACTGCGGGTGCACGACCACCTCAATGCGATCGAAGGGAATGTCGTACAGCAGGTGGGCCTCGATCACCTCCAGGCCCTTGTTCACGAGGGTCGCGGAGTTGATCGTGATCACCGGACCCATGGCCCAGGTGGGGTGGGCGAGGGCGTCCTCGACGGTGACGTGGGCCAGCTCCTGCTTCGTACGGCCGCGGAAGGGCCCGCCGGAGGCGGTGACGACGAGTTTGCGGACGTCGGCGCGGGTGCCGGCGGCGAGGGCCTGGAACAGGGCGGCGTGCTCGGAGTCGACCGGGATGATCTGTCCGGGCTTGGCGAGCGCCTTGACCAGCGGGCCGCCGACGATGAGCGACTCCTTGTTGGCGAGCGCGAGGGTGCGGCCCGCCTGGAGGGCGGCGAGGGTGGGAGCGAGACCGATGGAGCCCGTGATGCCGTTGAGGACGGTGTGGCAGTCGGAGGCGGCGACCCCGGTGGCCGCGTCCGGTCCCGCGAGGATCTCGGGCAGCGGTTCCCCGGCGCCGTACTGCGCCTCGAGCGCCTCGCGCAGCGCCGGTACGACGTCCTCGCGGGCCACCGCGACGGTCCGCACCCGCAGCCGGTACGCCTGCTCCGCGAGGAGCCCGACGCGTCCGCCGTTGGCGGAGAGCGCGGTGACCCGGAACCGGTCGGGGTTGCGCAGCACGAGGTCGATGGCCTGGGTGCCGATCGACCCGGTGGAGCCGAGGATCACCACGCCCTTGGGCCCGTCTCCCGCGACGGGGTCGTAGACGAGGTGTGGATCGGCGAGTGGGGCTGGACTGTCGCTCATCCCCCCATTGTGTCGGCAAGGACGCCATGAGAGGACAGGGCGTCCCTCTCAGGGGGGTCGTTGGACCGTGGGGGTCACCGGGCTGCGGTGGCCCCCACGGCCGCGGGTCAGCGGATCGGGCGGTGGACGTTCTCCCGTCGGGAGGCGCCCGGGGCGGCTTCTGCGATCCACGGGCCGTCGCCCGAGGGGTCGACGATGCCGTGCTCCAGCCACTCGTAGGTGCCGGAGAGGACGCCCTTGACGACCTTGCGGTCGAGGTCGTCGGTGTTGGTCCACAGGCGGGCGAAGAGTTCCTCGACCCGGATGCGGGCCTGGTGGCAGAAGGCGTCGGCGAGTTGGTAGGCCTCGCGGCCGTTCTCGCCCCGGCTGCGCAGGAGTTCGGCGCGCACGCAGGCCGCGCTCATCGCGAACAGCTCCGCGCCGATGTCGACGATCCGGCCGAGGAAGCCCTGCTTGGTCTCCATGCGGCCCTGCCAGCGGGACATGGCGTAGAAGGTGGACCGGGCGAGCTTGCGGGAGCTCCGCTCGACGTAGCGCAGGTGCGGGGACAGGTCGACCTCGTGCCTGAACGCGCCGAAGGCGGTCGGGAGTTGTCCGGGTCCTGCGACCAGTTTCGGCAGCCACTTCGCGTAGAAGACGCCCGCGCCCACGCCTGCCTTCGCCTTGTCCGACAGGGACTTCTCGGGGTCGATGAGGTCACCGGCGACGGAGAGGTGGGCGTCGACCGCCTCGCGGGCGATCAGCAGGTGCATGATCTCGGTGGAGCCCTCGAAGATGCGGTTGATGCGCAGGTCGCGCAGGAGCTGCTCGGCCGGTACCGCACGCTCGCCGCGGGCGGCCAGGGACGCCGCCGTCTCGAAGCCGCGGCCGCCGCGGATCTGGACCAGTTCGTCGGCCATCCGGCAGCCCATCTCGGAGCCGTACAGCTTGGCGAGGGCGGCCTCGATGCGGATGTCGTTGCGGTCCTCGTCGGCCATCTGGGAGGACAGGTCGACGACCGCTTCCAGCGCGAAGGTCGTCGCCGCGATGAAGCTGATCTTCGAGCCGACCGCCTCGTGCAGCGCGACCGGCTTGCCCCACTGCTCACGCACCGCCGACCACTCGCGGGCGATCTTCAGGCACCACTTGCCGGCGCCCACGCACATCGCCGGGAGGGAGAGGCGGCCGGTGTTGAGGGTCGTGAGCGCGATCTTCAGGCCCGCGCCCTCGGGGCCGATACGGTTGGCCGCCGGGACGCGCACCCGGTGGAAGCGGGTGACGCCGTTCTCGAGGCCGCGCAGGCCCATGAAGGCGTTGCGGTTCTCGACCGTGACGCCCTCGGAGGAGGCCTCGACGACGAACGCGGTGATGCCGCCCTTGTGGCCCTCGGACTTCGGCACGCGGGCCATGACGACGAGGAGGTCGGCGACCACGCCGTTGGTGGTCCACAGCTTGACCCCGTCGAGGACGTAGTCGTCGCCGTCGGGGACGGCGGTGGTGGCCAGGCGGGCCGGGTCGGAGCCGACGTCGGGCTCGGTGAGCAGGAACGCCGAGATGTCGGTGCGGGCGCAGCGCGGCAGGAAGGCGTCCTTCTGCTCCTGGGTGCCGAAGATTTTCAGCGGCTGCGGTACGCCGATCGACTGATGGGCGGAGAGCAGGGCGCCGACCGCCGGGTTCGCGGAGCCGACCAGGGCGAGGGCGCGGTTGTAGTAGACCTGCGTCAGGCCGAGACCGCCGTACTTGGTGTCGATCTTCATGCCGAGGGCGCCGAGCTCCTTGAGCCCGTTGATCACCGCGTCCGGGATGCGGGCGTCCCGTTCGATGACCGCCGAGTCGATCTTCGTCTCGCAGAAGTCGCGCAGTTTGGCGAGAAACTCCTCGCCACGCTGGGCGTCCTCGTCCGCCGGGAGCGGGTGAGGGTGGACTAGGTCGAGCCGGAGGCGGCCCAGGAACAGCTCCTTGGCGAAGCTCGGCTTGCGCCAGTCCTGCTCCCGGGCCGCCTCGGCGACCTGGCGTGCCTCTCGCTCCGTGACGGTGGGTTTGTTGGCGGTTGGGGCGGACATGAGGCTCACCTCGCCGCGAATAGGGATCAAGGGGGACCGTGCGTTACTGATCGGTGCTACCGGATCGTATGTACCCGATACCGGGCGGGCCCACCACCCCTGGCGTGCGCGACACCTGCCGGTCTGCGCCCGTTTCCGGCTCGTTTCGCCCGGCATCGCGTGCCTGTGGTGTGAAGGCCCGACTTCAACTTCTTCACCGGATTTCTGTGAATTCCTCGAAAACGGCAACCAAAAGGCACAGCTGTGCCATAGGGTCCTCGATCACTTGGACGTGTCGGCCCGAGGGGGACATTCGGGGCGGACGCGGCTCATGGCGGCGACGTATGGCTGGGGGGCGCATGCGCGAAGTCGGCATGTCGGAATCCACAGGGGATCCGGCGACTGAAGTGACTGGCGACAGGGCCGGTCAGACAAGTGAAGAAACGAATCTTCCGGTGGTTCAGGGGGGTGGGCCCGACCGGCCTCGGCCGGTCGGGACGAGACCCAGGGCCCGTTCGGGTGACGGCAAGGCCCGTTGGTACCGGCCGCTCGCGGTGGTCACCGACACCTGCGGGATCGGGGTTCCGCTCGCGGCTGCCCTGGAGGCGGAGGGTCAGGACCTGCCCTTCCTCGGCGGGCTGATCGGCGCGGGCGCGTGGGCGGCCATCCGGGCGGTCAGGCGCCGGTACGCCGCCCAGCGGATCGGCGAGTCGTGGGGGGTCCTCGCGGCCGTGCGCGACTGGGTGCTGCTGGCCGGGGTGCTGGCCCTCGTGCTGATCCTGCTCCATCTGGAGCGCGGGCCGCGGCCCACGGTCGCCCTGACGGCGCTGATGCCGGGCCTCGCACTGACGGCGGCGGTCGCGCCGCTGACCCGGCTGCACCTCAACCGGCAGCGCCGGGAGGCGCGGGCGGTGCGGCGGGCGCTCGTGATCGGCGAGCCGGCGGCCGTGGACCACGTGGTGGGGCGGCTCGCCTCGCGCACGGACCACCCGTACGTGGTGGTGGGCGTGGTGCCGGTGGGCTTCCAGACGCTGGGCTGCGGCATGCCGGTCGCGGACCTGTTGCCCGCGCTGTCCTCGGACCACTCGCAGGACGCCAAGGTGGTGCTGCGGGCCGCGGAGGAGTACGAGGCGGACGTGGCGCTGGTGGCACCCGGGCTGCGGATGACCGGGGACCGGCTGCGGCACGTCTCGTGGGAACTGCACCGCGCCGACCTCCAGCTCGCGGTGGTGCCGGGGCTGACCGAGGTCGCCCAGGCGCGGGTGCAGCCCACCTCTGCGGCCGGATTGACGGTGCTCCAGGTGGCGCCGCCCGCACAGGAGTTCGGGCAGCCCTGGCTGAAGTCACTGGCCGACCGGGCCGGGGCCGCGTTCGGGCTGCTGTTCCTGGCGCCGCTGTTCGGGGCGCTCGCGCTGGCGGTGCGCTGCTCGTCGCCGGGGCCGGTCTTCCACCGGCAGACGCGCTGCGGGGTGGGCGGACGGCCGTTCACCATGTGGAAGTTCCGCACCATGGTCGCCGACGCCGAGGCCCGCCGGGCCGAGCTCACGCACACCGGGGCCAACCAGCACGACGGGCACATGTTCAAGATGCGGCGCGACCCGCGGATCACTCCGCTCGGCTCGGTGCTGCGCCGGATGTCCCTGGACGAGCTGCCGCAGCTGTTCAACGTCCTCCGCGGTGACATGTCCCTGATTGGGCCGCGTCCGCCGCTGCCCGACGAGGTGGCCCGCTACAGCCGCGTCGAGCTGCGCCGCCTGGCCGTCAAGCCCGGCATGACGGGGTTGTGGCAGGTCAGCGGGCGCTCCGACCTGTCCTGGGACGAGACGGTGGCGCTGGACCTCTGGTACGTGGACAACTGGTCGGTCGCCACCGACGTGGAGATCATGACCCGCACCCTGCGCGCCGTCGTCGACGGCCGCGGGGCGTACTGAGGGGGCCCGCCATGAACGGACACCCCTCGGGTGACAGACCGTGCTCAGCCGCCGTTCTGGCCGAGCCACCACGCGTAGGTCGAGGCGATGCCGTCCCGCAGCCGGACGGCCGGCTTGAAGCCGAGCGCGGTGAGCCGGGAGACGTCGAGGAGCTTGCGCGGGGTGCCGTCGGGCTTGTTCGTGTCCCACACGATCTCGCCCCGGTACTCGGTGACGTCCCGCACGATCTCGGCGAGTTCGCTGATCGGGAGGTCCTCGCCGCAGCCGATGTTGACCGGCCCCTCGTCGTCGTAGCGCTCCAGGAGCAGGGCGCAGGCCGCCGCCACGTCGTCGACGTGCAGGAACTCCCGGCGCGGGGTGCCGGTGCCCCACAGCACGACTTCGGACGCGCCGCTCTCGCGGGCCTCGTGGAAGCGGCGGATCAGGGCGGGCAGCACGTGCGAGGTGGCGAGGTCGAAGTTGTCGCCGGGGCCGTAGAGGTTGGTCGGCATGGCGCTGATGTACGCGGCGCCGTACTGGCGGCGGTAGGACTGGACCTGGGAGATGCCGGCGATCTTGGCGATGGCGTACGCCTCGTTCGTGGGCTCCAGGGGCCCGGTGAGCAGGGAGTCCTCGCGGATCGGCTGCTCGGCGAGCTTCGGGTAGATGCAGGACGAGCCGAGGAACAGCAGGCGCGGGACGCCGGCGGTGTGCGCGCCGGCGACGACGCTCAGCTGTATCCGCAGGTTGTCCTCCAGGAACTGCACCGGGTAGGTGCTGTTGGCCATGATCCCGCCCACCTTGGCGGCGGCCAGCACGACGGCGTCCGGGCGGACGTCACGCAGGAAGGACTCGGTCCGCGCGGCGTCGCGCAGGTCGAGCCGCTCCCGGCCGCGGGTGATCACCTCATGGCCGTCGGCCTGGAGTCGACGGGCCACGGCGGAGCCCACCAGGCCGCGATGGCCGGCGACGAACACCCGGGCCGGTCGCGGGAGCAGGGGGGCTGCGGGCTGGGGCGAAGCGTCAGCTGTCATGCGCGGATTGTGCCAGCGGCGGGGGCCCGCCGGTGACGTTCCAGTGAAATCCAACAAAATCTAGGGCAATTCACATGAAAGCGGCGGCCCGTGGGTCGCATCGGAGGGGGTTGGGATGGGCAAGTCGGCGCTGATCACCGGGGTGACCGGCCAGGACGGCTCGTACCTGGCGGAGCTGTTGCTGGGCAAGGGCTACACGGTGCACGGTCTGATACGCAGATCGTCGAGCTTCAACACGGAGCGGATCGACCACATCTACCAGGGCCCGGACCAGCCTGAGCGTTCGTTCGTGCTGCACCACGCGGACCTCTCGGACGGTGTGGCGCTGGTGAACCTGCTGCGCGACCTCAGGCCCGACGAGGTGTACAACCTGGGCGCGCAGTCGCACGTACGGGTCTCCTTCGACGCGCCGCTGTACACGGGTGACGTCACGGCGCTGGGCTCGATCCGTCTTCTGGAGGCGGTGCGCGCGAGCGGCGTCCGGACGCGGCTGTACCAGGCGTCGTCCTCGGAGATGTTCGGCGCGACCCCGCCGCCGCAGAACGAGAGGACGCCGTTCCACCCCCGCAGCCCCTACGGCTGCGCGAAGGTCTTCGGCTACTGGGCGACCGTCAACTACCGCGAGGCGTACGACATGTTCGCGGTCAACGGCATCCTCTTCAACCACGAGTCCCCGCGCCGCGGCGAGACCTTCGTGACCCGCAAGATCACCCGTGCCGTCGCCCGTATCAAGGCCGGCCTCCAGGACCGGCTCTACCTCGGCAACCTCGACGCGGTGCGCGACTGGGGGTACGCGCCGGAGTACGTCGAGGCGATGTGGCGGATGCTCCAGTGCGAGCAGCCCGACGACTACGTGGTGGCCACCGGCGAGGCCGCGACCGTACGGCAGTTCCTGGAGGTCGCCTTCGAGCACGTCGGCCTGGAGTGGGCCGAGTTCGTCCGCTACGACCCGAAGTACGAGCGTCCCAGCGAGGTCGACGCGCTCATCGGGGACGCCTCCAAGGCGGAGGAGCTGCTCGGCTGGAAGGCGTCGGTGAAGGTGCGGGAGCTGGCCCGGATCATGGTGGACGCCGATGTGGCCAAGCTGGAGAACGAGCTGGCCGGCACCGCCGTGCGGGTGGACAGATGAAACGGGCGCTGACCTGTGTGCTCGCCGTGACGGCGGGCCTGCTGGGCAGTGCCGCGGCCACGACGCCCTCGGCGTCCGCGGTCACCTCCCCGGTCGCGTTCACCGCGGACGACCTGGACACCTGGCAGACCAACGGGATCGTGTGGGCGCTCGCCGAGAGCGACGGCGTCGTCTTCGCGGGCGGCACCTTCTCCACCGTCCGGCCGCCGGGGGCGGCCTCGGGCGGAACCGGCACGCGGTCGGCGGTGAACTTCGCCGCCTTCGACGCCTCGACCGGGGCGCCGACGGACTGCTCCCTGTCGTTCACCCGGACCAGCGGGACGGCGACCGTGCGCGCCCTGGCGGTCTCACCGGACGGTGAAACCCTGTACGCGGGCGGCTACTTCACCGCGGTGAGCGGGGTCGCCGTGGGCGGGCTCGCCGCGATCGACGTCGACACGTGCACGCCCGTGGCCTCCTTCAACCCGGCCTTCAACGCCACCGTCCGCGCCATCGACGTGGCCGGCGACGGCACCCTGTACACCGGCGGCGACTTCACGACCGTGCGCGGCACGTCCCGGCAGCGGTTCGCCGCACTCACGCCGGGCGGGGCGCTCACCCCGTGGACGGCCAACGCCGACCTGTCCGGGCGGGCGGTCCAGGTCACCCGTGACGGCGAACACGTCGTACTGGCCGGAGACTTCACCACTCTCGGGGGCAACGGCTCGCACGCCCTGGCCGTGGTCGACAGCGGCACGGGCGCCCTGGAGCGCGCGTACCCGACCGGGTTCATCCCCGCCACGGCCGTCGTCAAGGACCTGGTGACGGACGGCACCGGTGTCTACGCGGCCGGCGAGGGCATGGGCGGCGGCTCCTTCGACGGGCGGCTCGCCCTGGACACCGACGACTTCGACCAGCGCTGGCGGGACAACTGCGCGGGCGCCAACCAGGCGCTCGCGGTGTACGAGAAGGTGCTCTACAGCGGCAACCACTCCCACGACTGCTCGGCGAACGGCTGGTTCCCCAACGTCGAGCGCAAGCACTTCCTCGCGCAGGGCGTGGACGACCCGACGCTGCTGTCCTGGGCGCCGGACACCAACGAGGGCACGGGCGAGCAGCTCGGCCCGCGCGCGCTGACCCTCGCGGACGACGGCGGGGCCGAGTTCCTGTGGGCGGCGGGCGAGTTCACCACCGTCAACGGGTCCGCCCAGCAGAGCCTGACCCGGTTCGGCACCGGCCCGGACACCGGTGCGCCGAGAACCCCGGCGGTGTGGGTGTCGAGCGACACCCCGGGACGCGTAGAGGTGCGCTGGCAGGCGAGCCAGGACCTCGACGACGGCAACCTCACCTACCGCGTCTACCGCAACGGGTCGAGCACGCCCATCCACACGACCACCGCCTACTCCCTCCCGTGGGAGCGGCCCCAGCTGTCGTGGACGGACACCTCGGTGACCGCCGGGACGACGTACTCGTACCGGATCACGGCGAGCGACGGCACCAACACCAGCGCGCTGTCCACGGCCCGTACGGCGACGGCGGCGGGCTCGGCCGACGCCTACGCGGCCGCGGTGAAGGGCGACGGCGCGTCGCTGTACTGGCGCTACGACGAGTCCTCCGGGACCTTCGCCTCCGACAGCGGCGGCCACGACGACGGGGGCGGCTACGTGAGCGCGCCGTCGTACCGGCAGACCCCGGCCGCGGTACCGGGGGCCGGCACGGCGCTGGGGCTCAACGGCAGCTCGGAGTACGTGTACAGCGAGAAGCGGCACAGCAGGCCGGGCACGTACACCGCCGAGACCTGGTTCAGGACCACGACCACCCGCGGCGGGCGGATCCTCGGCTTCGGCGACAACTTCGGTTCCGGACCGGGGTACTTCAGCCGCAACTCCGACCGGCTCGTCTACATGACGAACGCGGGGCGGCTCGGCTTCGGCACGGGCAGCGTGCGCACCGGGAACCAGGCGACGCTGCTGACGAGCGCCGCGTACAACGACGGAGCCTGGCACCACGTGGCCGCCACGCAGGGCCCGCAGGGCATGCGGCTGTACGTCGACGGAGTGCAGGCCGGTTCCAACACGGTGACCACCGCGCTGAACACCACCGGGTTCTGGCGGGTCGGCGCGGACACCCTCAGCGGATGGCCGTCGAACCCGACGAGCGCGTTCTTCGCGGGCACGGTGGACGAGACGGCCGTCTACCCGACGGCGCTCACCGCCGCCCGGGTCGCCGCGCACCACGCGCTCGGCACCGGCTCGGGCGGTGGCGAGGGGTCCACGGTGACGGTCACCGCGACCGAGGACACGTACGTCAACGGCGCGGCGACGGCCACGAACTACGGCACGTCCACCTCGCTGGCGGTGCGCGGCACCAGCGCCTACGTCAGCTACCTGCGCTTCCCGCTGCCGGCCGCGCCCAGCGGCACGCAGCTGACGAGCGCGGCACTGCGGCTCCGCACGACCTCGATGTCCACGGCCGGCTCGGCGGACTCGTTCGACGTGGTGCCGGTGACCGGGGCCTGGACCGAGGCGGGCGTCACCTACGCGAACCGTCCGGCCCTGTCCTCGACCGTGCTCGGCACGCTGGCCGCACCCGGCGCGGTGTCGACCGACTACGAGGTCGGCCTCAGCCCCACCGGGCTGAGCGGCCTGCTCGGTTCGACGGCGTCCCTGGCCCTGACCGACGACGGCGGCACGGACGCGCTGTGGCTGTGGTCGAGCGAGGTCGCCACCGAGGACTTCCGGCCCGAACTCGTCCTCACCTTCGGCCCGTCCTGAGCCACTCCCCACCGCCGGGCGGCCCGGTTCCCCCTCCCCGGGCCGCCCGGCCCCCGTCGTACCCCCCACGCCTCACCTGCCCGTACACCTAGGAGAACCGATGCACCACCAATCCAGACCCCGACGCAGAGCCGCCGCCGTGGCGCTCGCGCTCGCCGCTCCCCTGCTGGGCGTCCCGCTCGCGGCACCGGACGCCTCCGCACTCACCCCGCCCGTCGCCCTGACCGCCGACGACCTGTCGACCTGGCAGACCAACGGCGTCGTGTACACGCTCGCCCAGGCCGGCGGCACGGTGTTCGCCGGCGGTACCTTCTCGGAGATCCGGCCGGCGGGAACGGCCGCGGGGGACGCGTCCGAGCGGCCGGCCCTGAACTTCGCCGCCTTCGACGCGGCGACCGGCGCGCCCACCGGCTGCTCGCTGTCCTTCACGGTCGGCAGCGGCACCGCGACCGTGCGCGCGCTGGCGGTCTCGCCGGACGGGCAGACCCTGTACGCGGGCGGCTACTTCGGGGCGGTGAACGGGGTCGGCGTGAGCAGCCTGGCCGCGATCGACATCGCCACCTGCACGCCCCGCGCCGACTTCCACCCGGCCGTTTCGGCGACCGTGCGGGCGCTGGACGTCACCGGCTCCACGATCTACCTCGGCGGTGACTTCGGCACCGTGGGCGGGCAGAACCGGGACCGGTTCGCCGCCGTGGACACGGACGGTGCGCTGACCGGCTGGACCGTGAACGCGGACGAGCCGGGGCGGGCGGTCGAGGTCACCGCGGACGGGCAGCACGTCGCGGTGGGCGGCGACTTCTTCACCGTCAACGGCACCAACTCGCACGCGCTCGCCATCACCGACGCCACCACCGGCGCCGTGACCCGGGCCTACCCGCGGGGCTTCTTCCCGGACACCTCCGTCGTCAAGGACATCACCGCCGACGCCTCGGGCGTCTACACCGGCAACGAGGGCACCGGCGGCGGCGTGTTCGACGGGCGTACCGCCTTCGAGCCGGACACCTTCAACCAGCGCTGGCGCGACACCTGCCTGGGCGCCACCCAGGCCCTCCAGCTGTACAAGGGGCTCGTCTACAGCGCCTCGCACGCCCACGACTGCTCCTCGATGGGTGAGTACCCGGACGGCCAGCGCCGCCATCTGCTCGCCGAGGGCACGTCCAACCCGGCGCTGGTCGGCTGGGCCCCGGACACCAACGACGGCATCGGCGAGGGCATCGGCCCGCGCGTGTTCACCCTCGCGCCCAAGGGCGGCACCGACTACCTGTGGGTGGGCGGCGAGTTCACCACCGTCGACGGCACCGCCCAGCAGTCCCTGACCAGGGTCTCCTCCGGCCCCGACACCGGCGCGCCGACGCTGCCGCAGGTGCGGGTGGAGAGCATCGAGGCCGGCAAGGTCGCCGTGCACTGGCGCTCCAGCTACGACACCGACGACAGCCACCTCACCTACCGCGTCTACCGGGACGGCGGGACCACCCCGGTCCACGAGGTGTCCGCGGACTCGCTGCCCTGGTCGCGGCCCCAGCTGACCTGGACCGACACGGCCGTGGCCGCGGGTGAGACGCACTCCTACCGGATCACCGCCTCCGACGGCACCAACACCACGTCCAAGACGGCCGCGCAGTCGGTGACCGTGGCGGGCACGGCGGACGCCTACGCGGCGAAGGTGCGCTCGGACGGCGCGGGCCTGTACTGGCGCTTCAACGAGACGGCCAACGCGTACGCGGCCGACAGCTCCGCGGGCGACGACAGCGGCGTGCACTGGAACGCGCCGACGCTGGCCGTTTCGGACGGGGCCGCCGGTTCGGACTCCTCCGTCGGCTACACCGGCTCCCAGAGCGAGTGGACGTACACCGACAAGCGGCACCCCACCCCGTCGGCGTACTCCCTGGAGCTGTGGTTCAAGACGACCAGCACCTCGGGCGGCAAGCTCATCGGCTTCGCCAACAAGGTGCAACTGGTGTCCACCCAGTACGACAAGCAGATCTATCTGCAGAACAACGGGCGGCTCTCCTTCGGCGTCTACACCGGCGGCACCCGGACCATCAACACCACGCAGTCCTACAACAACGGCCAGTGGCACCACGTGGTCGCCACCCAGGGCGCCGACGGCATGAAGCTGTACGTCGACGGGGCGCTGCGGGCGTCCAACCTGCTGATCACCAGCAGTGAGAACTACAGCGGCTTCTGGCGGGTCGGCGGCGACAACCTCGACAACTGGCCGAACCGTCCCTCCAGCCGGTTCCTGACCGGCCAGATCGACGAGGTCGCGGTCTACAACAAGGTCCTGACGTCGGGCCAGGTTTCCCAGCACTACTCGATCGGGACGGCTCCGTGAGGCGCCACACCCTGGCGGCGCTGCTGCTCCTGCCCCTGCTCGCCGCGTGCGGCAGCGGGGGCGGGGGCGGCGGCGAGCGCACCGAGGCGGCCGCGAGCACTCCGCGCGCGGCCGCCTCGGCGGAGCCGTCGTCGCAGCCTGAGTCATCACCGTCCCCGTCGTCCCCGTCGCCGTCCAGCGCGCGTCCGTCGAAGACCGGTGGGACCACTTCCCAGGGCCCGAAGAACACCGTGCCCGACTCCGAACTCACCCCGGCCACCGGGTCGTTCACCAAGAAGGAGAGGAAGTACCTGTCCGGGCGCGTGCCCAAGGGTGCCGATCCGGCGGCGATCCTGCAGGCCGGTCAGGAGACCTGCGACAAGCTCGCCGCCACGGCGAAGATCGACCGGGACGCCACCGTGGGCGCGATCATCGCGGGCGAGATCAAGGGCGCCGAGGAAGCGGTGAAGGGCCTGTGCCTGGATCTGAAGCCGCTCACCGACGAGGCCGAGGGCGGGTACGCCGACGGCACGTACGCCGATCCCGAGCCCGGCACCTACCGGGCCCTGACGCCGACGAAGGACTGCTCGTGGTCCCTCGACAGCGCCTCGGGCACCGAGCACAAGATCACCGTCAAGAAGGGCACGAAGACCTTCTCGTCCAACGGCTGCTACGCCTGGGCGCGGGTCTGAACCACCGAGTCGTACAGCGCGTGGAGGCGGTCGGCGACCGCCTCCAGCGAGAACGACGTACGAGACAGCTGCCAGGCCGCCCGAGAGGCGGTGTCGTCGGCGGCGGGATCGAGGAGGGCGAGGATCTCGGCGGCCAGGGCCCCCGGGGTCCTGGCCACCCGGCCCGCGCCCGACCGGGCGAGGTCGTCCGCGAGACCGTTGGTCGGGGTCACGACCGACGGGACGCCCACGGAGAGGGCCTCCAGGACCGACATCGGGAACGGCTCGTCCACGGAGGGCAGCACGTGCACGTGGGTACGGCGCAGTTCGCCGAGTACGTCCCCGGGGGCCAGGCTGCCGATGTAATGGACGGAGTCGGACACGCCCAGCGACTCGGCGAGCCGCAGCGCGCCGCCGAGTTCGCCCTCGTCGGCCCCGGCCAGCACGA
Organism: Streptomyces sp. NPDC002888; assembly: GCF_042888465.1. Classification (NCBI taxonomy): domain Bacteria; kingdom Bacillati; phylum Actinomycetota; class Actinomycetes; order Kitasatosporales; family Streptomycetaceae; genus Streptomyces; species Streptomyces sp. NPDC002888. The sequence goes on along the minus strand of NZ_JBIAPU010000005.1, from coordinate 338,857 downwards.
AGCGGGCGTCCGGGTGGTGCCGCAGCACCTCGGGGACGGCCGCGACGAAGTCGGCGGGACGCTTGCGGGCCTGCATCCGGGCCAGGAAGAGCAGCCGGGGCGGCCCTTCGGGGCGCGGCCTGCGCTCCTGCGCGGGCACGCCGTTGACAAGGCGGACGCCGTTGCCGGGGTCGGCACCGCCGAGGACGGCGTCGAGGCCCTTGCGTTCGTACGCCGTGAGGTGCAGGACCGCGTCCGCGCGGCGCAGCACCCGGCGTACGGCGACGGCGTCGAGCAGCTTGGCGAGCGCCTTGTCACTGGGGTCGACCATGCCGTGCGTCTGCACGACCAGCGGGCGTCGCGCACTGAGCGCGGCGAGGGCGACGGGCAGGGTGACCAGGTCGCGGGCGAGGTGGACGTGGACCACGTCGGCGTCGCGGACCAGGCGGCGGGCGTCGGCGAGCAGGGCGGGCGAGGTGATGCCGCTGAAGCCGGCGCCGGGCAGGACGCGGCGGGCCGGGTAGAGGCGGGCGGGGCGGCCGTCGACGTCGGCCGGGAGCGGTCCGTCGAAGCCGGAGCCGAGGGCGACGATCCTGCTGTCGACGCCATGCTTGGCCAGGCCGCCGGTGAGGTTGACGGCGACCCGGACGGGGCCGCCGAACGCCTGGGTGGGGGTGTGGAGAGTGACGGCGTGGAGGGCTTTCACGAGGTGCGCTCCTTCGCGGCGGGTTCCGTCACCGGCTCCTTGAGCGTGCGGGTGCCGTCGTCGGTGTACAGGGTGAGTTCCGGCAGGTCCTGCTTGAGGACGGTCCCCGCGGAGACGACGGCGTGCCGTCCGACCGTCACACCCGCGAGCACGGTCGCCCGGGCCGCGATCCACGCCCCGTCCTCGACGCGGATGGGCGCGTTGCGGTACCGGAAGTCGGTGGTGCGGTGGTCGTGGCTGCCGGTGCACAGCAGCGCCTCCTGGGAGACGCAGACGTGGGAGCCGAGGATGACCGGTTCGAGGTTGAGCAGCCAGGCGCCCTCGCCGATCCAGGTGTGGTCGCCGACGCTGAGTTTCCACGGCCACAGGATCCGCACCCGGTGCCGGATCAGCACGCCCTCGCCGATCCGCGCCCCGAAGGCCCGCAGCAGCGCAACGCGCAGCCGGGCCGGGCAGAACCACGCCATGAACAGCGTGTTCATCACGCAGAACCAGAGCGCCTGGACCGCGATCCCGCGCCCCTTGTCGTATCCGGACAGGGTGAACGTTCGAAGGTCGCGCATGGGTTACCCCCCTCTTGCCCCTCTCTGCTCACCCTAGGGATTCACGGCCCCATTTCGCACACAAATCCGTAGACTCTGTGAACGAAAAGTGCACGGGGGTCAGAGGGGGGCTTATGGCGGCGGGAACTCCGGCTCTCGTACGGCCGTTGCGCGCCGAGCCGGCCGACACCCGCGGGCGGGGCGCGCTGCGCCGGGTGCTGGCGCCGCCACTGGTCCTCGGGCTGACCGTCGTGCTGCCCGCGTTCGTCGCGCTCCAGCCCGGCGCGGGCCTGCGCGACCAGGTGTTCTGGCTCCAGCTGGTGCTCACGGTGTACTCGGGGGCCCGGCTGTCCGCGATGATCCTGGGCCGGCACCGCAAGTTGCTCCAGGGCACGTTCTGGCTGTTCGTCTACATGGCGATGGGTATCGCCGCGCTCGCGCAGGTCGTCGTGGGCAAGACACCGGTGCCGGTGGCGGGCTCACGCTCCGACCTCGCGTCGGCGGTGGCGCTGGTCCTGGTGGCGTGCGTGGCCTTCGACGCGGGGGCGCTACTGGTGCGGCCGGGGGCACGGTCGACGGCCCGTACGGTGTTCCGGCCCGCGATGGTCGCACGGCGACGCACGGCGGTACTCGTGGGTCTGGCGTTCCTCGGCAGCGGCCTGTTCGTGCTGAAGCTCGGCGGGCTCGGGGTGTTCTTCGCCAGCCGGATGGAGATCACCGCGTCGATCGCAAACAGCGGGGTCTCCAGCGCCGGTTCGCAGGCCGGTACGGCGATCCTGCGCGGCTTCGGCACGGTGCCGGCGCTGCTCGCGCTGATGGTGGTGACCCGCTGGCTGATCACCTCGCCCCGGGTGCGCCGCCGCCCACTGCCGTGGCTGACGCTGGTCGCGCTGGTCGCCCTGAACGGCGTGGTCAACAACCCGATCTCGAACCCCCGTTACTGGTTCCTGACCGTCCTGCTGGCCCTGCTGTTCACGGTGTTCCCGCAGAGCCCGACGATGTACCGGGCGGCGCTGACCATGGGCGTGGCGGCGGCGGTGCTGATCTTCCCCTTCGCCGACAAGTTCCGCTACGACGCGGCCAACACGCGCACCACGCAGACGACCTCGGTCCTGGACCCGCTGGTCCTGAAGGACTACGACCAGATGGCGATGTTCGCCAACACCATCACGTACGCCGACGCGGGCAACGGCCACACCCTCGGCCGCCAGCTCGCCGGTTCGGCCCTGTTCTTCGTCCCCCGCTCGGTGTGGACCGACAAGCCCAAGGACACCGGCGTGATGGTGAGCGAGTGGATGGCGGCCACCAACACCAACCGCTCCTCCCCGCTGTGGGCCGAGCTGTGGATCGACTTCGGCCCCCTCGGCATGACGGCCGGCTTCGGCCTCCTCGGCTGGGTCGCGGCCCGAGTGGACCGCCGCTACGCCCAGGCGGTGGCCCGTCCGGGCCCGGCGAGCATCCTCACCCTCGCCGTCCCCTTGGTCGCCGGCTACTCCTTCATTCTCCTGCGCGGGCCCCTCCTTCAGGCTTCCGGCCGGGTGGCCATCGGGATCATGTGCCTGGCGCTGATCACGACCTTGCGGCCGGCGAAGTGGCGGCAACTGCGGTGAGGGCGCCCGCGGTGCTCAGGGCAGGTCGCCCGGAGCCGGTTGCGGTGCCGCGGCGTTCGCATCGGACCCCAAGCGGCGGTCACCGTTGCTGTGCAGATCCATACCGGGCCTGCCACGTGATGGGGCCCGACGTACGAGAGGCTGCGGGCGCAACTCACGCCAAGGTGACGTGCATGCCGCCCTGGGACAGGACTTCGAGGACCACGCCGAACAGGTCGTAGGGCTGGCCGTCCTCTGTCAGCGCCTGGGACAGGTACTCCCGTGCGATCACGGCCTCCCGCCAGAGCAGTGTCGCGGGGGCGGTGTAGCCGAAGGTGCCGCCCAGGCAGTCGTCGAGGGCGGCCAGGCAGCCGCCGAAATAGCCACCCGGCCCGTTCACCGCCTCGCCGAGCGCCAGGTAGAGGCTCGGTTCGTCGGTGATGTGCCGGCCGTCGAGTTCGTAGGCGTGACCGGTCGGCCGATCACCGAGGGCGCGGTATCCAGCCCGCTCTCGGACGAGATCGAGCCAGGCCCCGCGGCGCCGGGTATCGAGGTCGGCCCAGGCACCCAGGGCGGCCGGCGGCCCGGCCAGCCACCGCTCCCAGACGGGCCGGGTGTATTCGGGAACGGGCCGGAAGAACTCTCCGTCGAGCTCCAGGTCGATCAGGTCCGACCCACAGGAGGACGGCCGCCAGGCCCTGACTCGGGCCCACAGCAATCGTTCGGTGAGCGGCTCGCCCTGATCGTCCTGTATCTCCAGGGCGGCCTGCTCCAGGTCCAGCGCCCGCCGGGTGCCCTTCGTCAGTGCCGCCCGCAACTGATCACCCTGTTCGAGCCCCCGCAGGACGAGCGGGGGCGCTACCCGCTTGGGCGGCAGGACGCGGGCGAATTCCCGGCAGGAGCCCAGCCACCGGTGCCCGTCGTGCACCCGAACGCGTCCCCTGTGTCCCTCGGGCGGACCTTCGTAGTGGTCAAGGCCGGTGAGCACGAGACCGCCTGTCCCAAGGAACTGCCCCAGGCTCTCCGCGTCCTCCAGCAGCCAGGGGTCGAGTGTCTCGTCGTCCGGCACCAACCACACTCGCTTGCCGACCCAGCCGCGCACTTCTGCTTGTGGAATCCAGCCGAACAACTCGTAGGTCCCGCGCTCGGGTTCCCCGAACAGCCCTTCCACCTCGGCGCAGACGCCCCAGGCATGCCCGTGCTCCGTCTCGGCCAGCGTGTACCGCGTTCGCCGGCGATGGTTCTCGTCCTCGTGCACGATGGGCATTCTGCCGGGACCGTGTCCCCCCGGCGAAGCCGGCGACCACGCTGCCCAGGACAGCGAGCGTCGAGGCTCACCCGAGCCGGCGGTCGAGGTTGTAGGCGGCGCTGATCAGCGCCAGGTGCGTGAAGGCCTGGGGGAAGTGGTTGAGTTGTTCTCCCGTCGGACCGATGATCAGTGTCGGCGTACTGATCGCGCCCGCCGCCTACGGCCCGCTGTGGAAGAAGCCGGACTTCAGGTCCCCGATGGTGGCGTCGAGTGGATGCCCACTGACGATGAACGGTCCGCTCCAGGGCGCGCTGAGGGCGAAGAGCAGCGCAAGGCTCAGCCCGACCACACTCGCAACACCTACGATGAGCAGCGACGTTCGCAGGCTGCTGCGGAAGACCAGTGCGCCGGAGTTCACGATCAAGGCCAGTCCGCTGACCACGAGCGTGACGACGTAGAGCGCGGGAACGTCGCGCGAGGCGGCCGCAACGCGGGCGCGACGACTACTGGTGACACTGTCCAGAGAAAGCACCAGCTCCGCGCCTGTCGGGGTTCCCACATCGGGCCGAGCCGCCTCGGCGCGCACACTCCGCTCCAGCCGTGCGATGGCGCGAGCAGTGCCCGGGTCGTCACCGGACGCCGCAGCTGCACCCTCCCACTCCCTGGCACGCGTGGTCTGCAAGTAGTCCAGCAGTGCCGCATGGATCGGCTCCGACTGGACTCGCGGACTCGTCGCCGCCCATGCCAGGCGGGAGGCCGCGGCCGCCTCGTCGCTCACCAACCCCTCGGCTGCGCGCAGGTAGCCGGCCTCGCTGGCCAGTGAGAGTGCCGCAAAGATCGCGAAGGCAGCGCCGAGTGTCGGCATCAGGGGCGTGGCGATCTGCGGCACCCGATCCCGCTCGCCGACCGGCACGAGTGCCCTGACGCCGACCCGCGCCACGGCCGCGACCAGTAAGGCGAGTGAGAGTCCGCCCACAATCAGCACCACCGCCGGCAGCGAGGTCAACCAGTTCACCACATCACCTACAGCGCGTTCCCGCGAGCGCCCCACGGCGGCGGCACATCGGCCCGCGTGACCTGGAGCTCCTCGTCGATCACTTTCAATGAGCGCTTCATGATCACAGGTCGAAGGCCTTGACGCTCGCGACGCCCGGCACGGCATCGCTTTTCGTGGCCAAACAGCCGAATACGGCCCAGTACGAGACGTACTGACAACGAGCGCCGGTTCTCCACGGCCCCCGAGCGCAGGCCCGGCCGGGGCCGGGCCTGCGCTCCAGCCCGGCCCGGCGCCCGTGCCGCGCTCAGAGCAATCAGCCACCTGATGCCAGAGGAGCGGCACGCGGCCCCTTCGCGCCGTTGCCGGCGCTGTGCCGCTGCCAGGCCGTGGCGGGCAGTCAGTCAGTCAGTCAGTCAGTCGGCGACGGTGTCCGCGCGGACGGCGGTGCGGCCGTGGTTGATCCGCGCTCGGGTCGAGCAGGCGACGGCCACGCATACGGCGCTGGCGTCTCTCAAATGCGCAGGTCAGGATGAGCCCAACTCTGTGCCCGGTGTGCGGTTGCGGGCCAGCGGTGTGAGGCCGGCCATGAGGACGACGGCCGCGAGCGGGATCAGGTCGAGGCTGACCGCGATCAGGATGAAGGCCACGAGCACGAGCGCCGGGCTCCACACGGGCAGCTGCCTGGGCCGTACGGCCACCAGCATGATCAGCAGGGTCAGCATGCCGAGCTGGAAGGCCATCGGGCCTGCGAACTCGAGAGGGCCGGGCAGAGGGGCGGAGTCGGCGAGGCCGGAGAACAGATCGCCGAGTATCACCCAGACGAAGCAGCCTGCGCCGAACACTCCGGCAACCATGGCGGCACTGGCAGCGGCTCTCATCCGGATGGTGACCGCGGGAACGAGGCTGCGCAGCACCACGACGAAGGCGCCGAACAGGAGGAAGGCGGCGAGGAAGAACGTGTGGCCAAGGTTCCAGGCCACCCCCGGGCCGTGATCGCCGTCCATGCCGTCGATCAGGCGAAGCACGCCGTACGACAGAAGCAGGAGGGGGATGAGGACGGAGAACAGTCGAGTTGTGTGTGCCGTCGATGTCATGCCCATACGGTCGCTGTCCGGTCCGAGTACGGGCTATCGGGACGATCCCCCAGCGCACCCGGACAGCCGCCCTAGGGGCTGGGCGGCTCAACCACCGGGATTTCCCGGAGGTGCGGGAGCGCGGGCCGGCGCGCTCGCTCAGCCGGCGGGTAGTGGCATCCTTGGCCGGTGTTCTCATCCGATCACGCGGGCGCCGTGTTCTTCGATGTCGATGGCACCCTCGTCCCCGGTACGAGTTCGTCGGTCTTTCTGGCTGGCTTCCTTGGCCATCGGGATGAGTTGGCCAAAGCCGAGGACGCCTACGCCTCCGGTGCCCTGGACAATCGGCAGGTCTCCGAGCTCGATGCCGCGGGCTGGGCGGGGTTTCCCGAAGACCAGGTCTCTGGCCGGCTCGACGGGCTTCCCTTGGTCTCGGGCATAACGGAGACCCTGACCTGGTGTTGGCAGAACGGGTTGGTGCCCGTGCTGGCAACCCTCGCCTGGTCGCCAGTCGGCAGCTACCTGACTGACCGCTTCGGCTTCCACGCGTTCAGCGGGCCTCGGCTGGAGACTTCGGACGGCCGGTTCACGGGCCGGGTCGCTCGTCACTTCGACGAGTACGACAAACGAGATTTCGCCCTCGGGCAGGCGCGAGAGCTGGGGCTGGCTCTCGGCTCGTGTGGGGCCGTCGGGGACAGCCGCTCCGACCTGCCTCTGTTCGCATCCGTCGGGTTGAGCGTGGCGTTCAATGCCTCAGCAGGAGCGCGCGAGGCGGCGACCTTCACCGTGGACGACGACGACCTGCGGGGCGTGCTTCCGGTCTTGAGCCGCTTGGTCACAGCCACTCGTTGACGGCCGCGACACCTTACGACACCACACCCGAAGCCGTAGCCGCGCTCGTGCCGACCGGCGTCGCCCCCGCCCGCGCCACCCGCGCCCAAACCGCCGCCCCCTTCAACACCGACCCCACGCACAGCCCCCACGCCGCCCCCTCGACCCCGGTCCACGCGTAACCCGCGAGCAGCAGGCCCGCCGAGACCGGGGAGAAGACCAGCTGCACGGGCAGAGTGGCTCGCGGGGTCAGGACACGCAGCGCCAGGAGGCCGCACACCCCGAAGGCCATCGCCGCGTACTGGGCGCCTGTCGCGGGGAGCACCTCAGCCGCCGACTCCCACGTGTCGCCGAGGAGTTGGCGGCCCCAGGAGACCGGGAGGGCGTACAGGACCGCTCCCCAGGCCGCCGCCACCGCGGCCAGTGTCGTGCCTGCGAGCAGGGCGGCCCGGCGGGGTGCCGGGTGCCGGGTGAGCAGGGGTGGGCCGAAGCCCGTCGCCGCGTTGAAGGTGACGTTGAGCGGGCCGAAGAGGGTGGTGGCGCCGCGCAGGGCGCCGACCGCGAGCGGGGTCGCGAAGAGGCCGAGGGCGAGGACGGCGAGCTGGCTGGTGGCGTTGCCGACGCCGAACTCGACGAGGAAGCGGCGGCCCAGGTGGCCCCGGGAGACGTAACGCTTCACGGACGTCCGTGCGCCTCGCACGTGCGGCCGCAGCAGCGCCAGCGACAGCAGCAGGGCCGGCAGCGCCGACAGGCCCCACACCAGCGTCGTACGGGCGGCGGACGCGCCGTTCGGCTGGAACAGCAGCAGAGGCAGCGCGGCCGCCAGGCGCAACACGTCCGCCGCCAGGGCCAGGTGCGGCTTGCGCAGGACGGAGAAGCAGTAGCGCAGGGTGTCCTGCGTCAGCGTCACCGGAAGGACCAGACCCAGCGCCGCGAACACCGCCGCGTCGTCCGTCACCAGCACCGCGCCGCCCGCGAGCAGCGCGCCCAGGATCGCCGACGCGCCGGCCGTGAACGCGGTCGCGCCACGGCAGGCCCCGCGCACCTCCTGCCCTTCGCCGCGGTGCAGGACCAGCTCCTGCCCGACGTACGCCCCGAAGCCACCCAGCAGCACGCTGAAGACGACGTACGCCGTGGCGAACAGGGCGAACGTGTCGGCCTCGCTGTGCCGGGCGACCAGGACCAGGACGGCGATGTTGGTGAGCGCGCTCACCGCCTGGTCGAGGACGGAGCACAGGGCGGCCGTGCGGCCTCTCACCGGGTGCCCGAGGAGAGGGTGTCCGGAGTCACCCTGTCCACCGGCAGCACCGACTCCTTCACGGGCGCGGGCGTGCTCGGACGGCCCTTGCGGCGCCCCCTGCGCGGCCGGGCCGTCGGGTGCAGGACCGCGCCGAGGACCTGGCCGCCGGCGCCGTCGATGAGTTCCCGGATGCGCTCCAGGGCCGTACGGGTCACACGGCGCGGGTCGCAGACCACGACGACGCCGTCGACGCGGTCGACGAGGGCGAGCGCGTCGGCGTAGGACAGGACGGGCGGGGCGAGGACCACGACCGTGGTGCCGGGGGCGTTGGACTGCTCGATGAGACGGGTGGTGGCGGCGGCGGTGAGGGCGCGGGCGACGTGTGGGACGCGGGTGCCGGGGACGAGGTCGAAGGTGCCGGACTCCCCCGCGTCGACGACGATCCGGCCGCCGGGCCAGGTGGAGCCGCCGTCGAAGAGGGCGCGGTCCGCCCAGCCGGGGCGCGGTCCCGGCGCCTCGGGCAGTCGGTGGGCGAGGTGCGGGTGGCGCAGGTCGGCCTCTACCAGCAGGGCCGAGGTGCCGGTTTCGGCGAAGCAGGCGGTGAGGTTGACGGCTACGGCCGCGGCCGTGGTGCCCTCGCCGTTCGGTTCGACGACGAGCAGGCGGCGGCGGTCGGCGAAGTGCCGGTCGTAGGCGAGTCGGAAGGCCGCCGAGCGGTACTGCTCGGCGAGCGCGCCGTCCGTGGTGAGCAGCGACTCCTCGGGCACGCGCGGCAGGCTGCCGAGCACGGGGGCGCGCAGGGCCCGGGCGACGGTCTCGGCGGAGCGGGCCGCGGGGTCGAACAGCATCCGCAGCCAGGCGCCGAGCAGGCCGATCGCCAGGCCGACCAGACCGCCGAGCGCGATCAGCATCGGGGTGCCGAGGCCCTCTGCCTTGGTGGGCGGTTCGGCCTTGACGGTCATGTAGCCCGGGGTGGTGTCCAGGGCCTTCAGCTCGCTGATGTCGTTGGTGAGTTCGGTGATCTGGCTGAGCAGGTTGGCCTGTGCGGCCAGCGCGGTGCTCTTCTCGGTGTCGGTCGACAGCCGGTCGATCTGGTCGAGGAGGTCCTCGCGCTGCTTGGCGAGCGGGTCGAGCTGCTTCTTGTAGCCCGCGATCATGCTGTTGACCGTGCCGGAGGTGATCTTCTCGCGGTAGTCGAGGTAGGCCTGCGCGAAGGCCCCGGCGCCCCGGGCGGCCTCCGTCGGGGTACCGGCGACGTAGTTGAACTTCAGCACCAGCGTGTCCGGTGGGTTGGTCACCTGGAGGTGGCTCTGGAGGGCTCCGGCGTCGTCGTCGGCGCGGCCGAGCTTCTCGGCGGCGCGTTCGGCGACCGCGTTGCCGGCGGCGGTCTGCCGTTCGCTGCCGATGTTGATCTGCTTGTCGGCGGAGACGCCGCTGGTCGCGTAGGGGTTGATGGTGGCCGCCCGGACCAGCACCTCGCTGGAGGCCGCGTACGTCGGCGTCGAGCCGAAGGCGAACCAGGCCCCGCCGAGCAGGCCGACGAGCAGGCCGCCCGCGACAAGGACGCGATGGCGCAGGATCTGCTGGACCTGGTCGCGCAGGAGTTCGGGCTCGTCCTGCTGCCCGCGTGCCTCTTCGTTCATGCGCGTCCCGCTCCTTCTTGCCCGGGGGTGCCCCGGCCGTTCCCGGTGGTGCCCGGGCCCTTCCCGATGGCGCCCCGGCCGTTCCCGAAAGCGCCCCGACCGTTCCCGGTGGTGCCCCGTTCCAGTGCCTCGGCGAGCAGGTCGTCCAGGCGGCCGAGTCCGGCCGCGCGGCTGAGGCGCTCGTCCACGTGCGCGGGCCCGCGGGCCCCCAGCCGGCCGGCCCCCGCCGGGTCGGCCGCCAGGTCCCGCACCGCCGTCAGCAGCGCGGCCGGGTCCTCCGGTGGGACCAGGACCCCGGCGCCCGAGGCGCGCACCTCGTCGGCGGTGCCGCCCTCGGCCGCGACGGAGGCGATGACGGGGCGCCCGGCGGCGAAGTAGGAGGTGAGCTTGGACGGGACGCTCATGTCGAGGACGGAGGCCCGCTGGGTGACCGCGAGGACGTCGGCGGCGGCCAGCACGTCAGGGAAGTCGGCCTCGTCGGCGGGCGGCAGGAAGTGCAGGTTGGGCAGCGAGGAGGCACGTTTCTGCAACTCCGTGCGCTGGTTGCCGTCGCCCATGAGGACGAAGTCGACGGCCGGGTCGAGCCGGGCCGCGTCCACGAGCACCTCCAGGCCCTGCTTCAGGCCCATGTTGCCGGAGTGGAGGATGACTTGGCGGTCCGGAGACCACCCCAGCCGGGCCCGGGTCTCGGCGCGTGGGCGCGTCGGTCGGGCCACGTGGGACCAGTTGGGGACGAGCCGGATGCGCCCGGGGTCGACGCCCATCGCCTCGACGCGCGGCCGGAAGGTGTCGTGGATGACGCCGACGAGGGTGGCCCGGCCGAGCACGTACCGTTCGGCCCGCGTGGCCACCGCCGCCGCCTTGTCGCCGCCGCTGATGCCGCTCTGCGCGGCCGCGGCGCCCATGAGGTCCTGGACGACGGGCACGAACGGGACCCGGTGCCAGGCGGCGATCCGGGCCGCCACGACCGCGCCCGCGAGGCTCGGCATCTGGGCGACGACCGCGTGCGGGCGGGGCATGCGGGGCGGGGCGGCGAGCTGGTGGGCGAGCAGCGAGGCCTCGAAGAGGGCGCGGCGCAGGGCGGTCTGCCGGGGCGGCACGGTGTGTCTGCGGCGGTGCACGGTGACCCCGCCGCGCTGCTCGGTGACCCGCCAGCGCCGCGCGTACTCCGGCTCGAGCCGCCAGGCCGGGTAGTGCGGCATGCCCGCGAGGACGTGTGTGTCGGCGCCGCGGGCCGCCCAGTGCTCGGCGAGCTGGGTGGCGTAGGGGCCGATACCCGTGTGCTCGGGCGCGTAGTTGGTGGACACCAGCAGCAGGCAGCGTCCGGCGAGGCTGCTGTGCGACGTCAGGGCATGCGCGGGCTCGAATCCGGTCAAAGCCGGTCCCCTTCCCCCCAGAAAGTGATCCTTGCCCACCTTAACCGTTCACCGGATCTCCAGGTGGGCTTCACAGTAAGGTTCGGTGGACCATCGACTGCCGTCAGCGGCGGTTGACGTTCATCCGTGGGGGGAGAACGCATGGTTCATCGTGTCGGTTATGCGCCCGGTGTGTACGACTTGTTCCACATCGGGCACCTCAACATCCTCAGACACGCGCGCAGTCAGTGCGAGTACCTGGTCGCCGGGGTCGTCTCGGACGAGATGGCCGAACTCGCCAAGGGGCGCAGGCCGGTGATCCCGCTGCCGGAGCGCCTGGAGATCGTGCGCAGCGTCCGCCACGTGGACGCCGCGTTCGTGGAGACCGTCCCCGACAAGCTTGAGACGTGGAAGCAGGTCCGCTTCGACGTGATCTTCAAGGGTGACGACTGGCGGGGCACCGAGAAGGGCGAGCGGCTCGAGCGGGACTTCGCGGGCGTCGGCGTCGAGGTCGTCTACTTCCCGTACACCGTCCACACGTCCAGCACCCTGCTGGGCAGGGCGCTGGACGCGCTGGTCACGCCGGGTTCCGGGGAAGCGCGGACAGCTCCCTGAACCACTTCGTGAGGAACGCCAGCAGGAACAGGCCGTGGACGACGGCGAGGACGGCGTAGGCCGCCCGGAACACCTGCGGCGCGCCCAGCGTGAGGAAGACCAGGCAGAACACCCCGTAGTCCACCGGCAGCAGGGCGATCGCCCGCAGCCGGGACGGCGGAGCCGCCGGGGTGGCCCCTGTGGCGCGCCCCCGCTTGAGCTGTTCGGTCAGCAGGCCGGCGCAGAAGGTGAGCACCGCGGCGAGCTGGAAGCCGAGCGGCAGCAGCAGCCAGCCGTCGCCGGGGAGGTCGAAGAAACGGTAGAAGGCGATCAGTACGGCGGTGTGCAGCGCGACCATCTTGGCGCAGTCCACGACATGGTCGAGCCACTCCCCCGCCGGTCCGCCCTTGCCGGTGAGCCGGGCGAGCTGTCCGTCGGCGGAGTCGAAGGCGAAGCCGACCACCAGGGCGGCGTACACCGCGAACGCGAGCGGCCAGGAGGGCCGTACCAGCGCGACGGACGCGATGGCGGCGAAGGTGAACGCGGCGCTGATCAACGTGACTTGATTGGGCGTCAGTCCGATCCGGTACGCGCCCGCCGCCAGTACCCGCCCGGCCGGCCGGTTGACGTACCGCGAGTACAGCGACACCCCCTTCGCCGACTTCTGTGCCCCCCGCAGCGCCCCCAACACGGTTGTACTCACGAGCCCCCCTCGTGTCCCCGTGCGGCACCGCCCCCGGCGCCACAGTGAACGCAATGATGACACGCGGTGTACGGGGGCGGGCGGGTGTTCGAGGGGCCACTCGCAGCAGCTCGTGCTCAGCCGACGCCGACGGAGTACGCCTTGGTGTCCAGCCGCCCCGCACCCTTGAAGACCTCGGTGCCGGACTCGATGCCGGAGACGTACTTGTCGTTGCTCAGGAGCTTGCGGCGGACGAGGGCCTGGGTGAAGTCGTCGAGGTCGAGCGTGGCCTTGGTGGTGTTGGCGCGGCGGACGAAGGAGAAGACCTTCCAGCCGATGTCGCCCTGGTAGATGTCCCACATCGCGCCGCCGAGGCTGACGCTGCCGTACTTGGTGCCGAGGGGGCCCGCGCCGCCCTGGCGGTTGAGCCAGATCATGATCTCGTCGGTGGGCTGGTCCTGCCAGTCGGCGGTGTTCTTGGTGTGCAGCCACAGGTCGTACGCGACGTTCATGGTGCCCGGGTCGGAGCTGACCGAGAACTCCCAGGTGGTCTTCACGGGCTTGCGGTCGCCGACCCGGATCGGCAGCCCGGTCTTCGCCTTGTCGACCTTCCAGCCCCAGTGCCAGCCCAGGACCGTACTGGCGTAGGACTTCACGTCGGAGTCCTTGCCCTTGCTGTTGTTGGCCCAGGAGTAGTCCGTCCCCCAGGAGATGGTGGAGCCGGAGGCGGAGTTGTCCCAGACGCACTGGCTGCCGGTGGCCTTGTCCTGACCCCAGAGGTTGTTGTTCACGTAGTACTTGCCGAGCGTGATCGTGTCGAAGGCCGTGCACTTCTTGCTCGACTCGCCCGCCTGGGCGACGGTGACCCCGGCAGCGGCCGCGAGGGCGACCGCGGCGGCGGTGAGGGCCTTCGTCTTCTTCGTCAGGCGGGGACGACGGTGTTGCATCGGGGGTCCTTCCGGGGGACGGTTCGTGTTACCGCTCCTCAGTGGCCGCCGGCGCCCCGAACGGTTGCCGTACTCTCCGCGGAAAGTCGCCACGGAAAACCGCTCCCGGAGATTGCTGTCGAAGCGCTTCGACAACCTATGGACACCCACTCCCGCTAGAGCTACTGTCGAACCACCCTCACTCGCCCCAGTCCATACTGCGCACTGTCGAAGCGCTTCACAAAGCTTGGAGAGCTGGATGGTCACCCTCGCCGAGGTCGCCCAGCACGCCGGAGTCTCGGCGAGCACGGTGAGCTATGTCCTCAGCGGCAAGCGGTCGATCTCCGCGACCACCCGAACGCGGGTCGAGCAGAGCATCCGCGAGCTCGGCTACCACCCGAACGCGGGCGCCCGCGCCCTGGCGAGCAGCAGGTCGAACATCGTCGCGCTCATGATCCCGCTGCGCACGGACATGTACGTGCCGGTGATGATGGAGATCGCCATCGCGGTTGCCACGACGGCCCGCGCCCACGGCTACGACGTCCTGCTGCTCACCGGCGAGGAGGGCCCCGACGCGGTGCGCCGCGTCACCGGCAGCGGGCTCGCCGACGCGATGATCCTGATGGACGTCCAGCTCGACGACGAGCGGCTTCCGCTGTTGCGCGGCACCGACCAGCCGTCGGTCCTCATCGGCCTCCCCGCCGACACCAGCGGCCTGACCTGCGTCGATCTGGACTGGAACGCGACCGGCGCGCTGTGCGTGGAACACCTGGCGAAGCTCGGCCACCGCGAAATCGCCGTCATCGGCGAGGCCCCCGCGGTCTACGAACGGCACACCGGCTTCGCCGAGCGCACCCTCGACGGCCTGCGCTCCCGCGCCCGGGAGCTCGACGTGCGGGTGCTGCACCGCCCCTGCGAGGGCGGGTACGACACGATGGCCGCGACCCTCGCCCGGGTCCTCGACGAGCGCCCCGGCACCTCGGGCTTCGTCGTGCAGAACGAGTCGGCGGTGGAGCCGCTGCTCGCCCTGCTGCGCCAGCAGGGCCGGGCCGTGCCCGAGGACGTGTCGGTGGTCGCCATCTGCCCCGACCAGGTCGCCACCCAGGCCTCCGTGCGGCTCACGTCCGTCGCCATCCCCGCCCAGGAGATGGGGCGGCACGCCCTGGAACGCCTGGTCGCGAAACTCGACGGGCGGGGCAGCGACGACGTCGTGCTGATCGCCCCCGAACTGACGGTCCGGGCGAGCACGGGTCCGGCCCCGTACACCGCTTCCTGATCCGGCTTACGCTGCCCTTTGGGGCACCCCCTGTCTGCACTCCTCCAGGAGCACCCCACGTGAATCAGCCTGCCGAAAACCAGCCCAAGGCCGAGGCGCAGCCCCAGGTCAGCCTCGCGCAGTCGTCCCCCACCGTCGGCACGTTCCGCGAGCGGGACGGCGCGCTGGAGTGGAGCGGCCGCCAAGAGACCGTGCGTGTCGAGCCGTGGGGGCCGGACGCGGTCCGGGTCCGTGCCCGGCTCGGCGGACCGGTCCTGCAGGGCCTGCCGGGCGCGCTGCTGGAGGACGCTCCGGCGACCGAGAGCAGTGTCAAGATCGAGGACGGCCTTGGCACGCTGACCGTCGGCGCGCTGACCGTCACGGTCGACGCCGAGGGCATGGTCCGCTTCCTGCGCAGCGAGGACGGCGGCGAGCTCCTCGCCGAGGAGCGCGCCCACTTCTGGTGGCCCGGCCCCCGCCTCTACACGGCCGTCGGCAACGGCCACCACCGTCTGGAGCAGCGCTTCGCCGCCTACGACGACGAGAAGCTGTTCGGCCTCGGCCAGCATCAGCACGGCCGGTTCGACCAGAAGGGCCTGGTCCTCGATCTGGTCCAGCGCAACGCCGAGGTCGGCATCCCGGTGCTCTCCTCCAGCCGCGGCTACACCCTGCTGTGGAACAACCCGGCGATCGGCCGCGTGGAGCTGGCGTACAACGGCACCCGCTGGGTGGCGGACTCCGCCCGCCAGATCGACTACTGGATCACCGCGGGCACCCCGGCCGACGGCCAGCGCCGCTACAGCGCGGTGACGGGGCGTACGCCGATGCTGCCGGAGTGGGCGGCGGGCTTCTGGCAGTGCAAGCTGCGCTACCGCACCCAGGACGAGCTGATGTCCGTGGCCCGCGAGTACAAGCGGCGGGGCCTGCCCATCACCGCCATCGTCTGCGACTTCTTCCACTGGACGCACCTGGGCGAGTGGAAGTTCGACCTGAACGAGTGGCCCGACCCGGCGGCGATGGTGCGCGAGCTGGAGGAGCTCGGCATCAAGCTGGTGGTGAGCGTGTGGCCGTCCGTGTCTCCCCTCAGTGAGAACCACCCGGTCATGGAGCAGCGCGGCTACTTCATCGGCACCCAGTACGGTCCGATGGCGCACGCCGACTGGCCCGACAAGGAGGTCGCCTCCACCGTCCAGGTCGCCTTCTACGACGCCACCAACCCGGACGCCCGCGAGTTCGTGTGGTCGCGCGTCCGCGAGAACTACCTGACCCGGTACGGCATCACCGCGTTCTGGCTGGACGCCTGCGAGCCGGAACTCAAGCCGGGCTTCCAGGAGAACCTGCGCTACTGGGCGGGCCCCGGCCTGGAGGTCGGCAACATCTACCCCGCCGAGAACGCCCGCACCTTCTACGAGGGCCTGCGCGACTCCGGCGAGGACGAGGTGATCACCCTCAACCGCTCGGCGTGGGCGGGCAGCCAGCGCTACGGCGCCGCCCTGTGGTCCGGTGACATCGGCACCGACTTCCCGACCCTGCGCCGCCAGATCGCGGCCGGTCTCAACACCGCACTCTCGGGCATCCCCTGGTGGAACACCGACATCGGCGGCTTCCACGGCGGCGACCCGGACGACCCCGCGTACCGCGAGGTCATGGTCCGCTGGTTCCAGTTCGGCGCGCTGTCCCCGCTGATGCGTCTGCACGGCTTCCGCGACCCGGGCATGCCGCTCGGCCCCGACATGACCGGCGGCCCGAACGAGGTCTGGTCGTACGGGGAGGAGGCCGGCGCGATCCTGGCGAAGTACCTGCGGCTGCGCGAGCGCCTGAAGCCGTACGTCCTGAAGGTGATGCGCGAGGCCCACGAGGAGGGGCTGCCGCCGATGCGGCCGCTGTTCCTGGAGTTCCCGGAGGACAAGATCGCCTGGCAGGTCTCCGAGCACTACATGTTCGGGTCGGATCTGCTGGTCGCCCCGGTGCTGGAACCGGGCGCGACGACCTGGAGGATCTATCTCCCGGCCGGTGCCCGCTGGACCGACGCGTGGACGGGTGAGACGTACGAGGGCGGTCAGGCCGTGACGGTCGACGCCCCGCTGGACCGGATCCCGCTGTTCCTGCGGGACGGGGCGCGGCTGCCTGTAGCGGAGTAGCCGCGTCGTTCGGGCGTGCGGCCGGTCCCCGTAGGGGAGGGACCGGCCGCACGTCGTTTCGGTGTGCGTGCGGTCAGCGGCAGACGGAGGCCAGGGAGCGGACGAGGGCGCGGGTGTGCAGAGCGTCCGGGTGCTGCTCGTGGTGGACCTGGAGGGCCGCCAGGGCGAGCTCCGGCCGGCAGGTGGGCACGGTGCGCTCGGGGGTCGAGTCGGCCAGGGCCTGGACGAGGTCGGTGTTGATGCGGTTGATCGTCTGGCGGACCACGGCGAGGTCCGGCCTGGTGGTCGGGGCCTGCTCCGGGTGGGCGGTCCACCGCTGGTACAGGCCGCGCTGGACGATCTTGTTCGCCTCGATCTGGTCCCGGAAGATCCGCCGGACCTCGTCCGGATCGGCGCCGACCTGCGCGGCCTGGGCGGCCACGGTGTCGAGGACCTGCTGCTCACGGGCGGGGTCGTCGATGGGGCTGTCGGTGCCCCACTTGGCGGCCGCGACCAGGTCGGCGGTGGCGAGGCGTTCGGCGGCGAGGGCGGCCACGGGGTGCAGGGCGGACGCCGTTGCCTGGGTGGCCTTCAAGGCGGGGGCCGCGGTCGCGGTGCCCGGGGCGGAGAGCAGGGCGGCCGTCGCGGCGGCGGCGAGGAGCGTGTGACGGAGGGGGGCTGCGATACGCATGGCGCCCATGAAACCGCACCCGCAGGCGGGTGGGGAGCCGCCCCATGGACGGCTCCCCGTTTTCTCAACTACTGCTTACCGTCAGGTTGTTGGTGGTGAAGTCCAGTCCGCCGTTCGACGAGGTGACCTCGTAGCCGAACTGCACGTCACCGATGGTCTCGTTGCCGAACCAGCCCTTGGTGTCCTTGATCCATTTGAGGATCGGCAGGATGTTCACGGTGCCGGAGCTGGAGTTGGAGGTGCGGACGAACGAGAAGACCTCGTTCGCGCCGTTGTTGCCCTTGTAGACGGTCCAGGTGTGACCGCCCAGCGTCACGTTGCCCTGCGAGGTGCCGAGGGGCCCGACGGCTCCGGTCTTGTTGACCCAGAGCATGATCTCGTAGTCGTAGTCGGTGTCCCAGATGTCGTACGACGTGTTGTACGCGCCGGACGACGGGACTGTGACGTTGTAGCTGCTGGAGAGGGAGCCGAGGGAGGTGATCGGCTTGTTGATCACCTTCTTGGCGTTGGGGTAGGACTTGATGCCGCCGGTGTTGGGGTGGTTGGCCCAGACGCCCCAGTTGGTGCCGGAGTTGGCCCAGATGCACTGGCTGCCGGCGCCGGAGCCCCAGATGTTGTTGTAGAGGGTGTAGCCGTTGAGGCTGGTGTTGCCCCACTGGTCGCAGGAGTTCCAGACGGCGGCCGAGGCGGGGGCGGAGGCGAGGCCGATGGTGGCGCCGAGCGCGAGCGCGGGGGCCAGCAGGGCCTTGGTGACTCTGCTCAGCGTGCGTGATGCCATGGTGTCCCTTTCCATGGGTGGGGGGAAATGGGGGGATTACCACGCCCCCAGCGTGAGGACGTGGTCTTCTCCGGCAACGAGGTCGAGCGGCCGGGCGCCGGAGGAAGTGCGCAGTTCGACGCGGTGGGTGCGCGTCGGTTTCAGGACGGCTCGCAGGCCGTCCGGGGTCCAGTGGAGGTCGAGCGTGGCGCCGAACCTCGTGCGTACGCCCCGCAGTTCGCCCTGGGGATAGGCGGCGGGGAGTGCGGGCAGCAGGACCAGGCGGTCGGGGGTGGACTGCACGAGTGTCTCGATGAGGACGGCGGGCAGGGTGTGGGCGGCGTCCGCGTTGTAGACGTCCCGCTTGGGGTAGTGGGCGCTCATCAGGGAGGCGTGGAAGAAGTCGCCCTCCAGCACGTTGGCGAGCGCGTGCGCGACCCGGTGGCCGTCCCGGAGGCGGGCCGCGATGAGGGCGTGGTGGAGGTGGCCGTGTGCGGAGTCGTTCTCGGCGCCGCGCAGTTGGAGCGCGCGGTGGGCGGCGGCCGCGAGGTGGGGGGTGTCGTAGGGGGTGATCTCGTCGAGCGGCCAGACGCCGTAGAGGTGGCTGAGGTGGCGGTGGTCGTAGGTGTCGTCGAGGCCGGGCCAGGCCCATTCGGCGAGGGCGCCGTCGGTGTTGATCCGGTGCGGCGGGAGCCGGTCGGCGAGGGCGCGCCAGCGGCCGGCCTCCACTGTGTCCGGGTGGTACGCGGCTGCGGTGAGCAGGGCGTGCCGGGCGGCCGACAGGTCCATGGCCGCGTTGATCGCGCCCCAGCTCGCGTTCGCGGGCCGGTTCTCGGGCGAGTAGGAGGGGACGACGGCGACATGCTCTTCCTCGTTGGTGCGGGTGAGGAAGTCCTCGTAGAAGCGGGCGACTTCGGCGAGGGCGGCGGCGGTGCGCGGGTCGCGTTCGCCGCGGGTCTCGTCGTGGTCGACGAGCGGCTTGATCAGCCAGTCGGCACCGGCGGTCCACAGGTGCAGCGGGTACTCGCGGCTGAAGTGGTACGCGTGCCCGGACTCACCGTCGGTGTGCGCGGGCGCGACCACGCCCCGGGCGCCGAACACGGCGCGGGCGTTCGCGCGCCAGTCGTCCAGCTGACGGTGGATCAGGGAGGCGAGGGCGTGGGTGACTTCGGGGAGGGCGGCGGCCGTGGCGGAGGCGGTCTGGAGGTTGACGTTGGCGTCGTTGGTGAACGCGCCGGCCCACGCGGTGTCCCAGTCGCCGGTCCACAGGCCGGGCAGGCGGGGCGGGTTGAGGCCGCTGGAGGAGAGCAGGTGGTAGCGGCCGGCCGCGAAGAGCCGCTCCAGGAGGGCCGTAGTGCCGGGCCGCTTGAGCAGCTCGGATCCGGCGAGGGCGCGTTCGGTGCCGTCGGCGCGCAGGTCGAGGGTGACGCGGTGGTAGGCGGTGTGGTGGAGTGCGAGGTGGCGGTCGAGGAGGTCTTCGTACGAGGACTCCCCGAGCAGTGTCCTGAGGGCCCGCCCCTCCTCGGTGACGTCCAGCTCGCCGGTGTGCCGTCGCACGCGAGTGAGCAGCAGGATCGAGGAGGCGTCGGCGACGTGGGCCCCGGACGGGGCGAGGGTGGTGCTGCCGCCGGTGACGGCGATCAGCGTGACCCCGGTGTACGCGCGGTCGCTGTCGGGGTAGCGGGCACGCAGGCTGAGCAGCGCCCCCTCGGGGGTGAGGAGCGCGCCGTTGCCGACGCCCAGTTTCGCCGGGGCGCCGGGGAGTCGGTGGTCCAGCGCGATGTCGAGGGTGAGACCGGGGGCGGTGACGTGCTGGACGATCACGTCGTCGGCGCGGGAGACGAAGACGCGGCTGGTCCAGCCCGCGCACTCGGCCGTGGTCTCGCCCGTGGCGAAGTCGACGGAGCGGCGGTAGCGCTGCCGGGACCCGGCGGGTCGGCGCAGCCGGGTCTGGAAGGCGGGGTGGAAGGGCTGCACCCACTGCAACGGCCGTCCGTCCGTGAAGCCCTCGGCGGCGGTGAGGTCACCGGCGAGCAGCCGGTCCTGGAGTTCGGGGAGGCCGTCGGCGAGCCGCGGCGCGCGGGCGTTCTGGCTGCCGTTGGGGCGGACGAGGGTGTGGTGCGTGACGATGACACGGTCGTCGTCCGGATCGCCGTACACGAGGGCGCCGTGGTGGCCGTTGCCGCTGAGGAAGCCGTCCTCCCAGCGGGCGGCCGGCTGCGGCTCCCAGGTGCCGTGGGCGGGGCCGCCGGTCATGACGCGAGCACCGCGACGCCGTAGCGGCCGAGGGTGAGCCGGTCCTCGTGGGCCGCCCCGGTCAGCAGGTCGGTGTGGGTGCCGGGCACGGCGACGGTGACCGGCTCGCGCCCGTGGTTGAGCACGAACAGCAGCTCACCTCGGCGCACGGCCTCGACCCCGGCCGGGAGGCCGTCGAGCACCGGCCGGACTCCGGCGTCGGCGGCCACGCGGGCGAGCAGCTCGCGCAGTGCCTCCGGCTCCGGGAGCGTCGAGACGTACCAGGCGCGGCCCCTGCGCAGGACGGCGGGCAGTCCGTCGAGCTCCCCGCCCTTGTAGGGGACGGTGTGGTCCGGGTTGTCGGCCTCGATCTCCTCCGACCACAGCGTTCCGCGGAAGCCGTCGCACTCGACGCTCTCCCCCGCGTCCAGCGGCCACCACTCGTGCAGCGTGCGGATGCCGAACAGCTCGCGCAGGCGGGCGTCCATGCCGCCGGGCCGTACCCGGTCGTCCTCGTCGGCGACGCCGGTGAGGAAGCCGCTGACGAGGGTGCCGCCGCCGCGCACGTAGGCGAGGAGGTTGTCGATGGCCGCGTCGGTGAGCGCGTACAGCTGGGGGACGACGACCATCGTGTACGGCGTCAGGTCGTGCTCGGGGTGGGCGAAGTCGGTGGTGAGCTGCGCCTCCCAGAGGGCACGGTGCCAGGCGCGCAGGACGTCCGGGTAGTCCACCCGGGTGGACAGGCGGCCGTCCTGGGCGCCGGCCCACCAGGAGTGCCAGTCGTGCAGGACGGCGACGTTCGCGGTGATGTGGCGGTCCGCCACATGGGGAGCGAGCCGTTCGAGATCGGCGCCGAGCTGCTTGACCTCCTGGTACGTACGGCCCTGCTCCCCCGCGTGGCTGACCATCCCGGAGTGGAACTTCTCCGCGCCCTGCCGGGACTGGCGCCACTGGAAGTAGCAGACGGCGTCCGCGCCGCGGGCCACGGCCTGGAGGGACCACAGGCGGTTGAGGCCGCGTGGCTTGGGGTGGTTCACGCCTCGCCAGTTGACCGGGCCGGCCGCCTGCTCCATGAGCATCCAGGGGCCGCGGGCCTGCGATCGGGTCATGTCCTGGACCAGGGCGCCGTTCTGGGCGCCGAGGGGGTCGCGCGGGTCGGGGTAGAGGTCGACGGAGACGACGTCCTCCTCCTCGGCCCAGCGCCAGGCGTCCTGGCCGAACCACAGCGGCATGAAGTTGGTGGTGACCGGGATGTGCGCAGTGGCCCGGCGGACGATGTCACGCTCGGCGACGTAACACTCCAGGAGCATGTCGGAGGTGAAGCGCCGGAAGTCCAGGACCTGGGTCGGGTTCTTCATGTAGTGGGGCTGCCGGGGCGGCAGGATGCCGTCCCAGCTGTCGTAGCCCTGGCTCCAGAAAGCCGTGCCCCAGGCCGTGTTGAGGGCGTCGAGCGTGCCGTACTTCTCCCGGAGCCAGCGGCGGAACGCCGCCGCCGCCTCGTCTCCGTAGTCGAAGGTGCAGTACTCGTTGTTGATGTGCCACATCGTGAGGGCGGGATGGCCGCCGTAGCGGGCGGCCAGGTCCTCGGTGATGGCGGCGGCGTAGCGCCGGTAGGTGGCGCTGGAGTGCGAGAAGTGCTGACGGCCGCCCCACCATTCGGTGCGGCCGTCGTCGGTGACGGGCAGGGTGTCGGGGTGCAGCCGGCCCATCCAGGGCGGCGGCGAGGAGGTGGGGGTGGCCAGGACGACGCCGATGCCGTTGTCGTGCATCAGGTCCATCAGCGTGTCCAGCCAACCGAACTCCCGTGCGCCCGGACGGGGTTCGAGCATGGACCAGGAGAAGACCCCGAGGGTGACGGAGTTGACGCCGGCGTCCTTCATCAGCCGGACGTCGTCGTGCCAGGTCTCCTCGGGCCACTGCTCGGGGTTGTAGTCGCCACCGAAGAGGATCCGTCCTTCGGTGGCGACACTGAGGTCCGGCATCAGGCGGGCTCCCCGTACTGGACGCCGCGCCCGTTCGTGGCCAGGTAGACACGGCCGTAGATGCGCGGGTCACCGGTGATGGCATCGCCGATGAAGCCCCACTGGTGGGCGTCGTCGTTGATCCGCACCCACGTCTTGGCCCCGTCGTCGGAGCGCAGGACCGCGGTGATGCTGCCGGTCGCGCCGACCTGGTAGATCGCCGGGTAGTCGGCGCCGTCGGCGGCCTTGCCGAAGCCGAGGGTGTACGAGGCCCAGCAGCTGCTGACCTTCGTGAAGGTGGCACCGCCGTCGGTGGACCGGTACAGACCGTTCCACTTGGTGCTCAGCCACAGGTCACCGGAGCGCCCGGGGGCGGCGACCAGCTTGAACTGGGTGTCGCCGGACGGCAGGCCGGTCGCGCCCTTGGTGAAGGTCAGGCCGCCGTCCTTGCTGAAGAGGACCGTTCCCGTGTCGCTGTCGAACACGTAGAAGCGCGTGGGGTCGGCCGGGTCGGCGACCGGTGTCGCGCCCTTCGGGCAGGAGGACACCTCGGACCAGGTGGCGCCGTTGTCCGTCGAGCGCTGCGCCGGATACCGGGTGCCGTCCCAGTGCACGAAGGTCCACAGCAGCACGCTGCCGTCGGCGTTGGTGGCGATCGGTCCCGGAGCGTCCTTGGCGATGGCGGGCTGGGTCTTGAAGGGGTCCCAGGTCTGCCCGCCGTCACCCGAGTAGGCGCCGTTGCCGTGGTCGCCCCAGCCCGAGCGGACGACGTACGACGGCTTCTGCGCGGCCAGTGCGAGTCCGGTCGCCGTCCCGAACACGGGGTTCGTCGCCATGCCCCGCGATGGCGACGCCGTGAGCCGCTCGTGGTACAGCACGCCGATGTCCCCCGACCCGCTGATCAGGTGCGCCGTACCGGCCGGGGGCGAGATCAACTGGCGCACGGACGTCTCCTCCAGGCCGCGGATCTGCGGGGCCCAGTTCTTGAGGTCGCGGGTGCCGTAGAGGGTGGCGCCGGTGCCGTAGACGACGTGCTTGGAGTCGTACGGGTCGACGGCGACGGCCTGGATCCACCAGCCGAACTTCGGCTGGTCCGCGCCGAACGTGAGGAAAGGGGTCTCGGAGACGTCGAGGACCGCCTTGTCCTTCAGCGACGTCCAGTGACGGCCGCCGTCAGTGGTCCGGTACAGGGTGTCGACCGCCGCCCACCGGTTGTTGGTGGAGACGACGACGGTGCCGGGCCGCCGGGCGTCGACGGCGACCCCGCCGTACCCGAAGGAGTCGGTGGACCCGTCACTCGTGGTCCCACCCGGCTTCACCGGGGTGACGTCGGTCCACTTGCCGCTCACGGTCGCCAGCTTGTGCACACTGCCGTCGGACTGCCCGTTGGGCCCGGGCGCGTTGGCATACGTCACGTACAGCTCGCGGGTGAGGCAGTCGTAGGCGGCCCGGATCGGCACCTTGGCGGAGGTGCCGGTGGGCTGCCCGGGGACGGCCTCCCAGGTGGTGCCGTCGGCCGTGCGGTACAGGTTCGGTTTGCCGGCCGTGCCGTCGGAGTCGCCCCAGCCGGCGTAGACGGTGCGGCCTGCGGCGACGAGGAGGATCACGCCCTGGCCGGAGGCGGAGGGCGAGGGCGGGAAGCCGGTCACGGCCGCCCACGTGGCCCCCCGGTCCGCCGACTTGAGGAGCCCGTCGTGCCGGGTGCCCAGCCAGAGGGTGTCACTGTCGCGCGGGTCGACCAGCAGCCGCTCCCCCGCACCCCGGCCGTCCTCGTTGGCGCCGAGCTTCACACTGAGGTCGGAGCGCTTCCAGGTGGCGCCGCGGTCCTCGGAGCGCAGGACGGCACCGTTGCCGGCCCAGGACTGGCTGTAGGTGCCGACGGAGAGGTACAGGCGGTCAGGGTTGGCGGGGTCCACGGCCATGGCCTCGACACCGAGGAGGTTCCAGTCGTCCCAGCCGATGTGGTCGATGAGCGGTATCCAGCGAGCGGCCGGGTCGTCCCACCGGTAGGCGCCCCCGATGTCGGTCCGGGCGTAGGCGAGCCCGCGCACGGAGGGGTGGAACAGCACGCCGGTGACGAACCCGGTCCCCCCGATGGCGGCGTTGCGCCAGCGATAGGTGGGAGCGGCGGCGGTTTCGGCGGCATGCGCACGCCCTTGGAGCACGGGAACGGCGGTGAGGGCCGCCGCGGCGGCGGTCCCGGCCAGAACGGCACGGCGACTCAGTCGGGACGCGTACATGACATACCTCGTTCTACTTCTGAGAAAGGGAAGGGTCGCGCCCCTCAGGGGCGCGGGGCTGTATCGCACACGCGGCTCCGCCGCGTGGGCGCGACCAGCCACGAGCAACCAGCAGACAAAGGACAACCGGCGTTCCCCCGTGGAGGGCCTCAGCCCTTGACCGCCCCCGTCAACATCCCCTTCTTGAAGTGCTTCTGCACGAAGGGAGACAACACGGCCACCGGCAGCAGAGCCATCACCATGACGGCCATCTGCACGGCCAACCCGGACAACTCACCGGTCTTGATCGCCTGCCCCAGCCCCACCGGCGCCTCCTGCTTCTGCACCAGCTGGATCATGACGTTCTGCAACGGCATCATGTCCTGGTCGTTGAGGTACAGAGACGCGTTGAACCACGCACTCCAGTACCCGACCGCGTAGAACAGAGTGATCACCGCGAGCACCGCCCGGGACAGCGGCATCACGATCTGCCACAGGATGCGGAAGTCACCCGCCCCGTCGATCCGCGCACTGTCGATGAGTTCCTGCGAGATCCCCATGAAGAACCCGCGCAGGACCAGGATGTTGAACACACTGATCGCGCTCGGCAGGATCAGCGCGAGATACGTGTCCGTCAGCCCGAGCGACTGCACCAGCAGATACGTCGGGATCAGGCCCGCGCTGAAGAACATCGTCGCCAACAGGGTCATCAGGATCCAGCGGTGGCCGAGCGACCCCGTACGGGAGAGACCGTAGGCGCATAGAACGGACACGCCCATCGAGAAGAGCGTTCCGACGAGGGTGATCAGGACGCTGATGACGGTGGCCCGGGTGACCTGTCCACCGCTGAGCAGCTCCCGGTAGGCGATGAAGGTGATCCCCTTGGGGACCATCACCAGCCCGCCGGCCTCGTCGATGGTCTTCTTCGAGGAGAGGCTGGTGACGACGACGATCCACAACGGGAAGAGGATCGCGAGGCAGGCGAACCCCAGGGCGAGTCCCTTGCCCGCGAGGCCGGCCCTGCTGGGCTCCTCCTCCCACACGGGCCGCGGTGGTGCGGCCCAGCGGCCGGGTGTACGCACGGGTTCTTCGGTCACGGCGCTCACTTCTTGTACACCCCCTGCTCGCCCATGAGATGGGCCACCTTGTTCGCGATGAGCACCAGGCCCAGGCTGATGACACCCTTGATCAGGCCGGCGGCGGCCGCGTAGCCGAAGTCCTGGTTGCGGACACCGTTCCACCACACGAAGGTGTCGAGGACCTCCGACGCCCCTGGCCCCACCGCGTCGCGTTGCAACAGGATCTGTTCGAACCCGACGGTGAGGGCGTCACCGACGCGGAGCACCAGCAGCAGGGCGATCACCGGCCGCAGAGCGGGCAGGGTCACGTGCCACATGCGGCGCCACCGGTTGGCGCCGTCCATCGCGGCGGCCTCGTACAGGTCCGGGTTCACCGAGGCCAGCGCGGCGAGGAAGACGATGATGCCCCAGCCGGCGTCCTTCCACACGCTCTGCGCGGTGATCAGGAACTTGAAGGTGTCCGGGTCGGTCATGATGTCGATGCCGTCATACCCGTGCTGCCTCAGCAGCTGGGAGAGGATTCCGGCCCCTCCGAACAGCTGCTGGAACACCGCGATGACCAGCACCCACGAGAAGAAGTGCGGCAAGTAGAGGATCGCCTGCGAGACCGCTCGTACCCGGGGCCTGACCACGCTGTTGATGAGCAGCGCGAGCAGGATCGGGATCGGGAAGTACAGCACGAGCTGGAGGAAGAACAGCACGAGGGTGTTCTGGACGGCGCCCCAGAAGGCCGAGTCCTCGAAGAGCCTCTGAAAGTTCTCCAGCCCCACCCAGGGGCTGTGGAGGATGGAGACGACTCCGTTGTCACTGATGTAGGGGTCGTAGTCCTGGAAGGCGACCACGTTGCCGAGGATCGGCACGTAGTTGAAGAGCAGGACCAGCACGACGGCCGGCAAGGTCATCAGGAGCAGGACTCGGTCGCGTCTGAACCTGACGCGCAGACTCAGCTTCCCGGAGGCTTGTTCCTCCCCCGGACCGGTGGCGCCGCCGGGCGCCACCGGGGTCTTTCTCGTCTCGTCGGCCTCGGCCCTGCTCCGAGGCACCGTGCTGTGGGACACGGCCGTTCTCCTTGCCTCAGCGCCGGATCAGCTCGCCGCCGAGCCGTTGTCGTCGAGCAGCTTCTGGTACCAGTCGCGCAGCTGGTCGCCGCCCTTCTTCTTCCAGTCGGAGACGGCCGCCTGCATGTCGCTGATCTTCTTGCGGCCGCGGACGATGTCGTCCTCGAGCTGCTCGAAGTCGTTGGAGAGGTTGGTGTAGCGGGCGGGTTCGACGATCTGCATGCCGTAGAAGGCCGACTTCTTGGTGAAGGCGCCCATCCGCTGCTGCCACTCGACCTGGCCCTTGGCGATGTCCGGGAAGTCGGGGTGGGCGATGGTCGGGGCCGGGCTGGCGACCATCACAAAGGCGTTGGACACTTCCTGGTTGCCCTTGTCGTTCTTGACGGGCACCCCGTCCTTGACGGTGTAGTGCGTGCCCTCGACCCCGTAGTTGGTGAGCATGTACTCCTTGGTGCCGTACGGGGCAGCGGTGACGTTGGCGACGGCCAGCACGTCACGGATGACCGACTCGGAGGCCTTCTTGTTGACGAAGGCGAAGATGTTGGCCGGCTGGGTGGCGTAGATGAGAGGGTCGGCGCCGCCGTGGCCGAAGATGTCCATGCCCCAGATCTGGAAGTCCGGGTTCTGGGTGGCCTGCGAGGCCTGCTGCCCGTACCAGCTGGAGATGTCGTTGTTGTAGATCAGGAACTCGCCGGCCGCGAACTTGGTGCTCGGGTCGACGGCCTGGCTCTTGCCCAGTTTGAAGTCGGGGTGCACGTATCCCGCGGCGAACAGCTTGCGGGTCCACTCCAGCGCTTCGAGGTAGGCGTCCAGCTCGACGCGGTAGACCAGCTTGCCGTCCTGTTGGATCCAGCCGAGCGGCTTCTCCTGGCCGGACGGCACACCGAAGCTGTTCCACGCGGTCCACTTCATGTCGCCGCAGGCCCACACCTTGGCCTTGGCGTTGGTGATCTCCTTGGCCAGGGCCGTGAACTCGTCCGTCGTCTTCGGGACCTCGTAGCCGTGCTTGTCGAAGAGATCCTTGCGGTAGAAGGGCACGATGTTCGTGACGTAGGGCGCCGGCATCGGCAGGGCGCGCAGCTTGCCGCCGAAGATGGAGCGCTGCCAGGCGTCCGTCGGGATCGCCGCGAGGTTCGGGTACTCCTTGACCTTGTCGCCGGACAGGTAGGGGCCGAGGTCGGCGAACTTGCTGAGGATGGCGCTGGGTATCTTGCCGCCCATGTTCCAGCCGGGTACGACCACCACGTCCGGGACGTCGCTGGAGGCGAGGACCGCGCCGAGCTTCTGGTCGTAGGTGTTGCCGTCCTGGTTCTGCCACTGGACGTCGACGCCGATCACGTCGTTCATCGCCGTGTAGTAGGGGTTGTCGCCCTTCGGCGGTGAGCCCCAGAACGGCGACATGATGGTGACCTTGCCGCCCTTGCCGAGCTTCTTCGGGACCGACGTCTTCAGGGTCGCGAGGTCGAGCTTGCTGGTGAAGCCGGCCGCGGAGCCGTTCTTGGAGGGGATGTCCGGCGTCACCACGTTGCTGGCCACGAACGTCGGCAGGATCTTCTTGGCGTCCTTGCCCGACGTGGTGCCGTCGCGCGAGCCGCTGTCCGACCCTCCGCACGCGGCGAGCAGCGGCATTCCACCCGCCACCGCTGCGGCGGCGACCGCCGTGGAGGCGAGGAAGCTTCTCCGACTCGGGGAGGACCCGGAAGCGGCGTTCGGCGTCATTGCGTCAACCCTTCATGGCGCACCAGGACACCCGGCGGTGGAGCCGTCGGCTGCGGTGTCTTGAGTGGAACTGGCTGAGCTGAAGCGATCCTCCGACCACTGACGAGGTCTGGGCTGCCTCCGGGGCGGCCGGCCTCGTAGTCGAAGCGCTTCGATGTTGCTGCGAGGTTAAGTGAAGGCATGGGGGCGCACAAGAGCCGCTTCCAGAATTCTCCCGAGCCGTTCCCGACCTCTTGGGGATTCGATCCTCCTTATATGGCGCTTGACGTGACAGGCGGGAGTCGGAGTTGTTGCCTTGAAGTGTCTTGACACCCGACCCGTGGTCGAATGAGCATCGAAGCGCTTCGAAAGCGCCTCGCCGATCCATCGCAAGGGGATCCCCACGTGACCGCACACACGCCGCCCACCGAACCGTTCCGCGATCCGCAGCTGCCGTTCGCGAAGCGCGTCGACGACCTGCTGGGGCGGCTCAGCCTCGACGAGAAGATCTCCTTCCTGCACCAGTTCGCGCCCGCCGTCGAGCGGCTGGGCGTCGCCGGGTTCCGCACCGGCCAGGAGGCGCTGCACGGCGTCGCCTGGATGGGCCCCGCGACGGTGTTCCCGCAGGCCGTCGGCCTCGGCGCGACCTGGAACACCGACCTCGTACGCCGGGTCGGCGAGGCGGTGTCGAAGGAGACCCGCGCGATGCGCGCCCGCGACGACCGCGTCGGCCTCAACGTCTGGTCCCCCACGGTGAACCTGCTGCGTCACCCTCTGTGGGGCCGCAACGAGGAGGGCTACTCCGAGGACCCCAAGCTGACCTCGGCCATCGCCACCGCCTACACCCACGGCCTGCGCGGCGAGCACCCGACGTACTGGCGCACGGCGCCGGTCCTCAAGCACTGGCTGGCCCACAACAACGAGACGGACCGGGCCACGTCGTCGAGCTCGGTACGCCCTCGTGTGCTGCACGAGTACGACCTGCGGGCCTTCCGCGAGACCGTCGAGGCGGGCGCGGTCGCCGGGGTGATGCCGGCGTACAACCTGGTCAACGGCCGCCCGAACCACGTCTCCCCGTACCTGGGCGAGCACCTGCGCGCCTGGACCGACGAGGACCTGCTGGTCTGCTCGGACGCCGGCGCCCCCAGCAACCTGGTCGACTTCGAGCACTACTTCGACACCCACGAGGAGGCGACCGCCGCCTCCCTCAAGGCGGGCGTCGACAGCTTCACCGACCACGGCACGGACGGCTCGCAGATCGTCGCGCGCGTCCGCGGCGCCTACGACCAGAAGCTCCTCACCGAGGCCGACATCGACCTCGCGGTCCGCCGCCAGCTCTCGGTCCGCTTCCGCCTCGGCGAGTTCGACCCGCACTACGACCCGCACTCGGGCACCGGCGAGTTCGACACCCCGGCCCACCGCGCGCTCGCGCAGGAGGCGGCCGAGCAGGCGATCGTGCTGCTCAAGAACGACGGCCTGCTGCCGCTCGCCCCGGCCGCCCGGATCGCCGTGGTCGGCCTGCTCGCCGACGAGTGCAAGCTCGACTGGTACAGCGGCACCCTCATCCACCGCTCCACCCCGCTGGAGGGCCTCTACGAGCGGTTCGGCGCCGACCGCGTCGAGTTCGCGGAGGGCGTGGACCGGGTACTGCTGAAGACTGCAGAGGGCACGTTCGTGAAGGTGCCCGAGGCGGCGGGCGCCGCCGACGAGGCACGCGGCGCCGAGGGCGCCCTGGACCCTGCCCTGCTGGCCGGCCGCACCGACCTGCCGCCGCTGACCACCGACGCCACCGGCACCGAGCTCGCGCTCGTCGACTGGGGCGAGGGCGTCCTCACCCTGCGCGCGCCGGACGGCCGCTATCTCTCGGTCGCCGACGACGGCTACGTCCGCGCCTCCGCGGACCAGCCCGGCGGCTGGATCGTCCAGGAGACGTTCCGGCTCGAACCTCACGACAACGGTCACCTCCTCCGGCATGTCGGCACGGGTCGTCATGTGTCTGTCGCCCCCGACGGCGTCAAGGTTGCCGAGGAGAATCCGCAGGTCTTCGAGCTCATAGTCACCGAAAGCGGAGAAAGCGCAGTGACCCGGGTCACTGCGCAGGCCGACGTGGTCGTCGTGGTGGCGGGCAACGACCCGCACATCAACGGACGCGAGACCGAGGACCGTACGACGCTGCGCCTGCCCGCCCACCAGGAACGGCTGCTGCGCGCCGCCCGCGCCGCGAACCCGAACACCGTGCTGGCGCTGGTGTCCGCCTACCCGTACGCGGTGAATACCGGCCCGCTGCCCGCGGTGCTGTGGACCGCGCACGGCGGCCAGGCGGCCGGCACCGCCCTGGCCCGCGTCCTGGCCGGCGACGTCTCGCCCGCGGGCCGTCTCCCGCAGACCTGGTACGCCGACGACTCCGACCTGCCCGGCCTGCTCGACTACGACGTGATCGGCGCCCGGCAGACGTACCTCTACTTCGAGGGCACCCCGCTCTTCCCCTTCGGGCACGGCCTGTCGTACGCGTCCTTCGCGTACGGGGACCTGTCGGCGCGGGTCGACGGCGACGCGGTGCACGTCTCCTTCACGGTCACCAACACCGGTGACACGACCGCCGACGAGGTGGCCCAGCTCTACACGCGCGCCGTCGACCCGTCGGTCGTGCGCCCGCGCCGCGAGCTGGCGGCCCACCGCCGCGTGGCGCTCGCCCCCGGCGCGAAGGAGGAGCTGTCCTTCGAACTCCCGCTGACCGCCCTCGGCTTCTGGGACGTGGCCCAGGACCGGTGGCGCGTGGAGCCGGGCCCGTACGAGCTGCTGGCCGGCGCCTCCAGCGAGGACGTCCGGCTGCGCACGACCGTGCTCCTGGACGGTGAGCCCGGCGCACCCCGCCGTGTGCTGGAACGCGGCCTGGCCGCGGCCGACTTCGACGAGCAGAGCGGCACGGAGATCGTCGACCGCACGAAGGTGTCCGGCGACGCGGTGACGCCCGTGGCGGGCGGCTTGGGCGAACTGGTCTACCGGGCCTGCGACTTCGGCTCCGGTGCGACGGAGGTGACGGTGGAGGTGTCCGGCGAGGGCACGGTCGAGGTGTCCGTCGACGGCGGCCCGGCCCTGGCCACGCTGTCACCGGACGCGCCCACCTCGGGGCCGTACGACTACGTCAGGCCGGCCGGTGCGTTCACCGCCGAGGGCGTGCACGACATCCACCTCAGACTGCGCGGCCCGCTGCGGCTCGCGCGTGTCGGCTTCTCCGGTTGAGGGTCCGGAACAGGCTGACACAAGAAGGGGCCCGGCACCGGAAGGCATCGGTGCCGGGCCCCTTCGGGAACCCTAGCTGAAAATGGTTCCCATTAGCTAGAGGTGGGTCAGCGGTGGGCTACAGGGCGAGCCCGGTGAGGACCAGCACCCGCTCGTAGGTGTAGTCGTCCATCGCGAACCTCACGCCCTCGCGGCCCACCCCGGACTGCTTGGCGCCGCCGTACGGCATCTGGTCGGCGCGGTAGGACGGCACGTCGCCGATGACGACACCGCCGACCTCCAGGGCACGGTGGGCACGGAAGGCCGCCTGGAGGTCGTGGGTGAACACGCCCGCCTGGAGGCCGTACTTGGAGTCGTTGACGGCGGCGAACGCCTCCGCCTCCCCGTCCGCCTTCCGCACGGTGAGGACGGGCCCGAAGACCTCCTCGCAGGAGATCGTGGTGGTCGCCGGTACGTCGGTGAGGACGGTCGGCGCGTAGGAGGCGCCGTCGCGCTTGCCGCCGGTGAGCAGGCTCGCCCCGGCGTCGACGGCCTCCTGCACCCATGCCTCCACGCGCTTGGCGGCGTCCTCGCTGACCAGCGGGCCGACATCGGTCTTGTCGTCGGCGGGGTCGCCGGTGACCTGGGCCTCGACCGCGGCGACGATGCGCGGCAGCAACCGGTCGTACACGGAGGCGTCGGCGATCACGCGCTGCACGGAGATGCAGGACTGGCCGCCCTGGTAGTTGGAGAAGGTGGCGATGCGGGTGGCCGCCCAGTCGAGGTCGGCGTCGCTCGCGTAGTCGCCGAGGACGACGGCCGCGCCGTTGCCGCCCAGCTCCAGGGTGCAGTGCTTGCGCGGCACCGAGTCCATGATCGCGTAGCCGACCTTCTCGGAACCCGTGAAGGAGATGACCGGAAGCCGCTCGTCCTGGACGAGGGCGGGCATGCGCTCGTTGGACACCGGCAGGACGCTCCACGAGCCGGCCGGGAGGTCGGTCTCCGCGAGGAGTTCGCCGATGACCAGGCCGGAGAGCGGGGTGGCGGGCGCGGGCTTCAGGATGATCGGCGCACCCGCGGCGATCGCCGGGGCGATCTTGTGGGCACACAGGTTGAGCGGGAAGTTGAAGGGCGCGATGCCGAGGACGACACCCTTCGGGAAGCGGCGGGTGAGGGCGAGTCGGCCCTGACCGCCGGGGTCGGTGTCGAGCCGCTGGGCCTCGCCGCCGTTGAACCGGCGGGCCTCTTCGGCGGCGAACCGGAACACGGACACGGCCCGGCCGACCTCCCCGCGGGCCCACTTGATCGGCTTGCCGTTCTCGGCGGAGATGAGCCGCGCGATCTCCTCGGTGCGCTCGACGAGGCTACGGCTCACGTGGTCGAGGGCGGCGGCGCGGACGTGGGCCGGCGTGGCGGCGAAGTCCTCGCGGACGGCGTGGGCGGCGGAGACGGCCTCCTCGACCTGGGCGTCGGTCGGCACGCTCACCTTGGCGACGAGCCGGCCGTCCCACGGGGATGTGACGTCGAAGGTGTCCTCGCCGGTGACCTGGCGGCCGGCGAGCCAGAAGGCGGTGGGGGAAGTCATCGTCGGATCCGGCCCTTCCGTTGGGGGTGTGCGGTGTTACGGGGTCCACGGTAGGGGTGGGGAAGCGGGGGGTCGTTTGTCCGGGATGGAGTGGTGGGGAGTTGGGGCGCGCCGAATTGGCGGGGTACCGCTGGGGGCCGGTCATCATCCAAGCGAGTCGGGTAGTGGGTGGGCAGAGGCCGGGGGCCTCGGGGCGGAGCCCCCGGAAGCGCCCTCACCAGCCCACGGTGCCTACTCCGCGGACGTGGCCTTCAGTGCCAGCCACAACTCCATCCGCGCGTCCGCCTCGTCCAGCGACCGCCCGAGGATCTCCTCCACCCGCCGCATGCGGTACCGCAAGGTGTGCCGGTGCACTCCCAGATCCGCCGCCGCCGCGTCCCACTGCCCGTGCCGCGACAGCCACGCCCTCAGGGACGCGACCAGATCCCCCCGCCCCGTCGCGTCATGCTCGTACAGCGGCCGCAACAGCCCGTCCGCGAACGCCTTCACCGCATCGTCGGCGAGCAACGGCACCACGGACCCCGCCGCCAACTGCTCGTGCTCCACCAGCACCCGCCCCCGCCGCCGAGCCACCGACAACGCCTGCTCGGCCTGCTTGTACGCGGCCGCCGCGGCGATCGGACCGGCCGGCGCGGACAGCCCCACGACCAGTTCGTCCTCCTCCCCGCCCCCGACCGGTTCCCGCACGACAGCCCCCGCAGCCCGCGCGGCCTCCAGCGCCGCCGCGAAGTCCCCGCAGGCCGCCACGGCGGCACCCCCGTCCACGGCGAGCATCACCAACCGCTCCCCGTCCGGCACGACGAGCACGGCCTCCCCCGCGCGCGCCGCCGCGGCCTCGACGATCTCGCCGAGCCCGCCCAGCGGATCACCCCCGGCGTCCGCGACAGCCAGAACCGCGGCAGACGGCTTGGCCGCCGGCACGCGCGCGTGCGTCTGCGCCTCGGCATGGGCCCGGGCGGCCGACCCGGACGCCGACTCGGCGACGATCACCCGGAACGGCGCGTCCAGCAGACCGCCGTAGAGGCTCCCGGCCACCGCCCGCGCGTGGTCCGGCTCGCCCGCGAGCAGCATGCGCAGCACTGCCGCACCCACCCGCTGTTCCGCCTCCTGGAGCGACCGCGACCGTTCCGTCGTGAGCGTCAGCAAGGCGATGGCCGAGTGGACGGCGTACCGCTCGGCGGTGCCGAGGGCGGCCGCCGTGCCGACGGCGAGCGCGGCGCGCGGACGGCGTCCGGTGCCGAGAGAGTGGAGTTCGACGCGGTCGTCGTTCTCGGGTCCGCCGACCACCGAAGAGGCCGGTGCGGGCCGCTCCCGCAGCCGTTCGACGTCCGTCGTGAGACGTGCGGCCCGCCGCCCCGCCCACTCGGGTGCGGCCGCGACGACGGCGCCCGAGGCGTCGTAGAGCGCGGCCCATCCGTCGACCTGGGCGGCGAGACCGGCGAGCAGCCCCTCGGGGCCGTCGGTGAGCGCTTGCCTTGTCAGGTCGCGCTGGGCCGCGAAGCCCGCCGTGACGGCCCGGTACTGGTCGGCGGCGATCGCCGCGGACACCGCCTTGCTGATCGCCAGGAAGGGGGTGCGGCGCGGCACCTCGAGGAGGGGCAGGCCCTCCTCCCTGGCCGCGTCGACGAGCGCCTTCGGGATCTCCTCGTAGTTGACCCCGACGGCGAAGCCGAGTCCGACGACGCCCGCCGCGACCAGGCGCTTCACATAGCGCCGCATCGCCTCGGGGTCCTCCGCGTCCAGCGTGAGCGCGGTGATGAGCAGCAGCTCCCCGCCCTCCATGTACGGCACGGGGTCGGCGAGCTCGCTGACGTGCGCCCAGCGGACGGGCACGTCCAGGCGGTCCTCTCCCGCGCGGACGGTCAGCTTGAGCGCGGAGTGGTGAACGAGCGAGGCGAGCGTGGGAGGCATCGGGCCTTCATATCGGTGAGATCTCTGTGACCTTTTGGCCGCCGCGTATGAACGACCTGTGTCGATTCTGCCTCACCGTACGGTCCCCCCGTGCCCCGACGGCCGACCTCATGGCCGGAACGTGACGCTCAGCCACGCAGGTCCAGCAGCAGCGGCGGCGCGTGCTCGCCCTGGACCGTCGTCAGCGACAGCACGGCGTGGCCCGGCGGCACCTGGTGGGCCAGTTCGGACGCCGACCAGCGCTCCCGCTCGACCTGTCGTACGGTCACCGCGTCCGTGGTCACGGCCTTGCCGGTGACGAGCTTGCGCAGGGCGTGGATGGCGCGGGTCATCGGCTGGTCGGCGAAGACGGTGTGCTTGGCAACGTCCCGTGTCTCCACCCACTCGGTGCCCCAGGCCTGGGCGAACCGGCCGCCGTCCCACGTCGTCACACCGGAGAACGCCATCCGGCAGCCGACGGCCCCGTACAGCGGGCCGTGCAGCGCCTCGGGAACGTCGGCGATGCTGCGCAGGGCGAGGACGACGCCCGCGTTCTGGGAGCGCA
Source organism: Streptomyces sp. NPDC002888 (assembly GCF_042888465.1). NCBI lineage: Bacteria > Bacillati > Actinomycetota > Actinomycetes > Kitasatosporales > Streptomycetaceae > Streptomyces > Streptomyces sp. NPDC002888. The sequence goes on along the minus strand of NZ_JBIAPU010000005.1, from coordinate 303,116 downwards.
TGCGCTGGATGCGGCGTACCGAGTCGGTGGTGACGGTGCCGGTGGCGTCGTCGAGGAGCAGACAGGCGAAGTGGGGGCGCCGCCCGTCCCGTACGACGGCGGTGAACTGGGCGAGGACGAGCCGGGTGATCAGCCGGGCGGCCTCCTCGTGGCCCTGGTCGGGCAGGTCGATGCGGACCCGCAGCGGATGGTGGGCCATCGAGCGCAGCGAGAACAGGCGGGGCCCGTCCTCTTCTCCCCCGGCCCGGCCCTCGTTCCCTCCCCCGCTCCCGCTGCCCCTGCCGCTCCCGCCGAAGAAGCCCTCGAAGGCGGGCCGGTTCAGCAGGGCGAGCCGGTCGGCGAGGGCGCGGCCCGCGTCGCCGGGGGTGCCCGACTGCCGGATCCGGGCGTCGAGTTCGCGGCGCAGCACGGTGTGTTCGTCGCCCGCGAGGGCGTCCCGCAGGGCGGACAGCGCGGCCGGCTCGCCCTCCAGGAGCTCGCGCAGCACGGGCAGTTCCGGGAAGCGGCCGTGGACGGCGCGGTAGGGGGCGAGCACCTGGGCGAGGGCGGTGGCGGCGCCCTGGCCGGTGACGGTGTCGAGGTCGCCCACGAGTCCTTCGGCGAGGAAGGCGGCCGCCTCGTCCGGGTCGTCGCTGTCCGCGTAGAGGTCCAGGTCGTGGAGGGAGGCGCGGTCGCCGATCCGCACGATCACGTCGAAGGCGGAGTCGGAGACGAGCGGGGTGCCCGCGGCGGAGACCACGACGACAGCGCACTGTCCGGTGAGGGCCTGGAGGGCCAGCGCCTCGGTCAGGGGCTCGATCAGGTTGCGGGTCTTGCCGGAGCCGGAGGGTCCGACGGCGAGGAGCGAGGTGCCCAGCGCCTCGGGGCCCAGTGCCGCGCCCGCGTCGTGATAGGCGCGCGGGGTCCGCTCGGCGGGCACCCACCGCCCGACGCGGACCTGGCCGGCGAGCAGGTCGTGCCGGGCGGCGCGGTGGGGCAGGTCGCGGGCGCCGGACGGGTGGGTCCAGGCCGCGCCGCCCTGCCGGAGCACGGTGTCCCGGAAGGCCGCGAGGTTCGCGCCCCGCCGGGCCACGGTCCAGGCGTGCTCCACCCGGGCGCAGTCCACGTCGTTCATCCGGCCGCCCGCCACCTCGGCGGTCAGCAGTTCCGCCGCCTCGTACTGGCCGGCCTCCCGCAGCTCGGGCCACTGCGCGCGCGGCAGGTCCGGGGCGGGCGGCGCGGTGGGGTCGCGGTGGGAGCGCCGGGCGGCGAGCCGGGCCTTCGCGTACCCCCACCAGCCGCCGATCCGGGCGAACGGCCACACCACGAGCAGGGTGATGAGCGTGTAGAGGAGGTTGGTGTACAGCTGCGACTGGAACAGCTCGTAGCCGCCGGCGATCAGCACGACGAGGGAGAAGACGGGGTCGACGACGGGCAGGGCGTCCCAGCCGACGCCGGGGAAGGCGCCCGGGAAGACGAGGCTCAGGGCGACGAGCGCGGCCAGGGCGGCGAGCAGTGCCCGCGCGGGTTGCGGCCGGCGCCCGATGAAGTGGCGCAGGACGTCGGGCCAGCTGCCCAGGCGGCCGGCGGCGTAGACGAGGACGGCGAAGAAGACGCCGTCGTAGACCACGCGGGCCTCCGACCCCTCGAGCCCCTTGGGCGAGACGGTGCCGGTCCACCACCAGTCGTCCGGGGTGAACAGCTTCAGCAGCACCCACTGGTAGGGCATGCTGCCGTCACGCCACAGCGACCACAGCAGGAGCGCCACGACCAGCGGGATCAGCAGGCCGACGATCGTGACCGGGGCGATCCGCTCCGCCGACTGCGCGGCCTTGGGCAGGCGGTATCCGTAACGCCAGATGCCCGGCTTGACGGCCGGGCGGGGTGCGTCGAGCCAGTCGGCGACGGCCGTGCGGGGCTGCGCGCCGTGCGGATGCTGCCCGGCCTGCTGCCCGCCCTGTTCCACCACGTGCGGCGCGCGGGCCGGCCGCGGTGGCACCGCGGGCGGGTTCGGCGGTGCCGCCGGGCGCGGCACAGGATTCGCATGCGTACCCCGCGCGTCCTGCGTCCCGTCGCTCTCCATCGGGCTTGCCCCCTGACCTGCCGTTCCGTACAACCGTCAGCGAGTCAATCTAACGTGGTCCCCCGGGGAGTTCACCGCTTACGCGGCCGGTGCGACGGGTAAGCGCCCCGGCGGCGCCATGTCCACCACGGACAAGCCAAGGCGCCGACAACGCCCACATGGAGCATGCCCACCTCTCTCACCCGGTTCTAGCCTGCGAGAAAAGAAGGCAAGCATCCGCAAATCCCCCTGGAGCCCCTCATGAGCGCACTTCCGCAGGAGCGCCGCGTCGTCACCGCCATCCCCGGCCCCAAGTCGCAGGAGTTGCAGGCCCGCCGCCTCGCCGCGGTCGCGCAGGGCGTGGGCTCGGTGCTGCCCGTGTTCACCGCGCGCGCGGGCGGCGGCATCATCGAGGACGTCGACGGCAACCGGCTCATCGACTTCGGCTCCGGCATCGCGGTCACCAGTGTCGGTGCCTCCGCCGAGGCGGTCGTACGCCGTGCGTCGGCGCAGCTCGCCGACTTCACCCACACCTGTTTCATGGTCACGCCGTACGAGGGCTACGTGGAGGTCGCCGAGGCCCTCGCCGAGCTGACTCCGGGCGACCACGCCAAGAAGTCCGCGCTGTTCAACAGCGGCGCCGAGGCCGTCGAGAACGCCGTCAAGATCGCCCGCTCCTACACCAAGCGGCAGGCGGTCGTCGTGTTCGACCACGGCTACCACGGCCGTACGAACCTCACCATGGCGCTGACGGCGAAGAACATGCCGTACAAGCACGGCTTCGGCCCGTTCGCGCCCGAGGTGTACCGCGTGCCGGTCGCCTACGGCTACCGCTGGCCGACCGGGCCGGAGAACGCGGGCCCGGAGGCCGCCGCGCAGGCCATCGACCAGATCACCAAGCAGGTCGGCCCGGAGAACGTGGCCGCGATCATCATCGAGCCGGTGCTCGGCGAGGGCGGCTTCATCGAGCCGGCCAAGGGCTTCCTGCCCGCGATCAGCCAGTTCGCGAAGGACAACGGCATCGTCTTCGTCGCCGACGAGATCCAGTCCGGCTTCTGCCGCACCGGCCAGTGGTTCGCCTGCGAGGACGAGGGCATCGTCCCGGACCTGATCACCACGGCGAAGGGCATCGCGGGCGGTCTGCCGCTCGCCGCCGTCACCGGCCGCGCCGAGATCATGGACGCCGCGCACGCAGGTGGCCTCGGCGGCACCTACGGCGGCAACCCCGTCGCCTGCGCGGGTGCCCTCGGCTCGATCGAGACCATGAAGGAGCTCGACCTCAACGCCCGGGCGAAGAACATCGAGGCGATCATGAAGGCACGTCTGACCGCCATCGCCGAGAAGTTCGACGTGATCGGCGACGTGCGCGGTCGTGGCGCGATGATCGCGATCGAGCTGGTGAAGGACCGTACGACGAAGGAGCCGAACCCGGAGGCGACGGCCGCGCTCGCCAAGGCCTGCCACCAGGAGGGCCTGCTGGTCCTGACCTGTGGCACCTACGGCAACGTGCTGCGTTTCCTGCCCCCGCTGGTGATCGGCGAGGACCTGCTGAACGAGGGTCTCGACATCATCGAGCAGGCCTTCGCGCGCATCTGATCGCCGGGCCGGGTGGGGCCAGAGGCAGAGCGTGTGAAGAAGGTGTGCGAGGTGGATGGCGTAAGGCCGATGCGTCTGTCGCGGGGCCATTGGCTGCCGTAGGTTCTACCGAGATGAGAGATACACCCGCTCACAGGGGACTGTGGGCGAACCCCAGGTTGGGGCCTCCCCAGCTTCGACCTGGTCGTGCCCTCGCGCACACAACCGGGACCTGACGGCTCCGGATCTCCTCACCGATCGGACAGTCGCCCGCCCCAAACCCCCCGGGGCGCGCGACGACCCGATCCGGACGGCCACCCCGGAACCACCCCCCCTGTTCCGGGGTGGCCGACCTCCTTCTCCGCTTCGCCTGACAGGCTGGGGCCCATGTGCCTCGCCGTCCTCCTGCTCGGCCTTCCGGCCCTTGTCTTCGCCCTGATCACCTGGCAGGTCCTCGCCGACGGGCCGCTGCTGCGCGCCGACGCGCACGCGAGCCGCTTCCTCCTCCACCCGGACCGGCTCTCCGAGTTCCTCTCCGACCTCGGCAGGATCGAGGTCGCGGTCCCGGTCCTGGCGGCCGCGATCGGCTACGTGGCCTGGCGCGGGCGTGGTGCGGGGACGGACCGCTGGTGGCTGCCGCCCGTCGCGGCGGCCGTCCTGATGGCCCTGGTGCCGGCGCTGGTGGTGCCCCTGAAGGAGTGGACCGCCCGGCACGGCACCTCCGTCATGCCTCCGGGCATCGGCTACTACCCCTCGGGACACACGGCCACGGCCGCCGTCGCGTACGGCGGCGCGACCCTGCTCCTGCTTCCCTGGCTGCGCTCGGCCCTCGTCCGTCGCGCGCTCGTCGTCGCCTGCGCCGCCCTGGTGTCGGGCGTGTCCTTCGGGTTGGTGAGGCGGGGCTATCACTGGCCCCTGGACGTCGTGGGCAGTTGGTGCCTGTGCGCGGTGCTGCTCGCCGCCCTGTGGCTGCTGCTCACGGCAGGTGCGCACCCCCGCCGCCTCACTCCTCCCGCTCCGCCCACTGAGCCCTCTCCTCCCGCTCCTGCCTCGGCCCCCTCCTGACCAGCCCCGCCGCCGCCTCGTGCAGGGCCAGTTCGAGGAGTGACGGGTCGGTGAGGGTGCCGGAGCCGTCCGGTGCCACCAGCCAGCGCACTCCGCCGGTCGACCGGCCCGGGTACGGCACGACGATCCAGGTTCCGGCCCCGGCCGTACGGATGCCCGTGCCGAGCCAGCGGGCCGCGGTGCCCGGCGGCACGAAGAACCCCATGCGCGCGTCACCGAAGTCGACGAGCACCGGGCCGGGCCGGTCGAGGATGCGGGTGAGCACGTCGAGGGTGGGGTAGCCGAGCTCACCGGGCAGGATGAGCACGTCCCAGGCCCTGCCCGCGGGCAGCAACGCGACCCCGTGGCGGCTGCGCTCCCACTCCCAGCGGCAGGCCTCGGGATCCGGTGCGACGGATGCGAGCCACGCGACCGCCGTCTTCGCCCCTGTCATGGCGGGGACCTCCCTGTTCTTCCGTGTTCTTCCGTGGTTCTCGTGGACGGCGAAATCGTCACGCGGCATCACGAGGCGTCACGAGGGAAGAGAAAGGTCCCCGGCGGGCATTACGCGGGTTCACCCCACGCGATTAAGTGACCTGGATCACAGTCAGCTGTCGAAGCCCAGTCCCAGCCGGTCCATGGTCTTCAGCCACAGGTTGCGCCGCCCGCCGTGCGCGTCCGCCCGGGCCAGCGACCATTTGGTGAGCGCGATGCCGGTCCAGGCGAACGGCTCGGGCGGGAAGGGCAGCGGCTTCCTGCGCACCATCGCCGTCTCGGTGCGCTCCGTGCGCTCCCCCGCAAGCAGGTCGAGCATCACGTCCGCGCCGAAGCGGGTCGCGCCGACGCCCAGGCCCGTGTAGCCCGCCGCGTACGCGACCTTGCCCTGGTGGGCGGTGCCGAAGAACGCCGAGAAGCGGGAGCAGGTGTCGATCGCCCCGCCCCACGCGTGCGTGAAGCGGACGCCCTCCAGCTGCGGGAAACAGGTGAAGAAGTGCCCGGCGAGCTTGGCGTACGTCTCCGGCCGGTCGTCGTACTCGGCGCGCACCCGGCCGCCGTAGGAGTAGACGGCGTCGTAGCCGCCCCACAGGATCCGGTTGTCCGCGGACAGCCGGAAGTAGTGGAACTGATTCGCCGAGTCGCCCAGCCCCTGGCGGTTCTTCCAGCCGATCGACGCCAGCTGGTCCCCGCTCAGTGGCTCGGTCATCAACGCGTAGTCGTAGACCGGGACGGTGTACGCCCGTACGCGCCGGACCAGGTTCGGGAAGATGTTGGTGCCGAGCGCGACCTTGCGGGCGCGGACCGAGCCGTACGGGGTGCGTACGGTCATGCCGGCGCCGTACGGCTTCAGGGTGAGGGCGGGCGTGTGCTCGTGGATGCGGACGCCGAGGCGCACGCAGGCCCGTTTCAGGCCCCAGGCGAGCTTGGCCGGGTGCAGCATGGCCACGCCCCGGCGGTCCCACAGGCCCGCCTCGAAGGTCGGTGAGTCGACCTGTTCGCGGACCGCGTCGGCGTCCAGGAACTCCACGCCGTCGGCGAGGCCCCGGCGCTGCATCTCCTCGTACCAGTCGCGCAGTTCCCACGCCTGGTAGGTCTCGGTCGCGACGTCGATCTCGCCGGTGCGCTCGAAGTCGCAGTCGATGCCGTGCCGGGCGACCGCCTTCTCGATCTCGTCGAGGTTGCGGGCGCCCAGCTCCTGGAGCCGGCGGATCTCGTCGGGCCAGCGGGCGAGGCCGTTGGGCAGGCCGTGGGTGAGGGAGGCGGCACAGAAGCCGCCGTTGCGGCCCGAGGCGGCCCAGCCCACCTCGCGGCCTTCCAGCAGGACGACGTCCCGTCGCGGGTCGCGCTCCTTGGCGATGAGCGCGGTCCACAGTCCGCTGTAGCCGCCGCCGACGACCAGCAGGTCGCAGGTCTCGGCGCCGGTGAGCGCGGGCTCGGGGTGGGGCTTGCCGGGGTCTTCCAGCCAGTACGGGACCGGCTGTGCGTCGGAGAGCGCTTTTGTCCAATGACTCATGGCGCTTGGGGCCATGATTTCAACTCCCTACAAGTGCGATGCTCTTTTGTTGCGGCGGTTTCCGATGACCATGGAGGCCAGGACGAACAGCACGGCGACGAGGAACATGGCTGTGCCGATGACATTGATCTGGACGGGCGTTCCGCGCTGTGCCGAGCCCCAGACGAACATGGGGAAGGTGACGGTCGAGCCCGCGTTGAAATTGGTGATGATGAAATCGTCGAAGGAGAGCGCGAAGGCCAGCAGCGCGCCCGCCGCGATTCCGGGCGCCGCGATGGGCAGCGTGACCCGCAGGAACGTCTGCACCGGTCCGGCGTAGAGGTCCTGGGCCGCCTGCTCCAGACGTGGGTCCATCGACATCACGCGCGCCTTGACGGCCGTCACGACGAAGCTGAGGCAGAACATGATGTGCGCGATCAGGATCGTCCAGAATCCCAACTGAGCACCCAGGTTGAGGAACAGGGTGAGCAGCGAGGCCGCCATGACGACCTCGGGCATCGCCATCGGCAGGAAGATCAGCGAGTTGACGGCGCCCCGCGCGCGGAAGCGGTAGCGGACCAGCGCGAAGGCGATCATCGTGCCGAGGAGGGTGGCGCCGAGCGTCGCCCAGAACGCGATCTGGAGGCTGATCGACAGCGAGCCGCACAGGTCGGCGACCCCGCACGGGTCCTTCCAGGCGTCCGTGGAGAACTGCTGCCACTCGTAGTTGAAGCGCCCCTTCGGTTTGTTGAAGGAGAACACCGTGACGACGACGTTGGGCAGCAGGAGATAGGCGAGCGTGAGGAGTCCCGCGAGGACGACGAGATTTCTCCTGAGCCAGTTGACGAAGGGCATTTAGACCAGATCCTCCGTCCCGGACCTGCGGATGTAGAAGGTGACCATGAAAAGGATCGCGGCCATGAGAAGGAACGAGAGGGCCGCCGCCGTCGGATAGTCCAGAATCCGCAGGAACTGCGTCTGGATGACGTTGCCGATCATGCGGGTGTCGGTGGAGCCGAGGAGTTCGGCGTTGACGTAGTCGCCGGCCGCCGGGATGAAGGTCAGCAGCGTGCCGGAGACCACGCCCGGCATCGACAGCGGGAAGGTGACCTTGCGGAAGGTGGTGATCGGCCTGGCGTACAGGTCGCCCGCCGCCTCGTGCAGCCGCCCGTCGATCCGCTCCAGCGAGGTGTACAGCGGCAGGATCATGAACGGCAGGAAGTTGTACGTCAGACCGCACACGACAGCGAGCGGCGTGGCCAGGACGCGGTCGCCTGCCGTCCAGCCGAGCCAGTCGGTGACGTCCAGGACGTGCAGCGTGTTGAGCGCGCCGACCACCGGGCCGCCGTCGGCGAGGATCGTCTTCCAGGCCAGGGTGCGGATCAGGAAGCTGGTGAAGAACGGCGCGATCACCAGGATCAGGATCAGGTTGCGCCAGCGCCTCGCGCGGAAGGCGATCAGGTAGGCGAGCGGGTAGCCGAGCACCAGGCACAGGACGGTCGCGGCGGCCGCGTAGGCGACCGAGCGCAGGAACTGCGGCCAGTACTCGCTCAGCGCGTCCCAGTAGGTCGCGACGTGCCAGGTGACCTTGTAGCCCTCCTCCAGGGAGCCCGTCTGCACGGACGTGGAGGCCTGGTAGATCATCGGCAGCGCGAAGAAGACGAGCAGCCAGAGGATGCCGGGCAGCAGCAGCCAGTACGGCGTCCAGCGGCCTGACCTGCGCGGTGGCTTCTTCTCCGCTGCGGTCGGTGAGAGAGGCGGTGGCGCCTCGGTGAGCGTGGACATCAGGCCGCCTCTTCGTCGATGCCGGCGTCGATGTCCTGTGCGGCGTCCAGGCCGAAGGTGTGGAGCGGGTTCCAGTGCAGGACGACCTCCGCGCCGGGGGTGAGCCGGGCGTCGCGGTCGATGTTCTGGGCGTAGACCTCGAACTCGGGGCAGACCGGGCTGTCGACGACGTACTGCGTGGAGACGCCGATGAAGCTGGAGTCGGCGATCTTCCCCGTGATCCGGTTGCGGCCCTCCGGTATCCCGCCCGCGTCGTCGGCGTGGGTGAGGGTGATCTTCTCCGGGCGGATGCCGACGAGCACCTTGCCGCCGGTCGTCGTCGGCGCGGAACAGCGCGCCTTCGGCAGCACCAGCTTGCCGCCGCCCGCCTTCAGGACGATGTCGTCGCCGCTCCTGGTGTCGACCTCGGCCTCTATCAGGTTGGACGTGCCGAGGAAGTTGGCGACGAACGTGGTCTGCGGGTTCTCGTACAGGTCGGCGGGCGAGCCGAGCTGTTCGACGCGGCCCGCGTTCATCACGGCGACCGTGTCGGCCATCGTCATGGCCTCCTCCTGGTCGTGCGTGACGTGGACGAAGGTGATGCCGACCTCGGTCTGGATGCGCTTGAGCTCCAGCTGCATCTGGCGGCGCAGCTTCAGGTCGAGGGCGCCGAGGGGCTCGTCGAGGAGGAGCACCTTGGGGTGGTTGATCAGCGCCCGGGCCACGGCGACGCGCTGCTGCTGGCCGCCGGAGAGCTGGTGCGGCTTCTTGCGGGCCTGCTCACCGAGCTGGACGAGCTCCAGCATGTCCTCGACCTGCTTCTTCACGCTCCTGATGCCGCGTCGGCGCAGGCCGAAGGCGACGTTCTCGAAGATGTCGAGGTGCGGGAAGAGGGCGTAGGACTGGAAGACGGTGTTCACCGGGCGCTTGTAGGGCGGGAGGGCGGTGACGTCCTGGTCGCCGAGGTGCACGGTGCCGGAGGAAGGTTCCTCCAGTCCCGCGATCATGCGCAGCGTGGTGGTCTTGCCGCAGCCGGAGGCGCCGAGCAGGGCGAAGAAGGAGCCCTGCGGCACGGTCAGTTCGAGCGGGTGCACGGCGGTGAAGGAGCCGTAGGTCTTGCTGATCCCGGAGAGGCGGACGTCGCCGCTGCCGCTGTCTGTGGTCTTCATCGTCGTCACGCCCCAGTGAGCTTCGCGAACTTCGCTTCGTAGGCGGTCTCTTCCTCCGCGCTCAGGGAGCGGAAGGCGTGGGACTTCGCCTGCATGGCCTTGTCGGGGATGATCAGCGGGTTGTTCGCCGCATCCTCGTCGATCTTCGCAAGCTCGTCCTTCACTCCGTCGACGGGACAGACGTAGTTGATGTAGGCGGCGAGCTCCGCTGCCGGCTCGGGCTCGTAGTAGTAGTCCATGAGCCGTTCGGCGTTCGTCTTGTGACGGGCCCTGTTGGGGATCAGCATGTTGTCGCTGGACGTCAGGTAGCCGCTGTCGGGGACGACGAAGTCGACGTCGGGGCTGTCCGCCTTGAGCTGTACGACGTCACCGGCCCAGGCGATACAGGCCGCCAGGTCGCCCTTGGTGAGGTCGGAGGTGTAGTCGTTGCCGGTGAAGCGACGTATCTGGCCGTTGTCGACGCCCTTCTGCAGGCGTGCGATCGCGGCGTCGTAGTCGTCGTCGGTGAACTTCTCCGGGGCCCTGCCCATGTCGAGCAGGGTCATGCCGATGGTGTCGCGCATCTCGGTCAGGAAGCCGACGCGGCCCTTCAGCTTGGGGTTGTCGAGCAGGTCGGAGACCGACTTCACCTCGACGCCGTCGAGGGCCTTCTTGTTGAACGCGATGACGGTCGAGATGCCCTGCCAGGGGTACGAGTAGGCGCGGCCCGGGTCCCAGTCGGGGCTGCGGAACTGCTGGGACAGGTTGGCGAAGGCGTGCGGCAGCAGGGACGGGTCCAGTTTCTGGACCCACCCCAGGCGGATCAGCCGGGCGGCCAGCCAGTCGGTGAGGACGATGATGTCGCGGCCGGTGTCCTGGCCCGCGGCGAGCTGCGGCTTGACCTTGCCGAAGAACTCGTTGTTGTCGTTGATGTCCTCGGTGTACTTGACCTTGATCCCGGTGCGCTTGGTGAAGGCGTCCAGCGTGGGGTGGTGCTTGCCGCTGTCGTCGACGTCCATGTACTCGGTCCAGTTGGAGAAGTTGATCGTCTTCTCCTTGGCCGAGCGGTCCTCGGCGGACGTGCCCCCCGCGGTCTTGCCGGCCGCGGGGATCCCGCAGGCGCTCAGCGTCCCCAGGCCGCCCAGCGCCAGCGCTCCGCCCGTGGAGGCGCGCAGCAGCGAACGGCGGGTCATGGCGGCCCGGCCGCCTCGGAAGCTGCGCCTGATGGCGGCCACCTGGGCCGGAGACAGGCGGTCGGGCTCGTACTGCTCCATGCGCGTGGTTGCCCTTTCGCGGGTGCGGCCGTGGTCGGCGGCCTGTCGCTGCTATCGGTCCCCGAAGACAGTGCGGTGCCAGTCCTTGCGGACCACCGCGGTGTTGTCGAACATGACGTGCTTGATCTGGGTGTACTCCTCGAACGAGTACGTGGACATGTCCTTGCCGAAGCCGGACGCCTGGTATCCGCCGTGCGGCATCTCGCTGATGATCGGGATGTGGTCGTTGACCCACACGCACCCCGCCTTGATCTCACGTGTGGCGCGGTTCGCCCGGTAGACGTCCCGGCTCCACGCGGAGGCCGCGAGGCCGTAGGGGGTGTCGTTGGCGAGCCGGATGCCCTCGTCGTCGGTGTCGAAGGGCAGCACGACCAGGACCGGGCCGAAGATCTCGGACTGCACGACCTCGCCGTCCTGGGGCGCGTCGGCGATGAGCGTCGGCCGGTAGTACGCGCCGTTCGCGAGGTCTCCTCCCGGCACCTCGCCGCCGGTGACCACGCGCGCGTAGGCACGCGCACGGTCGACGAAGGCGGCGACCCGGTCGCGCTGGGCGTGCGAGACCAGCGGGCCGAGGTCGGTGCCGGGGGCGAAGGGGTCGCCGAGCCGGACGGTCTCCATGAGGGCCGCCGTCTTCTCGACGAACGCCTCGTAGAGGGGCCGCTGCACATACGCGCGCGTGGCGGCCGTGCAGTCCTGGCCGGTGTTGATGAGCGCCCCCGCGACCGCGCCGTGGACGGCGGCGTCGAGATCGGCGTCGTCGAAGACGACGAAGGGCGCCTTGCCGCCCAGCTCCAGGTGGAGGCGCTTGACGGTGGCGGTGGCGATCTCCGCGACCCGCTTGCCCACGGCGGTGGAGCCGGTGAAGGACGTCATCGCCACGTCGGGGTGGCCGACCAGGCGCTCCCCGGCCTCCCTGCCGGTGCCGCTGACGATGTTGACCACACCGTCCGGGATGCCGGCGTCGGTGGCGGCCCGCGCGAACAGCAGCGAGGTGAGCGGGGTGAGTTCGGCGGGCTTCAGCACGATCGTGTTGCCCGCGGCGATCGCCGGGAGGATCTTCCAGGCGGCCATCTGAAGGGGGTAGTTCCAGGGCGCGATGGAGCCCACGACACCGATGGGCTCGCGGCGCACGTAGGAGGTGTGGTCAGGGGAGTACTCCCCGCCGGACTGGCCGGAGAGGTGGCGGGCCGCCCCTGCGAAGAACGCGGTGTTGTCGATCGTGCCGGGGACGTCGAACTCGCGCGTCAGCTTCAGCGGCTTGCCGCACTGGAGCGACTCGGCCCGGGCGAAGTCCTCGGCACGGTCGGCGAGGACGGCGGCGAAGCGGTGCAGGGCGTCGGAGCGCTCGCCCGGCGTGGCGCCAGCCCAGCCCGGGAAGGCCTTGCGCGCGGCGGCGACGGCCGCGTCGACGTCGTCGGCGCCCGCGAGCTCGTACGTGTACACCTCCTCACCGGTGGCCGGATCGACCACGGCGTGGGTGTGGCCGGAGGTGCCCTTCGTCAGGCGGCCCGCGATGTACTGCGCGCCGTCCGCGAAATGCTCCTGGGCGGGAAATCGGTCCGGGGTGGCGGTGCCCGGTTTCTGCATGTCGCTCTCCTCCGCCGGCGCCCCGTCCCGGGGGACGGGCGGCGTAGCTCCAGCTCGATTTGAGTGCCGATCCTGACAGAGGCGTGCCACCGCAACAAGTGATTCCGTTGTTGCCTTTTGGTTACGCGACGAAATCTGTCGACCAGGTGTCGAGTCGGCATGGAAAAGAAGGGACGGAGTGTCAGTGGTGCGTGCCAGACTCGTCGGCATGGGGAAGATCGATTCTTGGGACGTCCTGGTCAAGGAGGTCCGCGCGGGGGCGAGGGTCAAGTACCTCCACTTCTGGGGGCACCGGCCACGGCCCGACGGGCAGGTGGGCGCGAGCTGCCTGAGCCAGTGGTGGCCGTCGCCGTTCACGGTGGACGGGGTGCGGTACGCGACGGCGGAGCACTGGATGATGGCGTCGAAGGCCCGGCTGTTCGGCGACGCCGAGGCGGAGAAGAAGGCCGTCACGGCCGCGAACCCCGCGGTCGCGAAGAAGGCCGGGCGGCTGGTGCGGGGCTTCGACGAGTCGATATGGGAGCGGGAGCGGTTCGGGATCGTCGTCGAGGGCAGCGTCCACAAGTTCGCCGCGCACACGGATCTGCGGGGGTACCTGCTGGGGACCGGGGGCCGGGTGCTGGTGGAGGCCAGTCCCCTGGACCGGGTGTGGGGCATCGGGCTGGCCGCGGACGACGAGCGGGCCGCCGACCCCGAGCGGTGGCGGGGTCCCAACCTGCTGGGGTTCGCGCTGGTGGAGGCACGGGAGCGGCTGCGGGCCGGAGCGGCATGACGGCCGCAGGCAGCGTGAGGGCCTGGGCAGCGTGAGGGCCTGGGCAGCGTGAGGGCCTGGGCAGCGTGAGGGCCTGGGCAGCGTGAGGGCCTGGGCGACATGACGAAGGGCCGGCCCGGGGGCCGGCCCTTCACGTGACGCTCAGCGTCAGGCCATGCTCATGACGCTTGCGAAGAGCAGCAGCCCCAGCAACGGCAGGATCACGGTGGCCACGATGCCGCACACGAGCCCCGCGGTCGCCGCGCCCTTGTTGGTCGCCTCCCCGCGGTTGGCCTTACCCCGGCCGATCGCGCCGAAGATGATCGCCAGGATTCCGAGGATGACTCCGAAGAACCACAGGAAGAAGGTCACGCTGCACACCACGCCGATGATGCCCAGCACCAGTCCGGTGGTGCCCAGGCCGTTGCTCGGCTGCGGCGGCATCCCGTAACCGTGCGCCTGCGGATAGCCCACCGGAGGCGCGGCCGGGTAGGACGGACCCGGGTTCGGGTAGCCGTAACCGGGGCCGGACTGCTGGCCGGCCTGCGGATAGGCGTATCCCCCCGACGGCGGCTGTGACGGTGGTGTCGGTGGCCCGAATCCCCCGGGACCGGGATTGGCGTCAGACATGAACTGCTCTCCCCTCGTTGACAGTCAAGGCATCGTAGTGGCCCAGCTCATCGCGGGGGAAAGCGTTTGGGAGCTGTCAGCGGTCGACCGGAGCGGACACCGTCACGACGGAGCTGAGGGCGCCGTAGTAGTCGTCGTCGCCGTAGTTCGATTCCTCGTTGAAGGCGGCCGTGATCCCGATCGCCAGCAGGACGATCACGGCGACGCCGAGGACGATGCCGATGACGCCCATGATGAGGCCCGCCTGGGCCTGGCCGTGGTTGTTGGCCTCGCCGCGCTCGGCCTTGCGGCGGCCCTTGACCCCGAAGACCACGGCGAGGATGCCGAGCACGAGCGAGACCACGCCGTACAGGCAGAACAGGCAGCAGGACAGGATGCCCAGCACCATCGCGGCGAGGCCCATGCCGTTCTGCGGAGCCATCGGCATCCCGGACCAGCCGTAGCCCTGCGGGTAGCCGGGGTAGCCGTATCCACCGGCGGCGGGACCGGTGGGCGCGACGGGCGGGGGCGGCACGCCGGGGCCGCCGACGGGAGGGGTCGCACCGGGCGACGCGTAGCCCGGCGGGGCGTAGCCGGCGGGGCCGGGGGCGGCGAAGCCGTCGGCCGGCAGGGAGGCGATCGTCGCCTGGTCGTGCACGGAGGGCGGCTGCGGGGCGGACGGCGGGGGAGCGCCGGGCGTCTCGTCCTTGCTCAGCGAGGGCCTGCTGTCGGGCGGCGCCCAGGGGTCGTGTCCGCCTCCGGCGTCCCCGCCCGGCCGCGCTGCGTCTGACATGTCCGTCCCCCTAGGTCGATCGTCCCGCCATGCTACGGCCTGGCCCCACCCGCCTGACGGCCCGGTCCCACCGCACCCCGCCACTCGGCACCCCGGCCCAGCTGCGGGCATGCGTGCCGCCTGGGGCGGCACGGGTGGGCGCAGCGGCACCCCGGGCGCCGGGCCCCGCCCCGGCACCCTTGCGCCGAGCACACCCCGCGGTACCCCACCGCCCTCCCGCCACGGCCGTACCCCCGGCCTACGATGGCCCTGCACTCGATCAGCCGATCACCCGCGCCGCACCGCACACGTGCCTGGCGCCCTGCCCGGGGAGGCACCCTTGACCAACCACCTCGTCGACCCTCAGACCACTCGTGACCTGAACGCCTTCATCGCCGGACTGCCGAAGGCCGAACTGCACGTCCACCACGTGGGCTCCGCCTCCCCCCGCATCGTCGCCGAACTCGCCGCCCGCCACCCCGACTCCAAGGTCCCCACCGACCCCGAGGCCCTGGTCGACTACTTCACCTTCACGGACTTCGCCCACTTCATCGAGGTGTACCTGTCCGTCGTCGACCTGATCCGCACCCCGGAGGACGTGCGGCTGCTGACCTACGAGGTGGCCCGGGACCTGGCCCGCCAGCAGGTGCGGTACGCGGAGCTGACCATCACCCCGTTCTCCTCCACCCGGCGCGGCATCGACGAGGCGGCCTTCATGGACGCGATCGAGGACGCGCGCAAGGCGGCCGAGGCGGAGCTCGGGACCGTGCTGCGCTGGTGCTTCGACATCCCCGGCGAGGCCGGTCTCGAGGCCGCCGAGGAGACGACCCGGCTCGCCACCGACGACCGCCTGCGCCCGGAGGGCCTGGTCTCCTTCGGGCTCGGCGGGCCCGAGGTCGGCGTACCGCGCCCGCAGTTCAAGCCGTACTTCGACCGCGCGATCGCGGCCGGGCTGCGCTCGGTGCCGCACGCCGGCGAGACCACGGGTCCGGAGACGGTGTGGGACGCGCTCACCCACCTGCGCGCCGAGCGGATCGGGCACGGCACCAGCTCCGCCCAGGACGAGAAGCTCCTCGCGCACCTCGCCGAGCACCGCATCGCGCTGGAGGTGTGCCCGACGTCCAACATCGCCACGCGCGCGGTCCGCACCCTCGACGAGCACCCGATCAAGGAGTTCACACGCGCCGGGGTCCTGGTCACCATCAACTCCGACGACCCGCCGATGTTCGGCACCGACCTCAACAACGAGTACGCGGTCGCCGCCCGCCTCCTCGACCTCGACGAGCGGGGTCTGGCGGACCTGGCCCGCAACGCGGTGGAGGCGTCCTTCCTCGACGCGGCCGGCAAAGCCCGTATCGCGGACGAGATCGACACCCACACCTCCGGGTGGCTCGCCTCCTGACCACCATCACAATGGGGCCCATGCAGAACGTGACCGCCGTGGCCCACCGCGGCGACCCCTACCGCGTCCGTGAGAACACCCTCGACTCACTGCGTTCCGCGCTCGAACTGGGCGCGGACGCGGTGGAGATCGACGTACGGCTCACCCGGGACGGCGTCCCCGTGCTGCTGCACGACCAGACGCTGAAGCGGCTGTGGGAGCGGGACCGTCCGCTGCTGTCGCTGTCGGCGGCCGAGGTGCGCGAGCTGACGGAGGGCGGGGTGCCGACCCTGGCCGAGGCGCTGGCGGCGACCGACGGCAGCCGGGTGATGCTCGACCTGCCCGGCACGCCGGACGTGCGGGCGGCCCGCCGGATGGTGGACGTCGTACGCGAGAGCGGCGCGCAGGACCGCGTGTACTACTGCGCGGGCGCCCCCGCCATGCTCGCCGTCCGCGCCGCCGACCCGTCCGCCGAGATCGCCCTCACCTGGACGACCCTGGCGCCACCGCGGCCCGCGCTGCTCGACGCGATACGGCCGCGCTGGCTCAACTACCGGTTCACCCTGGTCGACCGCGCCCTCGCCGAACGCGTCCACCGCGACGGCCGCCTGCTCTCCGTCTGGACCCCGGACACCCGCCGCTCCATGCGCCGCCTGCTGGAAGCGGGCGTCGACTCGATCACGACCAACCGCGTCGACGTACTGCTGGGGCTGCGGGTCGACTAGCACCCCCTAGGCGCGCGGCCCCGCGAACGCGAGCGGCGGTGTGATCGCCTGTGCGTCCGCGCCTTCCCCCACCCACAACCCGATCAGCAGCGCGGCCGTGGCCTCCACCAGGGCTGCCCGGTCCAGGCCGCCCGCGTCCAGCGGTTCGCAGCCCAGGTCGCGGACGAGGTGTCGTACGACGGACAGCGCGTCCGGGTCGTCGCCGCACAGCGGGACCGCCAGCGGGCGGCCGTCGAAGACCGGTGGGGTCAGCCGCCAGACGTCCTCGTGGCAGAGGTTGAAGGCCTTGACCACGTGCGCGGTGGGCGCCGCGGCGGCGATGCGTTCGGCCGCGGCGGGCCCGCCGGTGGTGAGCAGGCGGAAGCCGGGGCCCACGGGGTTGGTGCAGTCGATCAGCACCCGCCCACGCAGCACGTCCGCGAGGTCGGCGACCACCTCGACCACGGCCTCGTACGGCACCGCCAGCAGCACCGCGTCCGTCCCGGACCGGGCCGCCTCCCGCAGCCCGCCCGAGCGGCGGCCTCCGACGACGACCTCGTGTCCCGCCCGCCGCCACTGTGTGCCGAGCGCGTCCGCCATCCCGCCGGTGCCGAGAATCCCGATGCGCATGCGTCCCTCCCAAGTCCGTTTCGCGCGAGTGCGTTTCGCGCGAGTGCGTTTCGCGCGAGTCCGTTTCGCACGACACGCACGACACTAGGAAGTCGCTCGGGCACCATTCGGTACGTGACCATCGACCACGCGTTCCTCGCCGACTGCCGGACCCGGCTCGCCTTCGACCTCGTCTCCAACACCTGGAACCCTGTGGTGGTCTGGGCCCTCAAGGACGGCCCCAGGCGCCCCGGCGAGCTGCAGACACACATCGGCGGGATCAGTCAGAAGGTGCTGACGGAGACGCTGCGCAGGCTGGAGTTCAACGGGCTCGTCGCGCGGCGGGCGTACGGGGGGTCGCCGCCGCGCGTGGAGTACGAACTCACCGGCTTGGGGCGGACGTTGATCGCACCGATCGAAGCCTTCGGCGCCTGGGCGCACGACCACGGGGACGAGGTGATGGCCGCCCAGGACCGCTACACGCGCGAGCGCTGAGGCACCGTCGCCGGATCGGCCGGGGTCGCTCGGGTGACGTACTGCGGCACGGGGGTGTCGTCGTCGCCGGTGTCGCGGACGAGGCCGTAGCGCCTCGCGCCCTCGGGGGGACCGCTCAGCACGTCCTCCTCCACCTTGTCCCAGGTCGTCGGGAAGACGTTCAGGCCGTAGTCGGCGCCCCGCTCGTTCACGGTGAGGGTGACGCTGCCGTCGACGTAGAAGTACTCGTTCTGCCACATCTGCTGGGTGCCGGACGGCAGGACGGCGTAGCCGGTGGTCGCGTTGCCCATGCCGGTGGCGGTGGTGTCGGTGGTGCTGAAGGGGTCGTCCATGCGGCGGCCGCCGCCCGAGGCGACGTGGAAGAGCTTGCCCTTCAGGCCGGTCCAGCTCGGCATGACCAGGCCGCCGGCCCGGTACTGCGGCGATATCTGCCAGCGCACGAGCACATAACCCTTGCCGCTGAGCGTGACGCTGTCGCCCCGGTGGTTCATGGTGGCGTGCGCGCCGCCGGTGCTGGTGACGCCGGTCTCGGGCCGGCGCGGCAGGGCCGCGGGCTTGGCGGTCGGGTCGGGTGCCCGGTCGACGGCGTCGACGACGCTGCCGTAGGCCTCCGCCTTCTTCGTCGGCGACGCGGACGGCGAGGGCGAGGGTGACGCCGACCGTGTGGGCGGCGCGGCGGGCGACGAGGCGGTCGGGCCGGCCGGGGAAGCCGTGGGCGAGACGGCCGCACGCGGCGGCGGATCGTCCGGGGTCTGTACGACGACGTAGGCGCCGCCCGCCACGATGGTCGCGCCCGCGGTCATCGCCACGGCCGGTTTGGTGAGCGCGCTCAGCACCTTGGCGGACCAGCCGACCGACGTGCCGGCGGCGGTGGCGGCCACCGCCGTCTTGCCGCCGAAGGCCAGCGAGAGGGTGAAGCCGACCGGGATCGGGACGAGCGCGATACCGACGAGCAGGCGCTCCGCCGGTACGACCGACTCGCGGGTGTCTCCGCAGTAGCCGCAGCCCCGGATGTGCCGGGCCAGCCGCTTGCGCCACACCGAGTCGGGGCGCCCGTTCCAGCGGCCGGTCAGTTCGCGCAGGTCCGGGCAGGCGCCGTCCAGGGCGCGCACGATGCCGCGGGAGGTCTCCAGGCGCTCCTTCATCCGCTGGACGCGCACGGCGGCGTGCTGTCGGCTGATCCCGACGGCCGCCGCCAGCTCGCGCCGGGTCAGTTCGCCCGCGACCTCCAGCCACCACAGCGACAGCAGCTGCCGGTCCTCGTCGTCCAGCCAGCGCACCGCCTCCGCGACCTCGCGCCGCTGACCCTCCAACTGGAGCCGCAGAACGGTGAGTTCGGCGAAGTCGGCGGCGTCGTGCGGCAAGGCCCGCTCGTCGTCGGACAGCCGCTGCGGCGTCCTGCGGCGGGCCCGGTCCCGGATCTGCCGCATGGCGATCGCGACCAGCCAGGACCGGAAGCTGTCCGGGTCGCGCAGCGAACCGAGGTTGTCGACGGCACGCAGCATCGTCTCCTGGACGACGTCGTCGACGTCCGCGTGGCCGTTCAGGGCGCGTCCGACGATGTTGTAGACGAGCGGGAGCCAGCCCTCGACCAGCTCGTCCAGCGCCTGCCGGTCGCCGGCCTGCGCGGCGGCGATGGTCGAGCGCCAGTGCTGCGTGTCCACGGTGCCCTCTCGGTGGCTGATCCGGTGCCTGATGTCCCTACTTTTCTGCACGCACCCTCTCAGGCCGACCTGGGATGTTGGCTATGTCCGGCATCACAGTGAGGAGACGGGGTGAAGGACGGGCCGATAACACTTTTTCGCACCCGTAGGGGCCCTCCCCTACAACACCCCTGGCACGCACGGCATTTGGTCGGGGCTCTCCCAGGGTCGGGCACCCTACTCGGCGACGATCCGCACGGCGGCGTACGGCCCGAGGATGATCACGAATCCTTCACCGACCTCCTCAGGAGCAGTTGATGAGCGCACGCAGCCGCACCACCGTCCTCGCCGCCTCCCTCGTCCTCGCCCTCGCGGCGGGCCCACTCGCCGCGCCCGCGTTCGCCGCGCCCGCGCCGCACCGGGCCGCCGCCCAGGGCACGGATACACAGTGCACGGACGCACAGGGCACGGACGCACAGGGCACGGACGCACCGGACCGCGAGGCCCTGAGAGCCGCACTCAAGGGACTCCCGGACAAGGACGCGACCGCGGCCCTGGTGCGGGTCGGCGGCACCGGCGGCAGCTGGCGCGGCAGTGCGGGCGTGCGCGATCTGGAGAGCGGCCGCCCGGCCGACCCCGATGCCCGCTTCCGGGCCGGCTCGACGACGAAGGTGGTGACGGCGGCCGTCGTCCTGCAGCTCGCCGCGGAGCGCCGGGTCGACCTGAACGCGCCGGTTCAGCGCTATCTCCCCGGGCTGCTCGGCGAGGACTTCCTGCCGATCACCGTCCGGCAGCTGCTGAACCACACCAGCGGCATCCAGCCCGGGGACGGCCTCGGGGACTCCTTCGAGGAGCTGTACGAGCACCGCTTCGAACACCAGGCCCCGAGGGAGGTCGTGGCCTCCGCGGCGGCGAAGGGCCCGGAGTTCGACCCCGGGGACCAGCAGCACTACCTGAACATCAACTACACGATCCTGGGCCTGCTGATCGAGAAGGTGACCGGACACTCGTACGCCTCGGAGACCGCCCGACGTGTCTTCCGCCCCGCCGGAATGCACCACACCTACTTCCCCGGCACCGACGCCCGCATCCACGGCCCGCACAACCGCGGGTACCAGGCCGTGCAACGCCCCGACGGCACGACCGAGCTCGTCGACGTGACCGACTGGATCCCCGCCGACGAGGCGGCGGGCGGCATGATCTCCACAACCGCCGACCTGGAGCGGCTGGTCACGCACCTCTTCCACGGCGACCTCGTCCCCGAGCCCCAACTGAGGGAGATGTTCACCCTCCCCCCGAAGATCACCGGCGCGGTGATGACCGCCGGCCTCATGCGCTACGAGTACGAGGGCACGGTCTACTGGCTGAAGACCGGCGCCCGTTACGGCTACAGCACCATGATCGGCGCCACCTGCGACCTGAGCCGCACCCTGGTCTACTCGGTCAACTCGACGGACGCGAAGGGCGAGGGCATGAACCCGGTGGCGGCGCGGATCGCGCAGGCCGCGCTCAAGTAGCGAGCGCCGGCGCGGTGTTCGGGGTGAGCGCCTCCAGCCGCTTGATCTTCCTCCGCACGATGTACAGCGGCACCACCCCGAACACCCCGAACGACATGTCGATCACGCTCCACCAGAACGGAATCCCGCGCATCGGTCCGCAGACCAGGGCCAGCGGAATGATCCCGGCACAGGCGATCATCGCGAACTCGACGACCCAGACGTTGCGTACCGGGTCGCGGTACGGGCCGTAGAACGCGACCGCGATGACGAGGTGCGCGAAGGCCAGCCAGTCCGTGCCGTACAGGACGAACGGGTACGCGGCGTCGGTGTCGTCGAGCCCGCGCCGCACATACGAGATCCAGTCCGTCAGCGCCGGCAGGTGCTCCGGCACGGACAGGGCCCGCAGCAGGTCCTCGGTCCAGCTCAGCTCGTGCACCAGGGGGAAGGCCGTGGCGCCGCTGAGCACCAGGCAGACGACGAAGAGAACCAACCATGCGCGGATGCCCTTGAGAAGGGCGGCTCTGTCGCTCATGGGGGAAGCGTACGCCGAGAATTGAACACGTTCAAAAACCATTCTCATGCGCGGGCGGGAAGAACCAGGCGGAACGTGCATCCGGTGCCGGCTCCTGTGTCGAGTTCGAGTCTGCCGCCGTGGCCCTGGGCGATCGCCGTGGCGATGGCGAGGCCGAGGCCGCTGCCGCCGTGGTCGCGGGAGCGGGAGGGGTCGACGCGGTAGAAGCGCTCGAAGACCCGCTCGGACTCCTCCGGCGGCAGTCCGGGCCCCTGATCGACGACAGCGATCACACAGATCGGCGTGCCCTCGGCCAGGGGTACGGAGGCGCTGGTGCGGCCGGGGCGGTCGGTGCCTCCCGTCGTCCGCCCGGCGCGGGCGGTGCCCACGCGCACGTCGACCGGGGTGCCGGGGGGCGTGTGGACGAGCGCGTTGGACAGGAGGTTGGTGACGACCTGGAGCAGGCGGTGGGGATCACCCACCGTTTCCACCACCTCGAGTTCGGAGTCCGCGGCCGTCGCGTCGAGAGGGCTGAGCGTCACCCGGTGCTCGCCGCCACCGCGTACCGCCGCCGCGCTCACCGCGTCGGCCGCGAGGGACAGCAGGTCGACGGGGTCGGTCCGGTACGCGGGCTCGTGATCCAGTTTCGCGAGCAGGAGCAGGTCGTCGACGAGAAGGGTCATGCGCTCGGCGTTTTTGGCGACCTGTTCGTCGGCCTCCCGGCGCTGTGCAGCGGGGCGGTCCGGGTGACGCAGGGCCAGCTGGGCGAAGCCCTGGATGGAGGTGAGGGGCGTACGGAGTTCATGTCCGGCGTCGGCGACGAAGCGGCGCAGTCGGGCCTCGGAGAACTCCCGCTGTCGCAGGGCCTGTTGGAGGCGGTCGAGCATGTCGTTCAGTACGGTGCCCAGGCGACCGGTCTCGGTGCGCGGGTCGGTGTCGGGCAGCCGCAGGCTCAGATCCCCGGCGGTGATGTCCTGAGCCGTGTGCTCCATCCTGGTCAGCGGAAGGAGGCCGAGGCGGACCACCCACCGGCCGACGGCGATCAGCCCGACCACGGCCGCGGCGAAGACGGCCACATTGAGGGCCAGGAGTTTGGACAGGGCCCCCTCGACGGTGTCGAGCGGCAGGGCGACCACGAACGTGGTGCCCTCGACGGCTCCGTTCTTCCACAGCACCCGCCAGTGGCCGTCGCCGGACACGGCGGGGACGATGGCCTGGTGTCCCTTGGACAGCTGGAGTCCGCTCGTGGAACGCGGCAGCCTCGGCCCCGGTTTCCGCCCACCGCCCAGGTTTCCCCGTTTCTGACCCGAGGCGTCGTAGAAGGTGACCCGGAAGTCCGAGGGCAGGGTGAGGGATTCCGGGGCGGGTCCGCTGGGCGGCGGGACCGCGCCGACGAAGGCCCGGTCCGGGAGGATGAACTCCGTCAGCTGCTGGTCGACCCGGTTCAGCAGCCAGGAGTGCAGGACCAGAACCCCGATGGTCTGAGCGGTGAGGACGGCGGCCGCGGCGAGCAGGGTCACGCCCCACACCAGGCGGCCGCGCAGCGAACCGGGCCGCCGAGTGCGCGAAGGGCTGGTCACTGGTCGGCCCCGGTGGCGTGGTGGCCCCGGGGAAGCCGCAGGCAGTAGCCGACCCCGCGCACGGTGTGCAGCAGGGGCGGGTCGAAGCGGTCGATCTTGCGACGCAGGTACTTGACGTACGTCTCCACGATGCGGCCGTCGCCGGCGAAGTCGAACCCCCACACATGGTTGAGGATCTTGGTCTTGCTCATCACCCGGTTGGCGTTCTCCATCAGGTAGGTGAGCAGGTTGAACTCGGTCGGTGACAGCGGGATGTACTGGCCGGCCCGGTGCACCTCGTGGGCGTTCTCGTCCAGCTCCAGGTCGGCGAAGCGCAGGATCCCGCTGTCGGCGCCCTCCCCGTCGGACAGGCGGTCGGGGTCGGTCCGGCGCAGGATGGCGCGGATGCGCAGCAGCAACTCCTCGATGCTGAACGGCTTGGTCACGTAGTCGTCGCCACCCGCGGTCAGGCCCGCGATGCGGTCGGCGACCTCACCGCGGGCCGTCAGGAACAGCACCGGTGTGCGCACACCCGCCGCCCGCAGGCCGCGGGTGACCGCGAGGCCGTCCAGGTCGGGCAGCATCACGTCCAGCAGGACCAGGTCGGGGCGCAGGGCCTCGACGTCCCGCAGGGCTTCCCGCCCGGTGGCGGCGCCGGCGACCTCGTAGCCCGACAGGCGCAGCGCCGACTCCAGCAGCATGCGGATGCCGGGGTCGTCCTCGACCACCAGAAGGCGGTGCGGAGTGGGGGCGCCGGGCGGTTCGGGCATGGTGCGGTGTCGTCCGTTCTGCCGCTGCTGCTACTTGGTGGCGCTCTTGGCGGCGCAGTCGTACAAGGTCGTGGCCGTACGGCCCATCATGCCGCCCGCTGCCGAGCCGGTGCCGCCGGTGCTGCCGGTGCTGCCGGTGCTGCCGGTGCTGCCGGTGCTGCCAGTGCTGCCGGTGCCGCCGGTGCCGCCGCCGTACGCCTTGGCAGGGACCTCGGTGCAGTTCTCGCCGATCCACGTCGACCGCTGGGAAGCCGCGCTGTCCGCGCCGCCCATCAGGGCGCCCATGCCGCCGGAGGAGCCGGAGCCGAGGACGTAGCGCAGCTCGCCGCTCTTCGTCCACTTCCGCAGCTGTCGTACGGAGGGTGCGTCGTCGGTGCCGATGAAGCCGCCCATGCCGATGACGGTGGCGTCGCTGTTCAGGATGAACGTGGCCGCGCTCGTGGCTCCGCCCTCGACCGCGAGGGTGATGCGGGCGTCGCCGGAGTGCTTGCCGGCGTAGTCGAGGATCTTGCGCTGGTCGGAGGTGAGGGTGGTGCCGCCGCCCAGGCCGCCGAAGCCGCCAGGGGCTCCGGAGCCGCCCCCTGCGGACCCGCCGCCGGTTCCGGGGAACGAGGGCATCGTGCCGCCGGAGCCCGATCCCGAGCCGCCGCCCCCGCCGGGGAACCCGGGCATGTCGGTGGGCATGCCCTCGGGCAGTTCGCCCGAAGAGCCGCCGGGCGTTCCCGAACCGCCTGCGCCCCCCGGCATCCGGAAGCCCTCGGGCAGCTCGAAGCCGCCGCCACTGCCGCCGGACGAGCGCCCCGCCCCGAAGGACATCGTGAGCGGCCCGGCCGTCGGATTGGCCCCGCCCATCGCCGATCCGGACCCGCCGGGCACACTGACCGCCCACGCACCCGGCGCGAGCAGGACCGCCAGCAGCGCACCTCCCAGGGCGGCCGGAACGAGCCGTACCGTCCACAGCGCGGCGATCAGCAGTCCGACGGCGACGAGTCCCAGCAGCAGCACCACCCAGGCCAGCCACCCGTGCCAGGACGGCACCCGGCGGATCACGACGGCGGCCCACACCACCGTCACCAGCACGGTCCCGGCGCCGACGGGCAGCGCCCAGCGCGCCCCGGCCCGGTGCGCCCGCATCAGCGCCGTCACCAGAGCGGCGGTCGACGCGGCGACAGCGGGGGCGAGTTGGGTGGTGTAGTACGGGTGAAAGGTGCCTTCCTGGGTGGAGTACACCAGGCCGCACACCACCAGCCAGGTCCCCCACAGCACCCACCCGGAGCCCGCCAGAGGCTCGCCCGCCGAGCCGCTGCCGCGCCGGCGCAGCACCGCCCCGGCCACCGCGACGACCAGCGCCACGGCGCTCACCGGCAGCAGCCAGCTGATCTGCCCGGCCACCTGGTCGTTGAACAACCGCAACAGCCCGGCCTCGCCGCCGAAGGCACCGCCGATGTTGCCCATGCCGCCGCTCGAGCCCGCGCTCTCGCCGAAGATCCGGCCGAGCCCGTTGTAGCCGGTCACCAGGTCCCAGGCGCCACCGTCGGTGCTGCCGCCGATGTACGGCTGGTCACCCGGCCACCAGGCGACCATCGCCACCCACCACAGCGAGGAGACGGCACACACGGCCCCGGCGATCAGCAGCCGTCCGACCCGCGCGAGCCAGGTCCCGGCCGCGCCGACCAGCCAGGCCGCCGCGAGAGCCGGGAGCACCATCCAGGCCGCCATCATCTTCGTGAGGAAGCCACATCCGATCAGGAACCCGCTCGCGCACAGCCACCATGTGCCGGGCCGGCCCGGGTCGGCCTGCAGGGCGCGGGTGAGCGCGTAGGCCGCGGCCACCAGGAACAGCACCAGCAGCGTGTCGGGGTTGTTGTCGCGGTTGATGGCCACGGTGATCGGGGTCAGGGTCATCACCAGGGCCGCGAGCAGCGCCGCGCCCTCGCCCGCCCAGCGCCGCACCGTGCGGTGCAGCACGAGGACGGCGGCCACACCCTCCAGCACCTGGGGCAGGATCAGCGCCCACCCGTGCAGGCCGAAGATCTTGCTGCTGAGGACCTGCGGCCACAGAGCGGCCGGGGGCTTGTCGACGGTGACGACTCCGGCCGGGTCGAAGGAGCCGAACAGGAAGTTCGTCCAGTCCTGGCCCATCGACTTCACGGCGGCCGAGTAGTAGCTGTTGCCCCAGCCGAGGGAGCCGAGGGCCCAGCCGTACAGCAGCGCGGCCAGCAGCAGGATCGATCCGAGGGCGGCGGGGGCCGCCCAGCCCGGCAGGGGGCGGCTCGTTACGGGGAGGCGCGTGTCGGTGCTCGGCCGCGCCTCGGAGGTGTGGGTGGTCATGGGGAGATTCGCTCTCGGGGAGGGGGCCGAAGGGTCAGGACGCACGGCGGCGGAACACGGCCAGCCGCAGCACCAGGAAGCGGATGCCGGTCACCAGGACCGAGGAGGCGGCGAGGACGAGCGTCTCGGCGGCGGCCGAGGCGTCGGGGACGGCGTTGCGGAACAGCAGCACCGCGCCCGAGGTGACCAGGTAGCCGAGGACGAACAGCGCCCCGGCGCCCAGGTGCGCCCGCCGCGCGCCGACGTCGTCCGCGGAGTGGCGGAAGGTGAGGCGGCGGTTGGCCTCGGTGTTGAGGAGGGTGAGGACGAGGAGCGAGACGAAGTTGGCGACGGCGGGCTGCCACCAGCCGCGCAACAACCAGTAAAGGAGAGCCTGTCCGGCGGTCGAGGCGATGCCGATGAGGACGAAGCAGCCGACCTGCCAGGTGAGTTGGGAGCGTGCGGCGTCCGAGGCGAGGACGGCGTCGGGGTGCTCGGCGGCGGGCTCCGGGCGACGCGGCACCGGGACGCGGGCGGCCCCCGACGCCTTGAGCCGGGCCAGGCGCCACAGACCCTTGAGGTCGTCCGTGGCGGTGCCGACGACGTCCACGCGGGTGTCGACGTCCTCCACCCAGTCGACGGGGACCTCGTGGATGCGCAGTCCGTTGTGCTCGGCGAGCAGCAGCAGTTCGGTGTCGAAGAACCAGGCGTCGTCCTGGGTCTTGGCCAGCAGCGGGCGGAGCACCTCGGTGCGGGCGGCCTTGAATCCGCACTGGGCGTCACTGAAGTGGGCGCCGTGGGTGCGCCGGATCAGCGCGTTGTAGCAGCGGGAGATCAGCTCGCGGCGCGGGCCGCGCACGGTGCGGGCACCGGGGGCGAGACGGCTGCCGATGGCGAGGTCGGAGTGGCCGCTGGCGAGCGGGGCGATCAGCGGCAGCAGCCCGTCCAGACCGGTGGACAGATCGACGTCCATGTAGACGACGATGTCGGCGTCGCTCGTACCCCACACGGTGCGCAGCGCCAGACCGCGGCCCTTGCGCTCCAGATGGACGACACCGACACCGGGCAGTTCCCCGGCGAGTTCCCGGGCCACGGCGAGGGTGCGGTCGACGCTGGCGTTGTCCGCCACGGTGATGTGCCAGGGATACGGCAACTCTTCGCGCAGCCGGGCGTGCAGGGTGCGGATGCAGCCGGGCAGGGCCCGTTCCTCGTTGTGGACGGGAATGACGATCTCGACGGTCGGCGGGCGCGTGGCGGTCGAACCATGGGCGTGCGCCGGCGAGGGCAGCTGAAATCGCCGAGCCGTACGCAGGCCACTGCTTGTGTGCGTCATGGGTTCCTCGGGCGGTGGGGGTCGGTGGGGGCGGCTCCCTTTCACGCCCGCGTCCTGGCGGTGCGCGGGGTCGACTCTGACCGGCGCAGCAGGAAAAACGCGGGGAGGAAGCTGGGAACTGACAGGGAGTCCGCTGTCGATCCGCCCGTCGGCAGGCGGCGGCGGACGTCGCCGATCCTCGCCGTACGACCTGGGAAGCCGAGGTCAGCCGCCCGGGAATCAGCCGAGAGAACGCTGTGCTCCGGCCATACCGTGCGGTGGCCGGCCCGCTGAGATCATCCGCTCAGGCCCTCCTCACAGAACGCCGGTGGCGCCTTTCACGCTGGGGACGCGTGGACCGCAGGCCCTGGTACCCGGGACGACAAGGGTGGGAGACCGGTGGTACCCCGGTACCACTCACCCTCCGAAGATTCCCCCGGGGTCCCAGAGATCGGGCCTGCCGCGCTCCTAACTTCGAATGCAGACACCGCGGTGCATCCGCGGCCCAGTTCGAGGCAGGAAAGGCCCCCTCCCATGATCGAAGCGCGTGAGCTGACGAAGCGGTACGGCGACAAGACGGTCGTCGACAACCTGAGCTTCACCGTGAAGGCCGGTGAGGTGACCGGCTTCCTCGGCCCCAACGGCGCGGGCAAGTCCACCACCATGCGCATGATCATCGGGCTGGACTCCCCCACCAGGGGCTCGGTCACCGTCAACGGCCGCTCCTACGCCAAGCACGCCGCACCGCTGCACGAAATCGGCTCTCTCCTGGAGGCCAAGTCCGTCCACCCGGGGCGCAGCGCGGTCAACCACCTGATGGCACTCGCGCACACCCACGGCATCCCGCGCCGCCGGGTGGACGAGGTCATCGAGCTGGCCGGGCTGACCAGCGTGGCCGGTAAGCGGGTGGGCGCCTTCTCGCTCGGCATGGGCCAGCGGCTCGGCATCGCCTCGGCGCTCCTGGGCGACCCGGCGATCGTGATGCTCGACGAACCGGTCAACGGCCTCGACCCCGAGGGCGTGCTGTGGGTGCGCAACCTGCTGCGCGGTCTCGCCGACGAGGGGCGGGCCGTGATGCTCTCCTCGCACCTGATGAGCGAGACCGCCCTGATCGCCGACCACCTGGTGATCATCGGCCGGGGCCGGCTGCTCGCCGACACCACGGTCGACGACTTCACCCGGGAGGCCAGCGGCGGAGGCGTGCGGGTCGCCACCACCGAGGCCAGGAAGCTGCGCTCGCTGCTGGCCGGCCCGGACATCACGATCAGCTCCTCCTCCGCCGAGGAGCTGCTGGTCACCGGACGCGACGCCCGGGAGATCGGAGCGATCGCCGCCCAGCACGGGGTGGCCCTGTACGAACTCACCCCGCAGGCCGTCTCCCTGGAGGCGGCTTTCATGGACCTCACCCGCGACGTCGTCGAGTACCAGAGTGCTCCGGCCGACACCGAACGAAAGGCCGCCTGATGCCCGCCACCGCACTCCGCCGCAGCCGGCGCCCCGGCAAGCACCAGAACCTGTCCGCGGCACCCGGTCCAAAGACGCCCACCACCCCCACGACGAAGTACAAGGTGACCGGCATCCGCGTTCTGCGCTCGGAGTGGTCCAAGTTCTGGACGCTGCGCTCGACCTTGATCACCCTGGGTGTCGCGGTGTTCCTGCTGGTCCTTTTCGGGGCGATCGCGTCCTACACCTACAGCCCCGACGCCGTCGCGACCAGCGGGCCGCCCGGACCGGGTAGCTCCAGCGGCGACAGCAACGCGGTCAGTCTGGCCCTGACCGGTGTGTCCTTCGCACAGCTGGCTATCGGCGTCCTCGGCGTGCTGCTGGCCGCGGGCGAGTACAGCACCGGCATGATCCGCTCCACACTCGCCGCGGTGCCGCGCCGGCTGCCCGTCCTGTGGTCGAAGGCGGCCGTGATCGGGCCCATGGCCCTGGTCCTCACCACCCTCGGCGCACTGGCCGCCTTCCAGCTGGGCACACCAGGCCTGGACGGCGAGAAGATCGCACTCTCCCTGAGCGACGACGGCGTACTGCGCAGCCTGGCCGGCGCCGGCGTCTACCTCGGCCTGGTCGCCATCTTCGGCGTGGCCCTGGGTGTGCTGCTGCGCAACTCCGCCGGTGCCATCGCCGCCCTGGTGGGGATCCTGCTGATCCTGCCCGGCCTGGCCTCGCTGCTGCCCGACTCCTGGTACGACACGCTCAGTCCCTACTTCCCCAGCAACGCGGGATCGGCCGTCTACGCCCTGCACGAGTCCTCCGACGCCCTCTCACCCGGGGTGGGACTCGCGGTGTTCGCCGGCTGGGTGGCGCTGACACTCGCCGGGGCCGCCTACCGGCTCGTCAAGACCGACGTCTGACCAGGGCACGAGAACAATGAGGACAATGGTGTCCATGAGGGCGCACCGTCCGGCAGCCGCCGCGGACACCGCCCGGGGGGCGGCGGCCCCGCCGTCCCCCGGCTTCGACGCCGCCTGGGCGCACCCGCTGCTTGGCCGGCTGCTGCGCGACCAGAGCCGCCGGCAGCGGCTGGACCGCCGGCACCCGTGGCTGCTCGACACCGCCGTGGTGCTGATCGTCGTGGCGGTGAGTCTGCCCGACCTGTTCTGGGGCAACGGCGCCTCGCCCTTCGGGGACGTGGACGCACGGGATGAGCTGCCCTCCGCCGTCCCGTTCGTCGTTGTCGCCGCGCTCGCCATCCCGCTGTGGTGGCGCCGCAGGGCCCCCGCCGCCACGTTCTTCGTGATCGCGTCGGTTTCTCTTGTCCAGTGGTCACTGGGCCTCTGGCTGCCGGCGGGCCTCGGGGCGCTCATCGCCCTGTACACCCTGGCCCGGAACGGTTTCCTGCGGGTATTGGGCTGGGCCGCGGCGCTGACCGTCGTCGAGCTGCTGCTGGCCGTCTTCGTCCTGGTACCGATCGAACATCCGGTGCTCGGCAGCTTCTTCCTGCTCGGCACGGTGACTGCGGCCATCGCCGTCGGCCTGACCCTCCGGATCCGTCAGATGTACCTTGCGGCGCTGGAGGACCGCGCCAAGCGCCTGGAGATCGAGCAGGACCAACGCCTCCGGCTCACCGCCGCCGCCGAACGCTCCCGGGTCGCCCGCGAGATGCACGACATCGTCGGCCACAACCTCTCCGTCATGGTCAGTCTCGCCGCCGGCGCCGCAACCCTCGCCGCCAACCGGGGCGAGCAGTCCACCGACGCCCTGCGCATCCTCGGCGACACCGGCCGCCAGGCCATGAGCGAACTCCGTCGCGTACTGGGCGTCCTGCGCGAGGAGCGGGACGGCGAACAGCTGCTGAGCCCGCAGCCCGGCATCGGAGATCTGGACCCGCTGCTGACGCGGGTACGCGCGGCGGGACTGGCCGTCACCTACCGGACCGTGGGCGACCTCGACCCCCTGAGCAGCGGAGTCCAGCTCACCGTGTACCGCATCGTCCAGGAATCGCTTACCAACACGCTCAAGCACGCGGGTGCCGGCGCATCCGCCGACGTCACCATCGCCGTCGAGGCAGGAGAGGTGCGGATCCAGGTCACCGACACCGGCGTACCACCAGGGGCGCCTCCGCGAGCCAAGCCGGGAACCCGGAACGACGACCCCGGGCACGGTCTCGTCGGCATCCGCCAGCGGGCCGCCATGTACGGCGGCACCGCCATCATCGGACCGCGCGACACCGGCCACGGCTGGACGGTGGACGTCGCGCTCGACGTACCCTCCGCACCGACCCCGCCGGCACCAGGAGACCAACCGTCATGACCACCGTGCTGATCGCGGACGACCAGCCCCTCCAGCGCATGGGCGTCCGCATGCTCCTCGAGGGCACCCCCGGCCTGGAACCGGTCGGCGAGGCCGAGCACGGCACTGAAGCGGTCCGCCTGACCGCGCAACTGCGCCCCGATGTCGTCCTCATGGACATCCGCATGCCAGGCATGGACGGCCTTGAGGCCACCCGCCGCATCATCGCCGCCGGCGGCCGCACCCGCGTCCTCATCGTCACCACCTTCGACCTCGACGAGTACGCCTACGAAGGCCTGCGAGCCGGCGCCAGCGGCTTTCTGCTCAAGGACGCCCGCCCCGAGGAACTCGTCGCCGGCATCCACGCCGTCGCCACCGGCGACGCCGTCGTCGCCCCCCGCCTCACCCGCCGCCTCCTGGACGCCTACGCCCACCAGGTCCTCGCGCCGGCCGACGCCCCCACAGCCGAAGACCCCCGGCTACGGACCCTCAGCGACCGCGAACGCGAGGTCCTGATCGCCATCGGCCAGGGCTGGACCAACACCGAGATCGCCGAACGCCTCGTCCTCACCGAGTCCACCGTCAAGAAACACGTCGGCCGCGTCCTCGCCAAGATCGGCGCCCGCGACCGCATCCAGGCCGTGATCACGGCCTACGACGCCGGGCTGGTCAAGGCGAAGTCGTAGCCCGGGTGCGCCCGGCCCACGCCTGGCGCACCCGGTCCCGCGCCTTCCTGCTCCTTTCCCCCACGCACGACGCCACCATCCGCCTCAGCTCATGGAGAAGACAGGCATGGTCTCCGTACTCGTCGTCAACGACCAATCCCTCCAGCGCCACGCCCTGCGCCTGCTCCTGACAGCCGAGCCCGACCTGACCGTCGTCGGGGAAGCGACGGGTGGGAACGAGGCGGTCCGGGCCTGCACAGTCCTCCGCCCCGACGTCGTCCTCATGGACAGCCATCTGTCCAGGACGGACAGCCTTGACACCATCCGGCGCGTCGCACGACCCTCAACGCTTCCCGGCACCCCCGAACCCGCCCGAGCGGAGGGCCGCACCCCGCGTGTACTGGTTCTGACCGCAGCCGGCCGGGAGGGATACGCCTACGCCGCCCTGCGCGCAGGAGCCGGCGGATACCTCGACAACGACGCCACACCGGAAGAGCTGACCGCGGCCATCCGCATCGTGGCCGCCGGGGACGCCGTCATCACGCCCGGCCTGACCCGTGCGCTCATAGACACCGTCCGGCAACAGCGCACCACCGACCGCCGCACCACCGACCGCCGCCATCGGGCCTCCGGGCTCGACACCCTCACCGGACGGGAACACGACGTCCTCATCGCCGTCGCCTCCGGCTGGTCCAACGCCGAGATCGCCGAGCGGCTGACCATCGCCCCGACCACCGTCAAAACCCACGTCAGCAACATCCTCGCCAAGATCGGCGCCCGCGCCCGTGTCCAGGCGGTGGCCTTCGCCTACGAGTCCGGCCTCATACGGCCCGCGGCCTGATGCAGGGTTTGTATCCACCGGGCCGGCCGAAGCCGGAACCCTCGTGCGCCGGTCATCCCTTGAGCACTGCCGGTCCCGGCGGGCCGGTCGGCGTCGGCTGATCGACGAGTCTTGGGAGCAGGATCCGGAACGTGGCGCCCTGGCCGGGGGTCGAGTCGACCACGACGTGTCCCGCATGGGCGGTGACCAGGGATTGGACGATGGACAGGCCGAGGCCCGCCCCGCCGGTGGCGCGGTTGCGGGAGGTGTCGGCACGGTAGAAGCGCTCGAAAATACGGTCGCTCTGCTCCGGCATGAGCCCCGGGCCCTCGTCGGCCACCTCCAGGACGGCGTGGCCGCCGACCGTCCCGACGCCGATCCGCACAGGCGTGCCGGACGGGGTGTGGGCGACGGCGTTGCCGACCAGGTTGGTGACGACCTGACGCAGCCGGGCCTCGTCGGCGAGGGCCGGCGCGAGGGCGGGTGGGCCCTCGCCGCCCGGACCGGTGAGCGTGACGGCGCGGGACGGGTCCAGAGCGCGTACGTCGTGAAGGGCGTCGGCGGCCAGGGTGCGCAGGTCGGCGGGGGCGAGATCGAGATCCGGCGGGCCCCCGGGCACGCGGGAACCGGTGGGCTTGCCCGTGGTCTTCAGCGCGTGTTCGTCGAGGCGGGCCAGCAGGAGCATGTCCTCGACGAGCCGGGTGAGACGTTCGGACTCGCGGGCGATGCGGTCCATCGTGGCGTCGACGTCCTCACGCTCGGGCAGGGCGCCCATGCGGTGCAGATCGGTCAGGCCCTTGATGCCGGCGAGCGGGGTGCGCAGCTCGTGGCTGGCGTCGGCGACGAACCGGCTCATCCGCGCCTCGGACTCGGAGCGGGCGGCGAAGGCGGACTCGAGCTGCCCGAGCATGCCGTTCAGTGCCGCCGCCAGACGACCCAATTCCGTCTTTGATCCGGCCAGTTCGGGCACACGACGGGAGAGGTCGCCGCCGGCGATCTCGGCTGCTGTCTCTTCGATACGGGACAGCGGACGCAGCCCGGAGCGGACCGCGAACCAGCCGGCCACGGCCAGGACCGCGAGCAGGCCCAGTCCCGTGCTCTGGTAGATCCGCCACATGCGGTTCACCGTGCTGTCCACCTGGGTCATCGTCGTCGCCACGAGGACGCTGCCGGACTTGGAGGAGTTCGTCGTCGCGGTGCCCGGCAGACGGGCGCCGGTGATCCTGGGGACGGCGATCACCCGCCAGCGCGTGTCGCCCTTCGTGCCGGCGACGGTGAAGGGACGGCCGTCGCGGGCGATGACCGCGGCGGTGTTCATCCGGGGCAGTGCCGGGCCTCTCGCCTGCTCCGTCCGGTTGGTCCCGGCGAGGGAGTCGACACTGGTCTCGACCGTGCCGTCCTTCGTGACGTAGGTGATGACAGGGTTGCCGAGGACGTCCGTGCTGAAGTCACCGAGGCCGGATGGCGGCTTTCGTGCGGCGCCGTTCTCCACTGCCGTGGGCGGAATTAGGGCGAACACCTGTGCGGCGGCGCGCAGTTGCGCGTCGACGCGGTCCGCCATGTAACCACGCAGGGCGTTGCCGGTGACCAGGCTGAACGCCGTGAAGCCGACCGTCAGGAGCGCGACAGCCAGCAACAGCACCCGGCTGCGCAGCGACGCCCTCGTCCACACCCCAGGCATACGGGAGCTGGTCACGACTTCGGCCCCCGCAGCACGTACCCGACGCCGTGCACGGTGTGGATGAGCTTGGGACCGCCGTTGTCGATCTTGCGGCGCAGATAGCTGATGTAGGTGTCGACGATGCCGGTGTCGCCGTTGAAGTCGTAGTCCCACACGCGCTGGAGGATCTGCGCCTTGGAGACCGTGCGTCCGGCGTTGGTCATCAGGTAGTGCAGCAGCCGGAACTCGGTGGGCGACAGCCGCAGCGGCTCTCCCGAACGTGCCGCCTGCACTCCCTCGGGGTCGAGTTCCAGGTCGGCGACCCGCAGCAGTGCGGTGGGGTCGCCGCTGGTGCGGCGCAGCACCGCGCGGATCCGCGCGATCAGCTCCTCCAGGTCGAAGGGTTTGGTCACGTAGTCGTCGCCGCCCAGGACCAGCCCCTCGATCTTGTCCTGGGTGCCGTCGCGAGCGGTGAGGAACACGACGGGGACGTGCCCGGTCCGGGACGCCGAGGTGGCGCGGTGCTGCCCGCGCAGCCGCCGGATCACCTCGAAGCCGTCCAGGTCGGGCAGCATGACGTCGAGCAGCACCAGATCCGGTGAGACCTCCCGCGCCCGGTCCAGCGCTTCCTGCCCCGTCCCGGCCGCCGCAACGGTGAAGCCGGCGTGCCTCAGGGCCGCGCACAACAGCTCCCGGACAGTGGATTCGTCGTCCACGACCAACAGATTCACATCACCGGTGCCAGGCAAGGCAGAACGCTCCATTGCTTTCAAAGGAAGCCTCCGCCCACGGCAGCCGGGATCCTGCAAGGCAGGATACGAAACCGTCCTGTCTTCGCCGCATAAAGTCCGTTGTCACCGCGCCCCGAACCCACCGCGCACAGTTGCCAGCAGACTCCCGCCGAACCCGGCCAGCCCGCCGACGAGCAGCCCGAAGGCGGCCGTAAGCAGCACGCTGCCGCTCAGCTCGGCCCGCATTCCTCCCATCTCGCTGCCGAACATGCTGACGCCGAAGTTGCCGGATGCCGCCACCAGCCAGGCCGCCGCACCCATCACGACCGCCGTGACGACACCGAACCGCTGCGCCATGCCGAGGTGCCCGGCCAGCGGCCCTCGGTAGGGGTGCAACGGAACCAGGTGGACCGGGTTCGTGGCACGGGCCGCCCGGTAGGCACAGCAGACCAGGATGAGTGCGGTCACCGTGAGGGCCGCGAGCCACAGCGGCCAGCCGCCCGCCGACAGGGAACTCAGGTGTTCGGTACGGTCGGTCTGCCGGCCGCCGCCCATGGCCCCTTTACTCCCACCCATGCCGGCCATCAGAGCGGCGAGCGGATTGCTGCTGCTGTCGCTCTGCACCGGATGCACCTCGGCCGTCCACGAGGAACCGACGCCCAGCGTCAGGAACACCGCCAAGGCGTTCGGGGCAAGCAACAGGGCGGCACCCGCCGCCGAGCCCGCCCTGCCGCCGACCACCGACCCGACGACCGCCAACGCCACCAGCGGCACGGCCGCCAGGACGAGCACCGTACGCACGACAGCCGACAGACTCCGGCCCCAGCCGGCGCGCAGTCCGTCCAGTGCCCCGCCCAGCGGCAGCCGCGCCCGCCGGCTGATGAGGCATCCCACACCGAGCACGACGGCCACCCACAACACCGCACCGAAGCCCGTCGACCCGGCGCTCACGTGGTACGTCGCAGCCATGCGGGTCCCCGAACCACCGCCCATGAGACCGCTGAGACCACCGCTGCCACCGCCCATCAGCTCACCAAGGCCGCCGTTCCCTCCTCCGAAGCCCTCGGCAGCCTGGCCGCCGCCGGCTCCTCCCATGCCGCTCATCGCCGACGCGGGCATGGTGGCCGATCCCTTCGCGAGACCGGCCACGACCATGAGCGTGAACAGCGCCGCACTCGCCGCTCCAGCCGCCCGAACGGCCAGTTCACCGGCGGTGAACCGCCGCTGCTGCCCCTGGCGCAACCGCCGGGAGAACGCGATCCACAGCACGACGGCACCGACGAGCGTGACGCTGAGCGGTACGACATCGGCCGCACCGCTCATCGACGGGCTCATGCCGCCGCCACCGCCGAACAGGGAGGCCAGGCCGCCTATCGCCCCGGTGTCCCCGGAGGCGTCCGAACCCGCACTGACCGATCCGCCGACGGCCATGGCCGTCAGGGCCATGGCCAGCGACCAGACCGACCCGAAGGACCCCGCGTCGAGCAGCATCAGCGCCAGCAGGGACACGGCCGCCATGGCGACCACCGCGCACAGCGCGGCCGCCGCCCCTTCCAGCGCGTTCTGCCACGGACCGATCAACTGCACGGGCACGGTACGGCGTTGGGGACGCAAACCAGAACTGGGCCTGGTCCGGGGAAGGGGCGTGGTGGCAGCCATACAGGACAACTCCGCTTCGCTCGCGGGGAAGCACGCGGCGCCGAACGGGGGAGACTGCGGCGCCGCGTGCCGGGGGACCCGCACACAGTGGCGGTCGCGGGTACGACATTCCCGAGAGGTCCTGGGAGGTTTCTGAGAGCCGACGGCAGAACACCCCAGGTCACGGCACGCGCACGATGCCGGTGACGGCCCGTTTCTCAGGAAGTTCCCAGAACCGCACTGGCCGGGTCGCGCTCACGGGGTCGGGCTCACAACCCCACGATCGCGTTCCACCGCCGCGCGAACTCCACCCGCTCCGCACCCGTGATGTCCCGTGCGATCACGAGGCGTTCGCGCAGGGTGGCGTCGGGGAAGATCAGCGAGTTGTCGGCGAGGGCCGCCGTGTCCTCGTCGTCGGAGGCGGCCAGGACCTCGCGGGCCGCCGGGACAGGACAGACGTAGTTCACCCAGGCCGCGAGTTCGGCCGCGACCTCGGGCTCGTAGTAGTAGTCGATCAGCCGCTCGGCGTTCGCCTTGTGGCGGGCCAGGTTGGGGATCATCAGCGAGTCCGACCACAGCTCCGCGCCCTCCTCGGGCACGACGAAGCGGATGTCGGGGTTGTCCGCCTGGAGCTGGATCACGTCCCCCGAGTACGCCTGACAGGCCAGTACGTCACCACTGACCAGGTCCTTGGTGTAGTCGTTGCCGGTGAAGCGGCGTACCTGACCCGCCTCGACCTGCTTCTCCACCTGGTCGCACACCGTGTGGAAATCGTCGGCCGTCCACCTGGTGATGTCGACGCCGTTGCCCTGCATCAGCAGCGCGAACGCCTCGTCCAGGCCGGAGAGGAGAGTGACACGCCCCTTGAGGTCGCTCGCCCACAAATCCGAGACGCCGCGTATCTCACGGCCCAGCCTGCGACGGTTGTACGCGATCCCGGTGATCCCGGACTGCCACGGCACCGTGAACCGCCGACCGGGGTCGAAGGCGGGCGAACGCAACAACGGGTCGAGGTACTCGGTGACGTTCGGCTGCCGTGCCCGGTCCATCTCCTGCACCCAGCCCAGCCGCACGAACCGCGCGCACATCCAGTCGCTGATGACGATCAGGTCGTGGCCCGTCGACTGATGGTTCATCAGCGCGGGGCTGACCTTGCCGAAGAACTCGTCGTTGTCGTTGATCTCCTCGACATAGTCGACGGACACCCCGCTCCGCTTCTCGAAGCCCTCCAGCGTGGGCCGCGAGTCGGGGTCCTCGTCGTCGGTGTCGATGTAGAGAGGCCAGTTGGCCCAGTTGAGCCGCTTCTCGTCACCGGAGTGATCAACAGCGACCCGGTCACCGGGCTTCACATAGGCGGCGGGCACGCCACAGCCGGCGAGACCACCGAGAGCGGCGGTGCCACCGAACGCGCGCAGAACGGACCGGCGGGACAGAGGGCTCTTCGGCAAGTGGCGCACCTTGAAAGCATGCCGCACACTCCCGCGCCCCAAAGGGGCGCGGGGCAGTGTCGATAGGCGGCTCCGCCGCGTGGGCGCGACCAGCCACAACGAACCCGCAGCCGAACTACACGTCCAAGGACGTCATCACATGCTTGATCCGCGTGTAGTCGTCGAACCCGTACGCCGAAAGATCCTTGCCGTACCCGGACTTCTTGAACCCACCGTGCGGCATCTCCGCGACCAGCGGAATGTGCGTGTTGATCCACACACAGCCGAAGTCGAGCTTCTTCGACATCCGCATCGCACGACCGTGGTCCCTGGTCCACACCGACGACGCGAGGGCGTACTCGACGCCGTTGGCCCAGGTCACCGCCTGCTCCTCGTCCGAGAAGGACTGAACGGTGATGACCGGCCCGAAGACCTCCTTCTGGATGATCTCGTCGTCCTGCTTGAGGCCGGAGACGACGGTCGGGGCGTAGAAGTAGCCGCGCTCGCCGACCTGGTGGCCGCCCGCCTCGACCTTGGCGTGGGCGGGGAGGCGCTCGATGAAGCCGGAGACCTGCTTGAGCTGGTTGGGGTTGTTCAGCGGGCCGAAGAGCACATCCTCGTCGTCCGGCTGCCCGGTCTTCGTCTCGGCGGCGGCCTTCGCCAGCGCCGCGACGAACTCGTCGTGGATGGCTTCCTGGACGAGGACACGCGTCGCCGCCGTACAGTCCTGGCCCGCGTTGAAGAAGCCCGCCACGGAGATGTCCTCGACGGCCTTGGCGATGTCGGTGTCGTCGAAGACGACGACCGGCGCCTTGCCGCCCAGCTCCAGGTGGACCCGCTTGAGGTCCCTCGACGCGGACTCCGCGACGGACATGCCCGCGCGCACGGAACCGGTGATGGACGCCATCGCCGGAGTCGGGTGCTCGACCATGAGACGGCCGGTGTCGCGGTCGCCGGTGATGACGTTGAAGACACCCTTGGGCAGGATCGAGCCGACGATGTCGGCGATCAGCACGGTGGACGCGGGGGTCGTGTCCGACGGCTTGAGGACGACCGTGTTGCCCGCGGCGATCGCCGGGGCGAACTTCCACACGGCCATCATCATCGGGTAGTTCCACGGCGCGACCTGCGCGCAGACGCCGACCGGCTCACGGCGGACGATCGAGGTCATCCCGTCCATGTACTCGCCGGCCGACCGGCCCTCGAGCATCCGGGCCGCACCCGCGAAGAAGCGGATCTGGTCGACCATCGGCGGGATCTCCTCGGAGCGGGTCAGGCCGATCGGCTTGCCCGTGTTCTCCACCTCCGCCGCGATGAGCTCCTCGGCGCGTTCCTCGAAGGCGTCCGCGATCTTCAGCAGCGCCTTCTGCCGCTCCGCCGGAGTCGTGTCGCGCCAGCCGGGGAAGGCAACGGCGGCGGCCGCCATCGCGGCGTCGACGTCCGCCTGCCCGGACAGCGGCGCGGTCGCGTACGCCTCGCCCGTCGCGGGGTTGACCACGTCGGTGGTCCGTCCGTCGGCGGCGTCCCGGAACTCACCGTCGATGTAATTGCGCAGACGACGCAGCTCGGTGCTCACTGCCGGCCCTCCAAGGTCGGGGATGTGTCCAGTTACTGAGACACCAGCCTAGTCCGTGCCTCCACGTTTTCAACACCCCCGATCACGCCAGACCTACGAATTCCGTAGAGATACGCGCCCGTAACAACGAATTTCATCGTTCACACCTTGCGGAACCGACGAGACCTCGTGCACAGTGAGGTCGTGGCCAGTCGAAGCGCAGACCAGAGGGACTCCGGGCGCGAGTCGAGGAACGGCAGCCCCCACCTGGACGCCGTCTCCCTCGCGATCATCGAACAGCTCCAGGAGGACGGCCGCCGGCCGTACGCCGCCATCGGCAAGGCCGTCGGCCTCTCCGAAGCCGCCGTGCGCCAGCGCGTCCAGAAGCTGCTCGACCAGGGCGTGATGCAGATCGTCGCCGTCACGGATCCGCTCACCGTGGGCTTCCGCCGGCAGGCGATGGTCGGGATCAACGTCGAGGGCGACGTGGAGTCCATCGCGGACGCGCTGACCGACATGGCGGAGGTCGAGTACGTGGTGATGACCGCGGGCTCGTTCGACATCCTCGCCGAGATCGTCTGCGAGGACGACGACCACCTGCTGGACGTCATCAACAAACGCATCCGGGCCCTGCCCGGCGTGCGCTCCACCGAGAGCTTCGTCTACCTCAAGCTCAAGAAGCAGACCTACATGTGGGGAACCCGATAACCGTGAGGACCCGATAACCGTGAGCTCCAAGGACCTCAGCCGCACCGCGTACGACCACCTGTGGATGCACTTCACCCGCATGTCCTCGTACGAGAACGCCCCCGTCCCCACCATCGTCCGGGGCGAAGGCACGTACATCTACGACGACAAGGGCAAGCGCTACCTGGACGGTCTCGCGGGCCTGTTCGTGGTCCAGGCAGGGCACGGCCGCACGGAACTCGCGGAAACCGCCTTCAAGCAGGCGCAGGAGCTGGCGTTCTTCCCGGTGTGGTCCTACGCCCACCCCAAGGCCGTGGAGCTCGCGGAGCGGCTCGCCGACTACGCGCCGGGCGACCTGAACAAGGTCTTCTTCACCACCGGCGGCGGCGAGGCGGTCGAGACGGCCTGGAAGCTCGCCAAGCAGTACTTCAAGCTCGTCGGCAAGCCCACCAAGTACAAGGTCATATCCCGCGCGGTCGCCTACCACGGCACCCCGCAGGGCGCCCTGTCCATCACCGGTCTGCCGGGCCTGAAGGCCCCGTTCGAGCCGCTGGTCCCGGGTGCGCACAAGGTCCCGAACACCAACATCTACCGCGCGCCGCTCTTCGGCGACGACCCGGAGGCCTTCGGCCGCTGGGCCGCCGACCAGATCGAGCAGCAGATCCTCTTCGAGGGCCCGGACACCGTCGCCGCGGTCTTCCTGGAGCCCGTCCAGAACGCGGGCGGCTGCTTCCCGCCCCCGCCCGGCTACTTCCAGCGGGTGCGCGAGATCTGCGACCAGTACGACGTGCTGCTCGTGTCGGACGAGGTCATCTGCGCCTTCGGCCGCCTGGGCACGATGTTCGCCTGCGACAAGTTCGGCTACGTCCCGGACATGATCACCTGCGCCAAGGGCATGACCTCGGGCTACTCCCCCATAGGCGCCTGCATCATCTCCGACCGGCTGGCCGAGCCCTTCTACAAGGGCGACAACACCTTCCTGCACGGCTACACCTTCGGCGGCCACCCGGTCTCCGCGGCCGTGGGCCTCTCCAACCTGGACCTCTTCGAGCGCGAGGGCCTGAACCAGCACGTCCTCGACAACGAGTCCGCCTTCCTCTCCACCCTCCAGAAGCTGCACGACCTGCCGATCGTCGGCGACGTCCGCGGCAACGGCTTCTTCTACGGCATCGAGCTCGTCAAGGACAAGGCGACGAAGGAGTCCTTCAACGCCGAGGAGACCGAGCGGATCCTGTACGGCTTCCTGTCCAAGGCCCTCTTCGACAACGGCCTGTACTGCCGTGCCGACGACCGCGGCGACCCGGTCGTCCAGCTCGCCCCGCCGCTGATCTCCAACCAGGAGACGTTCGACGAGATCGAACAGATCCTGCGCGCGACGCTGACGGAGGCGTGGACGAAGCTGTGATCAACTGAATCTGTGATCAGTACCGGCCCTGGTGTCGACCGTACGAGTGAGAAACGGCGACCCGGGGCCGTGTGCTGTCCGGATGCCCGTCCTGGGCTGCCTAGCGTGCCAGTGACCGATCGGCCCTGCCTTCGTTCCCCCGCACGGGGGATTTCGCGCATCGCGCACGGCATTTCTGATCTGAACGAGGTGTTTGCCCATGGTGGCCCCGCCGGACAACGACGTGCTCTGGGCACGGTCGCTGCACTTCACCCACAACGACGGCTCACCCGCGCTCAGCGGCGTCTCGCTCGGCGTCCGCGACGGTGAGATCCTCGCCGTCAGCGGCCCGCGCGGCAGCGGCAAGACGACGCTGCTGCGGTGCCTGTCGGGCCTGGTGCCGGCCCGGCGCGGCGAGGTCTGGTTCAACAGCGTCCCCGTGCACACCATGGGCCCCCTCACCCGTGAGCGGCTGCGCCGCGACCGCTTCGGCTGGGTCGACACGGCGCCGGTGCTGGTCCCCGAGCTGAACGTCTGGGAGAACGCCGCGCTCCCCGTCATGTTGCGCGGCACCAGCCGCCGGCGCGCCAAGGTCGCCGCCCTGGAGTGGCTGGAGCGCCTCGACATCGGCGACAAGGCCCGCAAGCGCCCGCACGAGCTGACGCAGGCCGAGCGGCAGCGGGCCTGCATCGCCCGCGCGCTGGCCCCCGCGCCGTCGGTGCTGTTCGCCGACGAGCCGACGGCGCCGCTGCACCGCGCGGACCGCGCGCACGTGCTGCGCACCCTGACGACGGCGGCCCGCTCGCACGGCATCACGGTGGTGCTCGCGACCCACGACCCGGAGACCGCGGCCCTCGCCGACCGCACGGTGTCCCTGCTCGACGGGCGGCGCGTCAGGACGGTGCATCTGCCGCCGGTCAAGGAGATGGAAGGCCGGGCCTCGTGCTCGCTCTCCGTCTGACCCGCGGCTCCCGTCCCGTCGTCCAGCTCCGCCGCCTGCTGGTGGCCGCGGCGTCGGCGGGCACGGGCTTCCTCCTGCTGTGCACCCTCGGCTACGCGATGAGCCACCCCGACGATCCGGGCGGAGCCGTGCTCCGGCTGGCCTGGTGCCTGGTCCCCCTGGCCGCCACGGTCTACTTCGCCCTCGCCGTGGCCCGCACCGACCCCGGCACCCGTCCCCGCCCCGGCCTCGCGGCGATCGGCCTCGGCCCGGCCCGCCTGATGGCGATCGCGGCAACGACGACGGCCCTGTCCTGCACCCTCGGCTCCATGCTGGCGCTGCTCTTCTTCCTCCACCTGAGAGGCGACCTCACGGGCATGCCCTTCGACGGCGCCGCCTCGGAGTTCCTGGCCGCCGACCACCCCCTCCCCCTCCCCGCCGCCCTCACCCTCCTGACCCTCCTCCCCACCATGGCCTCAACGACGGTCGCCCTCTCCCTACGCCCCCGAGAGCTGCCCCCCACCCCCCGTGCCTTCGGCCGCTTCGGCGCCCGGGGCCACACAGCAAGACGCGAGACGTTCGGCGCGTACGGCCGCTTCGGTGCCCGCCTGTCGCTGCGGGCCACAGTCAAGCCCGCGGACAGCCGCGCCGCGGGAGATGACGGCGAGGCCGGCACGCCGCCACCCCGCCATCCCTCAGCCGACGACGTTCCCGCACCATCCCGCCGTCCCGCGGGCCGTCGTGCCGCTGGGGCGGCACCCATCCCACAGAAGGACGGCACCCGGCAAGCGCCGGGCAGCGCGGCCCACCCCACCCCGGCCCCGCCCGACAGCACCCCGCAGGCACCGGCCCAGGACCCCGACCCTCACCGCCCCCCACCCCCTCGCCCCGCCCCCACCGGCCTCCCCTGGGGCATGGCCGCCCTCGCCACAGGCCTCGCCGTGGAGGCGTACGGAAACCACACCAGGGCCACCGCCCAGCTCACCCTCCCCGGCAGCCTGCCCCCTGGCCCCCTCAGCATCCTCATCGGCTGGGCCCTGACCGCCCTGGGTCTCGCCCTCGCCGGCCCCGGCCTCACCCACCTCTGCGGCCGCCTCCTGCAGACCGCCCGCCCCGGCGCGCTCCGCCTTCTCGCCGGACGCGTCCTCATGGAGGAAGCCGGCCGCATCGGCCGCCCCCTCGGCGTGGTCTGCGCGGTCGCATCCGGCACCTACACCATGGCCGCCCTCTCCACCCCGGACGGCCCCGCCTTCGGCCCCCTGACCACCCTCGGCACGCTGCTCGTCACGGGCTGCACGGTCGCGACGCTGCTCACCACCGCCGTCGAGGCCCGCCAGGCCCGCGCCGACACCACCGCCGCCCTGCTCCGCCTCGGCGCCCCCGCCACGATGCTCCGCAGCGCCGCCGCCCTCCGCGCCGGCACCCTCCTGGCCCTCTTCGCCCCACTCACCGTGCTCGTGGCCGAGCTGTCGGCACTCCCCCTGACCGGCTGACAGACCGGCTGACGGACGGCCTCCCGAAATCCCCGCGAAAAAAGTGCCCGCCCACCGATGAGTCCCGCCGCACCCCCCGGTCTACCCCACCGAACGGCACACACCCGATGGGAGAGACTCCGATGACGACCTCGGCGTACCAGCAGATGATCTTCGTCAACCTGCCCGTGAACGACCTCGACGCCTCGAAGAAGTTCTTCACGGACCTGGGCTACACGATCAACCCCCAGTTCAGCGACGAGAACGCGGCCTCCGTCGTGATCAGCGACACCATCGTGGCGATGCTGCTCACCAAGTCGTTCTACGCGACCTTCACCAAGAAGGAGATCGCGGACGCGACGAAGACCAGCGAGGTGCTGATCTGCCTGAGCGCCGAGAGCCGCGCGAAGGTGGACGAGCTGGTCGACAAGGCGCTCTCCGTGGGCGGCACGCCCACCGGCGAGACCCAGGACCACGGCTTCATGTACGGCCGCGCCTTCGACGACCCGGACGGCCACACCTGGGAGGTCGTCTGGATGAACCCGGAGGCCGTCGAGAGCTGACCCCGGCTCCACGACGCCCCCTAGCATGGGCGGGTGCATCAGACACCCGCCCAGCCGTACGACGGCTCCCACGACCGCGAGATCGAGTCCCTCGCCGAGTTCGACGAGGTCGTCTCCCGGCACGGCACCCTGGCCCACCACCGCGTCCAGGCCGTCGATCTGACGGACCGTACGGACGCCCTGCTCACCGTGGACTCCACGGGCGCCGTCTTCCTCGGCTGCCCGATGGCCCCGGAGGCGGCCGCCGCGGTGCGCGCCGCCGGCGCCCTGGTCTTCCCGCCCGTCCCGGG
Source organism: Streptomyces sp. NPDC002888 (assembly GCF_042888465.1). Lineage (NCBI taxonomy): Bacteria > Bacillati > Actinomycetota > Actinomycetes > Kitasatosporales > Streptomycetaceae > Streptomyces > Streptomyces sp. NPDC002888. Next base: position 258,201 of record NZ_JBIAPU010000005.1, on the reverse strand, counting down.
CCTGCCGTTCGACCCGTACCGCGGTTTCGTCTACGCCCCGGACGAGTTGTTCGACTCCCTCGCCGAGGGCTACGAGGCGACCCCGGACGCCCTCGCCTACGCCTGGTTCCAGCGGACCAAGGCCGACGGCGACATCTTCTCGTCGATGCTGCGCTCGATCCACGACGACGCGGTCTCCGACGCCCTCGACGAACTCCTCGTCGGCGCGCGGGTGGTGGGCGTCATGGGCGGCCACGCCATGGCGCGCGGCACGGAGGCGTACGCCGGTGCGGCCCGTCTCGGCCGCGAACTGGCCCGCACCGGCTTCACGGTGGCCACCGGCGGCGGCCCGGGCGCGATGGAGGCGGCGAACCTCGGCGCGTACGCGGCCCCGTTCGAGAACGGGATGCTCGACGAGGCGCTCCGACTCCTCGCCAAGTCCCCGTCGTTCACGCCGTCGATCACCGACTGGGCGCGCGCCGCGTTCGAGGTGCGCGGGCGCTGGCCGGGCGGCGGTGCCTCGGTCGGCATCCCCACCTGGTTCTACGGCCACGAGCCGCCGAACCCGTTCGCCGCGCACATCGCCAAGTACTTCGCCAACGCGACCCGCGAGGACGGCCTGTTGGCCCGCTCCAACGCGGGTGTGGTGTTCCTGCCGGGCGCCGCCGGCACCGTACAGGAGATCTTCGACAACGCGACGCCCAACTACTACGAGTCGCGGGGCGAGCCCACGCCCATGGTGCTCGTGGACCGGGCGCACTGGACGGAACGGCTGCCCACCTGGCCGTTGTTGCGGGCGCTCGCGCGGGAGCGTTCGATGGAGGCGCGCATCGCGTTGGTCGACCGGATCGAGGAGGCTCCGGCGGCACTGAAACGCCTGGGTGGTTAATAAGCTGGCAAAGCCGGGGGCACTGAGGGGGCTCGCGGATTGACACTTCTTATGGAACGCTTATAGACCTGTGAGATTCGTGGGGGCGGTGTTGTTCCATCCAGTCGGGGCGTCATCTCCCCCTCAACCCCCCGCAGTTGCGCATCTGTAAAGGACAAACGTGTCCCTATCCCGCCGTACCGTCGCACGTTCCGTGCGCATCCTCGGTGTCGCCACCGCCTCGTCCGTGCTCGCGCTCAGCGCCGCCGGCAGCGCGCTCGCCTGCGAAATCAAGGACTTCTCCGCCGAAGCCAAGTGCGACGGCGCGAAGGGCATCATCACGGTCACCGACGTGGACCCGACGGGCACCCCGGCCATCGTGTCGGTCTTCCTGGAGAACAACGGCGCCGACGTGAAGAAGGTCGGCCAGCAGCAGGTCAAGGGCTCGAGCAAGGGCGTCACCGTCACCTTCGAGGAGGACTGGGAGCCCAACGCCATCTACCGCATCCACGTCAAGGCCAAGGACGTCGACGCGGACATCACCCCCAACCTGACCACGTCGTCCACGGCCTGCAAGGCCGAGGACAGCCCGACGCCGACCGCCACCCCCACTCCCACCCCGACTCCGACGCCGACCCCGACGCCGTCGGCCACCAGCCCGTCGCCGTCGGACGCCGCCTCGACCCCGGCCCAGTCGACGGTCCCCCCGTCCCCGGCGGCTCCGGAGGCCGGCGGCTCCGCCCCCGCGGGCACCGTGAGCAGCGCCCCCTCGCCGGCGGCCGGTGAGTCGAACCTCGCCGAGACCGGTGCGAGCTCCCAGACCGGTCTGATCGCCGGCATCGCGGCCGCCCTCGTCGTGATCGGCGGCGGCGCGATCTTCTTCGGCATACGCCGTCGCGGAGCCAGCACGCGCTGACCCGCACAGCTCTGTGGCCCGTCCCCGCGCACCGGGGACGGGCCACAGCCACGTCGTGCACTCAGCCGAACGTGACCCGCTCCAGCCAGAACTCCAGCAGCTCCCGCTCCCCGAGTACCTCCAAGCCCGGGGCGTCCAGGGGTTGCCGGCGGTAGAAGGCGAGCAGCACGTCGGCCAGCGGCCCGCGCAACGCGACCGTCGCCTTCTCGTGCCCACGCCGCCAGGTGACCCCGTCCTCGGCGAGTTCGACGACCCACTCGGCGTTCAGCTCCGGCGGCGTGTCCGTCGCGTGGAGGTGGATGCTGCGCCCGTCCCTCGGCAGGTCCTGCGCCGTCGGGTGGGCCCCGGTCCGCTGCACGAACTCCACGAGCTCCAGCCACTCGTCGAGCGCGTCGGCGGCCACGTCCGGCGCGACCTCGTACGGCAGCTTCGCGGCCAGCGTGGCGTCCACGCCGTGCACGACGAGCTCGTGCGTCATACGGCGGGCCCAGAACCCGGCGTTGAGGGCCCCGGCCCACCCCCACACCTGCGTGTCGGGCCCGGCCTCGCGCAGCGCACCGACGAGCATCTCGCCGGTCTCCGCGAGCCAGGCGTCCAGGGCGGCGGGATCACCCACGGCCTCCGGTCCCTCGCGCAGCGGGACCTTCTCCTCGGGGATCTCCTCCTGCGCCCGGGTGCGCACGATGAACTCCACCCAGCGCAGGGCGCCACCCGTGTGCCGTACGAGCTGCTCCAGCGACCAGTCGGGGCAGGTCGGCACGGTGGCGGACAGATCGGCACCGGAGGTCACCACGGCCCTCAACCGGCCCACCTGGTGGGCGACTTCGTCGCAGTAGCGGTCATGCGTGAGAAGGGTCATACGTAACACCCTAGGGGTGCCCCGGTCAGTCCAGCACGACGATTTCGGCCGCGTCGAACTCCACTCCGACCTCGTCCCCCACCCCGGGCGCCGCCCGCAGCGCGCACGCCGCCTCCAGTGGCGGCGCCGCCTCCGGCTGGAGGCGCACGGTGACATGGGTGCCCTTGAAGGTACGGGCGGTCACCGTGCAGCGCAGCCCCGCGTCCACGGGCACCAGCCGGACCCCGGCGGGCCGTACGAGCAGCGTGCGCGTCCCCTGCGGGGCGTCGCCCGGGACCGGCACCTTGCCCCACGGCGTATCGGCGGCCTCCCCGGCGACCGTCGCCGGGACCACGTTGTCGAAGCCGAGGAAACGGGCCACGAACGCGTCGGCCGGCCGCTGCCACACCTCAAGAGGCGTACCGGACTGGGCGATCCGCCCGTCCCGCATCACCACGACCCGGTCCGCCAGCGCGAAGGCCTCGCCCTGGTCGTGGGTGACGGCGAGCACGGTGGTGCCCAACCGCCCGAACAGCTCCCGCAGTTCGACGACGAGCCGCTCCCGCAGCGACCGGTCGAGCTGCCCGAGCGGCTCGTCCAGCATCAGCAGCCGCGGGCGGGGCGCGAGGGCCCGGGCCAGCGCGACACGCTGCTGCTCACCGCCGGAGAGCGCCGCCACGGCCCGGCCCGCCGCGCCCGGCAGTCCGACGAGGTCCAGCAACTCCCGTACACGCTCGCCCTGTTGCTGCTTGGGGCTCTTGCGCATCCGCAGCCCGAACGCCACGTTGCCGCCCACGTCCCGCTGCGGGAACAGCTGATGGTCCTGGAACATCAGGCCCACCCCGCGCCGGTGCGCGGGCACCGCCGCCTGGTCGCGCCCGTCGAGCAGCACCCGCCCGGCGTCCAGGGGTTGCAGCCCGGCCACCGCCCGCAGCAGCGTCGACTTGCCGCTGCCGCTCGGCCCGAGCACACAGACGACCTCGTGCTCGGCGACCCCGAGATCGACGGCGTCGAGCACGGCCCGCCCACCGAACCGCACGGTCGCGCCCTCAAGGTTCAGCAGCATCAGAACTCCCCGGTCCGGTCGGTGCGCAGCCTCTCCAGGATCAGCAGCGCCACCGCGCACACCAGCATCAGCATCGTCGACAGGGCCATCGCCTGCCCGTAGTTGAGGTCGCCGGCCCGCCCCAGCAGCCGCGCCACGGCGACCGGCAGCGTCGGATTGTCGGGCCGTGCGATGAACACCGTCGCCCCGAACTCCCCCAGCGACACCGCGAAGGCGAACCCGGCCGCGACGAGCAGCGCCCGCCGCACCATCGGCAGGTCGACCTCCCGCCACACCCGCCACGGCGACGCCCCGAGCACGGCCGCCGCCTCCCGCAGCCGTACGTCCACCGCCCGCAGCACCGGCAGCATGGTCCGTACGACGAACGGCACGCCCACGAGTGCCTGCGCGAGCGGCACCAGGATCCAGGAGGCACGCAGATTCAGCGGGGGCTCGTCGAGGGCGATCAGGAAACCGAAGCCGACGGTCACCGCGGAGACGCCGAGGGGCAGCATCAGCAGCGCGTCGAAGCCGCGTACGAAGCGGCCCGCGTCCCGCCGGGTCAGCGCGGCGGCGGCGAGTCCGCCGATCACCACGGCGATGGCGGTGGCGGCGACGGCGTACTCCAGCGAGTTGCCGATCGCGTCGATCGGCGGAACCAGGAACACTCCCCCGTCCGCCGACGTCAACGCCCGGTAGTAGCCGAAGTCGGGCGCGTCCAGCGACCGCTGCACGAGCACGGCGAGCGGCAGCACCAGCAGCACGAGGATCGTGGCCAGGACGCCGGCCAGCAGCGCCCACTGCCCCGCCCCACGCGGCCGCCGCGCCGTCACCGACGCGTCCACCAGCCGCAGCGCGGTCTCCCGCCGCCGTACGGTCCAGGCGTGCACGGCGAGGATCGCGCCCACCGCCACGAACTGCACGAGGGTGAGGACGGCGGCGGTGGACAGGTCGAAGATCTCCGAGGTCTGCCGGTAGATCTCCACCTCCAGCGTGGAGAAGGTGGGCCCACCGAGGATCTGCACCACACCGAAGGAGGTGAACGTGAACAGGAAGACCATCAGCGCGGCGGCGGCCACGGCGGGCGCGAGCGCCGGCAGGGTGACGCTTCGCCAGGCCTTCACGGACGACGCGCCCAGCATCCGCGCCGCGTCCTCCTGCCGCGGGTCGAGCTGTGCCCACAGTCCGCCGACGGTGCGTACGACGACCGCGTAGTTGAAGAAGACGTGCGCGAGCAGGATCGCCCACACGGTGGTGTCGAGGCGTACGCCCCACAGCTCGTCGAGCAGCCCGCCGCGCCCGACCAGCGCCAGGAAGGCCGTACCGACGACGACCGTCGGCAGCACGAAGGGCACGGTGACGACCGCCCGCAGGAGTTGCTTGCCGGGGAAGTCGAAGCGGGCGAAGACATACGCGCCCGGCAGCGCGATCAGCAGGGTGAGCGCGGTGGAGGCGACGGCCTGCCAGGTGGTGAACCACAGGACGTGCCGGATGTCCGACCGCCCCAGCACGTCCGCCAGCCGCCCGAACTGCCAGCCGCCGTCGGTGTCTAGCCCCCGGGCGACGATCGCGGCGACGGGGTAGGCGAAGAAGAGCCCGAAGAACACGACGGGCAGGGCCATGAGCCCGAGCCGCGCCGCGCTCCCGCGAGCGTTGGCCTTTACTTGAGTACGAGCGAGGTCCACGACTTGACCCACTGGTCACGGTTGTCGGCGATCTTCGACGGGTCCATGGTCTCGGGATCCTTGGCGGCGGGCCCGAACTCGGTGAACTCGGCGGGCACCTTCGCCCCGGCGAGGACCGGGTAGACGAACATGTTCAGCGGCATGTCCTCCTGGAACTCCTTCGACACCAGGAAGTCGACGAGCGCCTTGCCGCCCTTGGTGTTCTTGGCGTTGCTCAGCAGCCCCGCAAACTCGGTCTGGCGGAAGCAGGTGCCGGTCGCCACGCCGGTGGGCGCGGTCGTCGGCTTGGGGTCGGCGTAGATCACCTCGGCGGGCGGCGAGGAGGCGTAGGAGACGACGAGCGGCCGGTCGGCCTTGGCCTTCTTGCCGCCGGCGGACCCGGAGAACTCCTCGTTGTACGCCTGCTCCCAGCCGTCGACGACCTTCACGCCGTTGGCCTTGAGCTTCTTCCAGTAGTCCTGCCAGCCTTCGTCGCCGTACTTCGCGGCGGTGGCGAGCAGGAAGCCGAGGCCGGGCGAGGAGGTGGAGGCGTTCTCGGTGACGAGGAGGTTCTTGTACGCGGGCTTGGCCAGGTCGTCGAAGGAGGCCGGCGGGGTCAGCTTGTGGTCCGCGAAGTACTTCTTGTCGTAGTTGACGCAGATGTCGCCGTAGTCGACCGGGGTGACCCGGTGCTTGTCCTTGTCGAGCTGGTACTGCTCGTCGACCTGGTCGAGCCCCTTGGCCTCGTACGACTGGAACAGCCCGTTGTCCAGGGCCCGGGACAGCAGGGTGTTGTCGACGCCGAAGAAGACGTCGCCCTGCGGGTTGTCCTTGGTCAGGATCGCCTTGTTGACGGCCTGGCCGGCGTCGCCGTCCTCAAGGACCTTGACCTTGTAGCCGGACTGCTTCTCGAAGTCCGCGAGGACGCTTTTGGAGACGGCCCACGAGTTGTGGCTGACCAGGGTGACGGTCTTGGAGCCGGAGTCGCCGGACCCCTGATCGTCGGACGACCCGCACGCGGACAGCGTGACCAGGCCGAGTCCGACGGCCAGGGCCGTGGCCTTCTTGGTGATGCTCACTGGATTCCTCCTGGGGTGACCAGGAAGAGACGCGGCCCTGCCCGGGCAACGGCGGAACGTTTCACCGGTGCCCGGGCAGGGCGCAACAGCTTGAGTGGAGACCGAACTTCCTACCCAGAATGACCTGGGCGAGGTTCAGAGGGTCTGCGGCCGGTGCCGCACTCTCAGCGCTGTGGCGCTCCCCTGTCGGAATATGCAGATGTATGGCTGATATGAAGTTGTGCCGGCTCAGACTACCGCTCGGTGGCCGCGAGCTGACCACATGCCCCGTCGATCTCCTGTCCACGGGTGTCCCGGATCGTGACAGGCACACCATGGGCAGCGATCGCCTCGACGAACGCCTTCTCGTCCTCCGGCCGCGAGGCCGTCCACTTGGACCCCGGCGTCGGGTTCAGCGGGATCAGGTTGACGTGCACGGGCCTGCCCTTGAGCAGTCGGCCGAGCCGGTCACCGCGCCAGGCCTGGTCGTTGATGTCCCGGATCAGCGCGTACTCGATGGACAGCCGGCGCCCGGACTTCTCGACGTAGTCGAAGCCGGCGTCGAGGACCTCGCGCACCTTCCACCGCGTGTTCACGGGGACGAGGGTGTCACGCAGCTCGTCGTCGGGCGCGTGCAGCGAGATGGCGAGGCGGCACTTGAAGCCCTCGTCGGCGAACCGGTGGATCGCAGGGACCAGCCCGACCGTCGAGACGGTGATGCCCCGCTGCGAGAGCCCGAGCCCGTCCGGCGCGGGGTCGGTGAGGGCGCGAATGGACTGCACGACCCGCTTGTAGTTGGCGAGGGGCTCACCCATGCCCATGAAGACGATGTTGGACAGCCGGGCCGGCCCACCGGGCACCTCGCCGTCCCTGAGCGCCCGCATCCCGTCCACGATCTGGTGGACGATCTCGGCGGTGGACAGATTCCGGTCCAGACCCGCCTGCCCGGTCGCACAGAACGGGCAGTTCATCCCGCACCCCGCCTGCGAGCTGATGCACATGGTCACCCGGTCCGGGTACCGCATCAGCACCGACTCGACCAGCGTCCCGTCGAACAGCCGCCACAGCGTCTTGCGCGTGGTGCCCTGGTCGGTCGACAGATGCCGCACGACCGTCATCAGCTCGGGAAGCAGCGCCTCCTGCAGCTTGGGACGCGCGGCCGCCGGGATGTCGGTCCACTGCTCCGGGTCGTGCGCGTACCGCGCGAAGTAGTGCTGCGCGAGCTGCTTGGCACGAAACGGCTTCTCCCCGATCTCGGCCACCGCCTCCTTGCGCTCGGCAGGCGTGAGATCAGCTAGATGCCGCGGCGGCTTCTGGGCTCCGCGGGGGGCGACGAATGTGAGTTCTCCGGGCTTAGGCATGGCTGTACCAGTGTCGCAGATCCACTTGGGTGACCCGGGCCGTCCCATGGCGGGATCCGCGGCAGTGGCATCGCGGCGCCGGTGACGTGAATTACGCGGTGGTGTGCTCCAGGCGTTGCTTGAGCAGTTGCTCGTCGCGCGGGAGTTCCTTGCGGACCTGCGGGCGGACGACGAGGGGGAGGAGGATCTTGCCGACGCCGCGCCCTTCGAGGTCGATCTCCATCGTCACGCGGGAGCGGCGGCCGTCGTCGAGCGGGGTGATCTCGCCGTGGACGCGCGGCCGGACGGGGCCCTCCACTGCGCGCAGACCCCAGGCGTGCGGCGGGTCGCACTCGGTGAACTCCATCAGGAACGGCATGTCGCGGCGACCGACGTGCCGGGTGATGCGCAGGCGGGAGCCGACGTGGATCGGGCCCTCACCCAACTGCTCCACGGCGACGGCGCTCTCCTGCCATTCCGGCAGGTGGGCGGGGTCGATGATGTACTCCCAGACGTCCTCGGGGCTGCGGTCGACGTCGACCACTTCTCGGAAGTCGGACATGATGCCCGCCTCCTTCCAGGCGATCATGCTCCCTTTGGGGGCTTATACCGGAATAGTCCCACTCGGCCGTCCCCCTGCGAAAGAGCGAGCCCCCGTCCTGCCGAAGGACGGGGGCTCGCTCAAGCCGCATACATGCTGCGGGTCACCCGGACCCCACGAAGATCACAAGCAGCAGCCAGACCACGGGAGCCGTCGGAAGCAGCGAGTCCAGCCGGTCCATGATGCCGCCGTGCCCCGGCAGCAGGGTGCCCATGTCCTTGATGCCGAGGTCCCGCTTGATCATCGACTCGCCGAGGTCGCCCAGTGTCGCGCTGACCGCGACGGCCAGGCCCAGGAGCAGGCCCTGCCACCACGTGCCGTCGTCGATCAGGAACTCCGCGCACAGTGCCCCGGCGACCATGGCGAAGGTGACCGCGCCGAGCAGGCCCTCGCGGGTCTTGCCGGGGCTGATGCGCGGCGCGAGCTTGTGCTTGCCGAAGCGCCAGCCGACGGCGTACGCGCCGGTGTCGCTGACGACCGTGAGGACCAGGAACGTCAGGACGCGCCACGGGCCGTCGTCGGCCGTCAGCATCATCGCGACGAACGTGGCGAGGAACGGGACGTAGAACGCGGCGAAGACGCCCGCCGTGACGTCCTTGAGGTAGCCCTCGGGCGGCTCCGTCATACGCCATACGAGTACCGCCAACGCTGTGAGCGCCATGGCGACCCACGCGCCCTCGGCTCCCCGCGCATAACCGGAGACGACCATGGCCGCGCCACCGATCGCGAGCGGCACCACGGGCGCCTTGATGCCCTTGCGCTCCGCGAGCCGACTCGTCAGCTCCCACAGACCCACCACGACGGCGACGGCGACCACGCCGACGAACACGGCCTTGACGATGAACAGCGACGCGACGATCACCGCACCGAGGCCGACCCCGACCCCTATGGCCGCGCTCAGGTCGCGGCCCGCACTCTTCTTCTGCGGTGCGGGCGCCGGCTGAGGGGCGTCGGGCATGGGCTCCGGATTCTGCGGCACCGCCCCGTAGGGTTGTGCCTGCGGCGTGTCGTACGACCCGTAGGGCTGGGCCTGCGGCGTCTCGTTGCGGAACAAGGGGCCGCTCAGCCGAGCGGCCCCCCGATCGTCATCCTGGTTTCCGCCGTATGCGGGCACGTCGGGCACGATGGGCATGGGGCGAGTCTGCTGCGCCTCAGGCGCATCGTATGCGGGACCCGCCGGGGCAGCGCCCTGGACAGGCCCCTGGTCGGACGGTCCCCAGTACCCGGTGTGTGACCCGGCTTGTGGCGGAGCGCCCCAGGAAGAGTCGTTCATCAGACCTCGAGCAGCTCCGACTCCTTGTGCTTCAGGAGCTCGTCCACCTGGGCGACGTACTTCGCCGTGGTGTCGTCGAGCTCCTTCTCCGCACGACGGCCCTCGTCCTCGCCGACCTCGCCGTCCTTGATCAGCTTGTCGATGGCGTCCTTGGCCTTGCGGCGGACGGAGCGGATCGACACCTTGGCGTCCTCGCCCTTGCCCTTGGCGACCTTGATGTACTCGCGGCGGCGTTCCTCGGTCAGCTCGGGGAACACCACACGGATGATGTTGCCGTCGTTGCTCGGGTTGACGCCGAGGTCGGAGTCGCGGATCGCCTGCTCGATGTTGCGCAGCGCGCTCTTGTCGAACGGGGTCACGACCGCCATGCGCGGCTCCGGCACGGAGAACGAAGCCAGCTGGTTGATCGGCGTCGGCGCGCCGTAGTAGTCGGCCACGATCTTGTTGAACATCGCCGGGTGCGCACGGCCGGTACGGATCGCGGCGAAGTCCTCCTTGGCGACCACGACGGCCTTCTCCATCTTCTCCTCGGCCTCGAGGAGGGTCTCTTCGATCACCACTTGCTCCTGCGTGTCTTGAGTAGGCCCGGCTGCGGTTCCTTGGCGGTGGCGGCGGCCGGCTGCGTCGCGTCTTCTTTCTGCACGGTTCCCGACCGGCAGGACATTGTCCACCCCCGGTCAGGGTCCGTGGTCAGTCCCGGCTGCCCTGGTCACCCACAAGCGTGCCGATCTTCTCACCCCTGACGGCGCGCGCGATATTGCCCTCCGCCAGAAGCTCGAAGACGAGGATCGGGAGCTTGTTGTCGCGGCACAGGGTGACGGCGGTGGCGTCGGCGACCTTGAGTTCGCGGGTGATGACCTCGCCGTAGCCGAGGGAGTCGAACTTGACGGCGTCCGGGTTGGTCTTCGGGTCGGAGTCGTAGACCCCGTCCACGCCGTTCTTGCCCATCAGCAGCGCCTCGGCGTCGATCTCCAGGGCGCGCTGGGCGGCGGTGGTGTCGGTGGAGAAGTACGGCATGCCCATACCGGCGCCGAAGATGACCACGCGGCCCTTCTCCAGGTGGCGCACGGCGCGCAGCGGGATGTACGGCTCGGCGACCTGGCCCATGGTGATGGCGGTCTGGACCCGGCTGTCGATGCCCTCCTTCTCCAGGAAGTCCTGGAGGGCGAGGCAGTTCATCACGGTGCCGAGCATGCCCATGTAGTCCGAGCGGGCGCGGTCCATGCCGCGCTGCTGGAGTTCGGCGCCACGGAAGAAGTTGCCGCCGCCGATGACGACGGCGACCTGTGCGCCGTCCCGTACGACGGCCGCGATCTCGCGGGCGATCTTGTGCACCACGTCGGGGTCCACGCCCAGGCCCCCACCACCGGAGAAGGCCTCTCCGGACAGCTTCAGCATGTACCGGCCGCGTACTTTGCCGTCGTCGCTCTTCTGGGCCTTGGTGGTCATGGGGATCCCGCCTCTTTCACCTGTCGCACATACGAAGAAGGCCATTGCCGGTGGGGTGTCGTTCGCAACCCATGCTCGGCAATGGCCTCCTCGTCAGATCTGCTGTCGTCCGTCACCCGCTGACAACTGCATACGACCCTATCGGGGTCGCGCGTCGATCGCGGTACGGACTCAGATGCCGACCTTGATGCGCGAGAAGCGCTTCAGGGTGACACCGGCCTCGTCCAGGACCTTCTGGACCGACTTCTTGTTGTCGAGCGCGTACGGCTGACCGAGCAGCGTGGCGTCCTTGAAGAAGCCGTTGAGACGACCATCGACGATCTTGGCGATCGCGGCCTCGGGCTTGCCCTCGGCGCGGGTGGTCTCCTCGGCGATGCGACGCTCGGACTCGACGACGTCGGCCGGCACCTCCTCCTTGGAGAGGTACTTCGGCGCGAAGGCGGCGATGTGCTGGGCGATGCCCTTGGCGACGTCGGCGTTCGGCTTGTCCAGCTCGACGAGGACACCGATCTGCGGGGGCAGGTCGGGCATCGTGCGGTGCATGTACGCGGTCACGAAGCCGTCGGCGAACTGCGCGAAGCGGTCCAGGACGATCTTCTCGCCCAGGTTGGCGTTGGCCTCGTCCACGAACGCCTGGACCGTCTTGCCGGGCTCGATCTCGGAGGCGAGCAGGGCCTCGAGGTCGGCCGGGGAGGTCTTGGCGACGTGCTCGGCGATGGTGTTGGCCACGGCCTGGAACTTGTCGCCCTTGGCGACGAAGTCCGTCTCGCACTTCAGCTCGACGAGGACACCGGAGGAGTTGTCGTCGGCGATGATCGAGACCACGGCGCCGTTCTCGGCGGAGCGGCCTTCGCGCTTGGCGACGCCCTTCTGGCCCTTGATACGGAGCGCCTCGACGGCCTTGTCGACGTTGCCCTCGGCCTCGTCCAGCGCCTTCTTGCAGTCCATCATGCCGGCGCCCGTGAGCTCACGGAGCGTCTTGACGTCGGCGGCGGTGTAGTTCGCCATGAGTCTGTGAATCTCTCTCGAAGTCTGGAAGATCGAAGATCTACGGGGTCTACAACCCCCATGGAGTAACGGGGGCCGCCGACTCTCCGCTGACCTACGGGTGAACGGCGGGAGCGGTTTTCACCGCGCCGGAGGCGCTAGTGGGTGCAGTACCGCTCCCGCCGTCACCACGGACGCTGACGGGTCAGGCCTGCTCGGCCTCGGCAGCCGGGGCCTCGGTGGCCGGAGCCTCCGTGGCGGGGGCCTCAGCAGCCGGAGCCTCCTCGGCGGGGGCCTCGGCAGCGGGGGCCTCAGCAGCGGCCTCGGCCGGCTTCTCACCCTCGGCGGCAGGGGCCTCGGCCTCGTCGGCCTTCTTCTCGCCCTCGAGCAGGTCGCGCTCCCACGCGGCCAGCGGCTCGCCCGCGGCCTTGTCGCCCTTGCCCTCGGTGGCGACACCGGAGCGGGAGATGAGGCCCTCGGCGACCGCGTCGGCGATCACACGGGTGAGCAGGGTGACGGAGCGGATCGCGTCGTCGTTGCCCGGGATCTTGTAGTCGACCTCGTCGGGGTCGCAGTTGGTGTCGAGGATCGCGACGACCGGAATGTTGAGCTTCCGGGCCTCACCAACCGCGATGTGCTCCTTCTTGGTGTCCACGATCCAGACGGCGCTGGGAACCTTGGACATCTCGCGGATACCACCGAGGGTCTTCTCCAGCTTGGCCTTCTCGCGCGAGAGCACGAGAAGCTCCTTCTTGGTCAGACCGGACGCGGCGACGTCCTCGAAGTCGATCTGCTCGAGCTCCTTGAGGCGCTGCAGACGCTTGTAGACGGTCGAGAAGTTGGTGAGCATGCCGCCCAGCCAGCGCTGGTTGACGTAGGGCATGCCGACGCGGGTGGCCTGCTCGGCGATGGCCTCCTGCGCCTGCTTCTTCGTGCCGACGAACATGACCGTGCCGCCGTGGGCGACGGTCTCCTTGACGAACTCGAAGGCGCGGTCGATGTACGACAGCGACTGGAGCAGGTCGATGATGTAGATGCCGTTGCGCTCGGTGAAGATGAAGCGCTTCATCTTCGGGTTCCAGCGACGGGTCTGGTGACCGAAGTGGACGCCGCTCTCCAGCAGCTCCCGCATCGTGACGACGGCCATGGCCGTATCTCCTTGAGTTTCTCGGTTGTCGCGGATGCCGGACGGCTCCCGCGCCTGACGCCCGCGACGCGCCGTGCCACGAAGGACCGAGGGGCGCTTGATACGTACGGGCCGTTGCCGACCGCCTCGTACCGGGGCGTGCGAAGTCGACCCGGTGACCCGGATCGCCAGAAGAAGTGTACGGGACCCGGAAGGCGCCGGGTGACGCCGATGTCCACAACCGGGCGGTAGTCCACAGATCCCGCCATGATCGACCGGACTGCGCCACGCTCCTCCCATGCGACATGCGCGAGCGACATGGGCGTTGCTGCCGGCCCTGACCTTCACCTTCCTGGCCCCGACGGCCCGGGCGGGTGCCCCGTCCCCACCACTCACCCCCGATCCGACACCCCCGGTACCGGCCATCGGCCGCACCTGGCCGGTGGGGACCCGCCCCGCGGTCCTGCGCGGCTGGCAGCCCCCTGCGACGGTGTACGGCCGCGGCCACCGAGGCGTGGACCTGGCGGCCCCGCCGGGGGCTCGGGTTCGGGCGGTGGCGGCGGGCAAGGTGTCCTTCGCCGGCCGGGTGGCGGGGAGGCCGGTCGTCTCGGTGGAACTCCCGGGTACGGGCGACCCGCCCCTGCGCACGACGTACGAACCGGTACACCCGTCGGTGACGAAGGGGGACGAGGTGGAGGCGGGCGAGACGATCGGCACGGTGGAGGCGACGGGTTCGCACTGCTCGGCGACGTGCGTGCACTGGGGCTTGCTGAGGGGCGAGACCTACCTGGACCCGCTCACCCTGCTACCCCCGTGGCTCCTGCACAGGGGCCCGTCGAGACTGCTGCCGGTACTCGACGTACCCCTGCCATGACCGCGGTCGCGGGCATTCGAGCTCAGCCCTGAACCCCCCGCAGAGCCATCCCGACGGCCGCATCGGTGATCGCCGCGGGATCCTCCGCCGCCCCCAGCTCAATCCTGCGTACCGCCGCGTCCACGACCCCCTGCAACAGCATCGCCGCCAGCCGGGGCTCCGCGTGCCCCATCTCCCCCAACGCCTCCACGATCATCGCCACGAGCCCCCCGTGCGCGGCCCGGATCTTCTCCCGGGCCCCCGCATCCAGCTCGCTCGCCGAGATCGCCACGACAGCCCGGTGCCGCCGGTCCCCCACCAGCGCCAGCTGCTGCCGCACATACGCCTCGACCTTGCCCTCAGGCGTCCGGGCCCGCTCCATCGCCGCCGAGACCTCCGCCGCCCAGACCGGGAAGTCGACCTCGCACAGTTCCTCGACGACGGCCGCCCGGGACCGGAAGTACTCGTAGACGGACGACCGCGCCAGCCCCGTCCGCTCCGCGAGGGCCGGGAAGGTCAGCGCCTCCGTCCCACCCTCGGACAACAAAGAACGCGCCGCATTCAGCAGGGCGGCACGCTGCATCGACCGGTGCTCGGCCACGGAGGCCGCTCGAATCCTTGGCACGTCAACCACTTTACGGACGCACCACCCCCGACACGGCCGGTTCAACGACCGAAGCTCGCCAGTTTCGCGCGCAACTGCAGCACCGATTTGGTGTGGATCTGACTGACCCGGCTCTCGGTCACGCCCAGCACGTTGCCGATCTCGGCCAGTGTCAGCCCCTCGTAGTAGTAGAGCGTGACCACGGTCTTCTCCCGCTCGGGCAGCGTGTTGATCGCCCGCGCCAGGAATCGCCGCAGCTCCCGGTCCTCGGCCACCTCCACCGGGTTGTCCGCGGCGGTGTCTTCCAGCGTGTCCATGACGCTCAGGCCGTCCCCGCCCTCGCCCCCGACGTGCAGCAGCTCCTCCAGGGCCACCACGTTCGCCAGCGACAACTGGCTGAACACGGCGTGCAGCTCGTCCACCGCGATGCCGAGCTCGGCGGCGACCTCGCCCTCCGTGGGCGTGCGTCTCAGCCGCGCCTCCAGCGTCGCGTACGCCCGCTCCACGTTCCGCGCCTTCTGCCGCACGGACCGAGGGATCCAGTCCAGCGCGCGCAGCTCGTCGATCATGGCGCCCCGGATCCGGGTGATCGCGTACGTCTCGAACTTGATCTCCCGGTCGATGTCGAACTTCTCGATCGCGTCGATGAGCCCGAAGACCCCCGAGGAAACGAAGTCGGCCTGCTCCACGTTCGGCGGCAGACCGACACTCACCCGTCCCGCCACGTATTTCACGAGCGGTGAGTAGTGCAGGATCAGCTGCTCCCGCAGCCTGTCGTCCCCCGTCGCCTTGTAGGACCGCCACAGCTCGTCGAGCGTCGAGGGAGCGGGCGGCCGCACGCTGCCACCGTCGCGGGCGGCTGGGGGGACAGCCGCCCGGTCGGACCCGGAGGTGTGCTGGGGCATTCGTCGCCTTGTGCCGTTCTGCCGTGAAGTACGTGAGGTGTCGGTCTGATGTCGAGTTGCCGGACTGCGCCTGGATTCTCGTGAGCGTAGCGTGACTGAAGTGTTGCGGTGCGCGAAGAGCGAGGCGCTACCCGTAAGCGGCACACTTGCGCCAGGCACCTTGCGGTGACGCGACCATCGCGCTCGGTGACGGCCGGGGGATCCCAACTCCGGGAAACCCAAAGGGCATCGGGGTTCCCCCGGACGGCCGAACACGCTCGGTCAGCACTCACCGCGACCGCCGTGGGCGGAGATCATCGCCTGGCGTGTCAACTTCCAGCCATCGCCGTGTCGTTCGACGTAACCAAGTGCTCTAAGTTCGTACAGTCTCGCGATCGCGTCGTCCTCCGCCGTCTGAGCGCCCCGCGCGATCTCACCGGCCGTCGCCGCTCTCCGGGCCGGCAGCGCGGCCAGGACGCGCCGGGCGCCGGGTTCCAGCAGGTCACGGGGCAGCACGGGCCCGCGCCGGTCCGGAGCGAGCTCCCCGATGTCTCCGACCTGTTCGACGACTTCCGCGGCGTCGGTGACGAGCACCGCCTCCCCGCGCAGCAGTTCGTGCACCCCCGCGGAGAGCCCACTGGTGGCGGGCCCCGGCACGCCCATGGTGTGCCGGCCGAGGCGCTGCGCCGCCCGTGCCGTCACGAGCGAGCCGCTGCGGTACGCCGCCTCGACGACGACCGTGCCCCGGGTGAGCGCGGCGATCACCCGGTTGCGCAGGATGAACCGGCTGGGCGTCGGATGATCACCGGGTGCCAGCTCGCCGATGACGAGCCCCTGATCCGCGATCCTGGTGATCAACTGGGTGTGCCCGCGGGGGTAGGGCCGGTCGACGCCGCAGGCGAGGACCGCGACGGTGGCGCCGCCCGCGCCGAGGGCGCCCCGGTGGGCGGCGCCGTCGACCCCGTAGGCGCCGCCGGAGACCACGACCCAGCCGCGCTCGGCGAGACCGGCGGCGAGCGTGGCGGCCATGTGGGCGCCGTACTCGGTGCAGGCCCGCGCGCCCACCACGGCGACCGACCGCAGCGCCCACATCCGCAGGCTGGGCCGCCCGCGCACCCACAGTCCCAGGGGCCGGGCATCCCCCAGATCGTCGAGCACCCCCGGCCACTCGACCGCGCCGGGCCACACGAACCGCACCCCGGCCTCCCGCGCGACGGCGAGATCCCGCTCGGGCTCCGCCCGCCCGGCCCGCGCGACGAGCCCCGCCCACCGCGTGCCGCTCCTCCCGGGCAGAGCGTCCCCACCGCTCCGCAACCGCCGCGCCACCCCCACGGCCCCGAGCTCCCGCACCCACCGCCCGGCGACCTCGTCGCCGGGCTCGATGACACGGGTGAGGAAAACGCGCGCGAGCAGCTCGTGGTCCGGATCGTCACCGCCGCTCACGTCAGCGCCCCGATGGCCATCGGCACGCCGCGCGGCACTCCCGTACGCAGTTGCAGCGCCAGAGCGACGTCCGTGGCGTCGGGCCGGTCGTGACCGACGAGGTCGGCGACGGTCCAGGCGACACGCAGGACGCGATCGAGGCCGCGAGCGGTCAGCACGCCCCGTTCCAGGCTTCGCTCGGCCTCGTCCATCGCCCCGGGTGCGGCATGCCAGCGGCTGCGCAGCTCCCGGCCCGGAACCTCGCTGTTGGTCCGCCACGGTGTACCCGCCAGCCGAAGGGCCGCCCGGTCCCGGGCGGCCCGCACCCGTGCGGCGACCGTCGCGGTGGACTCGCCCGAGGCGCCGCGCCGGGTGAGCTCGGCCCTGCCGACGGGGTCGACCTCGACCCTGAGGTCGACCCGGTCGAGCAGCGGTCCGGAGAGGCGGGACTGATAGCGGCGGATCGCCGAGGGTGGGCACTCGCAGAGGTTGTCCGTGAGCGAGAACCGCCCGCAGGGGCAAGGGTTCGCCGCGAGCACCATCAGGAACTGCGCCGGGAACCGCACCACCCCCGCACTGCGCGCGATCACGACATGGCCCGCTTCCAGGGGCTGCCGCAGGGCGTCGAGGACCCGGCTGCTGAACTCCGGCGTCTCGTCGAGGAAGAGCACTCCACGGTGAGCGAGCGACACGGCCCCGGGCCGGGCGACGCCCGGACCGCCGCCGACGAGCGCCTGCATCGTGGCCGAGTGGTGCGGGGCGCAGTACGGCGCCACGTCGATCATGGGCTTGCCCGGCGGCAGCAGCCCCGCCACCGAGTGTACCGCCGTGACCTCCAGTGACTCCTGCCGGCCGAGCCGGGGCAGGACGGCAGGCAGCCGCTCCGCGAGCATCGTCTTGCCGGCCCCGGGGGGGACTCACTGAAGGATACAGAGTCACCAACGCCGCGTGTACATAAGGAGAGAGCCCCGTTCACCGCGGACGGGGGTCCGTGGTGAACAGGGCCGTACCCGCCTCCCAACGTCCACACGGTTGGACGCTGCCGTCGGGCGGGCTACCTCGTCCCCGGTGTGGGGAGCCGAATGAGGACGAGGACTTCACACCGCCCAAGCACCTGGCGAGGTGCCGCCATTGGGCGGGTGCTCGTCCCCCGAAAGGCGCGAAGAGGGGACGAGAGTTCAGGACGCTGGCGGGGGCTGGGGAGCGTGCCGACCTCAAACGGCTCGACCCAACCGCCCCCGCCGCGCCCTCCGCGGGCCGGCTGCACAGGCAGCTAGCTCGCGGGCCTGGGGGTCGACGTCCAGTAGTGGACGCCGTGATACTCGCCGTCGCGCATCAGCGCCCCGGCATGCCTGTCGTCTGAGTGGGGCTCCTCGTTACACGTCACCGTGACGCCCGACCAGTCAGCCTTGGTGACGCGGAGTTCCGTCTCGATGAATTCCGACGGAAGCGGCGTCGTGGCGCCGCAGATGGCGTCACCCTCGTCGCTCATGACGTGACCGCCTCCGGCTCATCCTCCGGCTGCTTCGCGGCGGCCGACCGGAACAGGTGCGACGCCGGCGGGACGGAGAAGTTGGTGATCGTGACGGCCTGGAACTTCGTGTGCCAGGGGGTGCGTTCGGTGTGCTCCCTGGCCCACTTCACCGGGTCCCTGTCGTCCGGCCCCTGCCGATCAGTGCAGCCCTCGCAGGCCACCCAGCGCGTCAGCGGAATGGCTTCCAGTTCCTCGGTCGTGCTCACCTGGGTGTGGATCTCTACCGGCTTCACTTCATGCCCTCCGGGTTGCTGTGATGGCGCCGCAACTCGACGAAGTAGTCCGACGCCTTCGAGAGGTCATAGTTCGGACTCTTCGGGTTCCTGGCGTCCGTGCCCTGCCGATAGAGGGCCGCGCACACACCGCACCCCGGCGTGGGTGCCGGGTCACTCAGTCCCGGATCAGGAAGCACTACTGCTGCCTCCTGGACTCCGTGTAACGCCATTCCTGCACCTCCCTCTCAGCTTCGGACGTACGACACGTCTCCATGACTCGGAGATGCTCACCCGCCACAGGAGACGTTTGAACGGCCGACTTGCGGACACCTAGGCCGGACGCGCGATATCGTCCTAAGAGGCCCAAACGTCCTCGGGGGAAGCCTTGAATTCGGATCTACAGCGCGCTATGGACGAGGCGCAGACTTCGCGCAGTCGTCTCGCCCGTACAGTCGGTGTGACCAGCAAGACGGTCGAACGATGGCTAGCCGATCCGACCCGCGTTCCGCACCCCCGAACGCGGGAAGACGTCGCGAAGGCGTTGGGAGTGAGTACAGACGTGCTGTGGCCTAGGGCAATCCGTAGCACCGTGAAGACGGGGGCCGATCGGGAGATCATCGCCGCGTACCCCTACCGCAACGCGTGCTCTACGTCAGTGTGGGCGCGTCTCATCGACGGTGCGTCAAGGTCGATCACTTTCGCTGGGTACACGAACTACTTCATCTGGCAGGAACATCCGCGCCTAGCCCAACGGCTCTCTGCGAAGGCGTCGGCCGGCTGCGTCGTGCGTTTCCTCGTCGGCGACCCGGAGTCGGAGATCACCCGTCGACGGGAGGAGATCGAAGGGGTTCCGCTCACCGTCGGGACCCGTATCAGGATCACGCTCGACGCCCTGAGCAAGATTGAAGGTAGCGGAGTCGAAGCGCGGTTCTCTGACGGTCACATCGCACTCTCCGTCTTCACGTTCGATGACGAGATGCTCGTGACGCCGCACCTCTCCAGCTTGCTGGGGCACGAATCGCCCATGCTCCACCTGCGCCGCCTCGGGGACGATGGCCTTTACGACCGGTTCTCCAGTCACGTTGAGGCACTGTGGGACGAGGGACGGCCCGTTACAGGCTGACGTCAGACAGGGAATCCCAGCGCACGCATGCGGCGCCGGTACGCCTTCCCGCACTCGCCGTCGCAGTACAGCCGTACACGACCGGCGCCGGGAGTCTGCTCAAGAGCAGCGCCGCAGTTCCCGCACCCGTGGTTCGTCTGGCTCTTGGCGCTCTTCGTGTAGTCCATGTCGGTCCTCTCAGTCGAAAGCCCCGCGGATCCTGTCGACCCGCGGGACGTAGCTATGGCCGTCACCATGTCGGCGACGGCCCGGGTGTGTGCGTGGTGGTGTGCGTCAGATCCTGCGGCCGTTGCTGAGGGCCGTAGCGGACTCGTCGGCGAAGATCTCGACGCGTCGGTCCACGATGTCGGTGATCTCGTGCGTGCCGAGGTAGGTGTGACTGTGGACGGTGATGTTCGGCGTCCCGCCACTCTTGGCTGCACGCATATCTGCGAACTGCTGCGACGTCATCACCGGCTCTGGACTGCCAGTGCCATTGGCGACGAGGGAGAGGCCGGGCGGGAGATACCCGCCGTCGTCGTACAGGTTGGGGACCACCCGCCCGCCCTTCGCGTATCCGCCAGGGCGGTTGTAGGCGGTCGGCAGCGAACCGTACGCCGACATGGCGTAGCGCATGGATGCGTAGATGTTGGCCAGGGGGTTCGTCGAGACGCCGTAGGAGAACGGTCCGACGTTCCGCATCTTGCCGGCGTAGGCCCGGAACGTCGGGCCGATGACCTGCATGAGGCCGACGGAGGGGTGACCCGCGGTCCAGTTGCTGTCCCACTTGTTGACGATCGTGGGGTTGCCGCCGGACTCCTGATTCATCCGTCGTAGCGTCAGGTCCGCATACGAGGCCGGGTTGCCAGTCATGCTCAGCGCCTGGAGGACCGTCGGCCGCCACCTGGCCACGCCGGAACCGCCGTTGCCGCTCCCGATGTTGCTGCCTCCGCCTCCGGAAGGCGTCACGGCTCCGACGATCTTGTCTAGCAGGCCAGAGGCCATCTTCGCCGGGAACTTTGCGAGCGTCGCGCCCAGTCCGCCGACGTTGAGACGCTCCCGGACACTGTCGAGGATGGGCTTCATCAGCCTGGCCCACACCTTCGACGGGTGGGCGAGCAGATCCGCGCCGGTCTTCGCCCAGTCGACGCCCTGGGAGACGGCTCCGCCGATGGTGTCCTTCGTCCAGTCCCACGCGTCGCTCAGGGCGCCGACGATGCCTCCATCCTTGAAGCGGGGAAGCTCTCCCGTCGCGTTCATATAGGCGAGGTTGTCGAATCCGATCTTCCGCGCGCTGTCACGCCGAATTATGAACTCGTCGGCCATGGCGAGGATCGGGATGGAGTCCTTGCCGGGAATCCCCCCGTGCGTCCGTCCGCCGTTGGCGAACTTCTCCGGCGCTTCGAGGAGCTTAGGCGCGTTCGGAAGTGGGTCCAGACCGACGAAGTCAGCGACGTGATCCCAGAGCGCCTTGATTCCCTTCGTGTACGCCCATTCAATCAAGAAGTTCACAGGGCGCGCGGCGATTCCGGCGACCTGATCCCAGGCCACTTTGATGGCTTTTCGCGCGTCCTCGAAGGCATCGCCGACGAGGCCGACAGCCGTCCTGATGTTGTCGAACGCCGGCTTCAGCGCCACGTCGTACAGCCACGTCGCCATGTCGGATATATCTTCGAACGGCTCCTTAACGCCGTGGTCGTACAGCCACTTGAACTTATCCCCGACCCACTTCAGGCCGTCCCACACGTTGATGAGCGCAGGTCCGAGAGCGTTCTCCCACAGCCACGTAGCCTTTTCAGAAATCCAGTCGAACGACGGCTTCACGGCATGAACGTAGAGCCACGAAAACTTGTCCCCGACCCACTTCAGCCCTTCCCAGAGGGCTATCAGCATGGGTTGGATAATCGTGGTCCAGGCCCATGACACCGATGTTGAGACTACGTCCCACGTCCCCTTGACGATGTCACGGAACGTCTCGCTGTGATCCCATGCGTACTTCAGGGCCACGGCCAGCGCAACGAGCGCTAGGACTACGAGGCCGATCGGGTTGCTCGCCATTGCCAGGTTGACTAGCCGCGTCGCGATCCAAAGTCCATAGAGGAGCTGGATTGCCCACGGAGCGTTTTCCGCTACCCAACCGATGATCTCAGCAGCGTTCCCGAGGAGTTCGAGGATGACGCCTGCGAAAGGCTCCAGTGCAGTGGCTACGTCGAGGAACGCCCCGCCTATCTTGCCGAGCGTCTCAGCGACTAGCGGTCCGCGCTCCTTGACGTAGTCTAGGAATCCCTCGAACGCTGGGGAGCCCTTCAGGTTCGAGCCCCAGTCTGCAAACGTCCCCGTAGCATCGATCATATGCTGAGCAATGGAATCGATGTGCGACAGGAAGGCAGAGATTACGCCGGCTGAGCCCTTCAGGATGTTCCCGAATGACTTACCGAAGCCCACGATTGCGGGCTCTGCGCTCTCCTGGATTCCCCTTTTGAACTGCTGCCAGAACGGCGACTTCAGTTCCTCTGACGCAGCGTCCTGGAGTTCGCTCACGCCGTCAGCGGCGTTCTTGACGAGCGGGGTCAGTCCCGGGAGGGCGTTCTTCACTCCGTCGACGGCACGCGTGAAAAGCGGGAGGACGTCAGGCTGTACCGACGTCTGCCACGCGTCGAATGCGGACTTCAGCCCCTTCGGACCGGCTATGGAGTCGTAGAGGGCGCGTTGGGACGGCGTCAGCTTGTCGAGAGCCTTCCGGTACTCGTCCGACTTGCTGACGGCCTGCGCGGTGGTGTTGACCGACGACAGGCGCGCGGCCTCGACGCCACGTTCCGCGGACGCTATCTGCTCTGCTGCCTGAACCTGAGTGTCGGCCGCGTTCTGCACTGCGTCGGACACGGCCCGCTGTGCGTCGGCAACAGTCTGAGCAGCGTCTACCTGAGCCTTCGCTGCCTCGCGGTGCGCGTCGGCCAGGGCCTCCGTCTGATCCTGCACGTTGCGCTGAGCGTCGGAGAGCTGCTCCGTGGCGCGCTTGACGTCGGCGTTGCCGTCGACGCCTGCCTTCGTTGCGGCGTCGGCGTCCTTCTGGAGCTGTGAGTAGTCCTTCTTCTGTTGCTTCGCAGCCTCCGTCGCCTGGTCGTAAGCGAGTTGCGCGCGTTCGAGCTGGAGGTCAGTCGCCGTGCCGGCGGCGTTAGCCTCCCGGACGCGGTTGAGTTCCTGCTCCGCCTCCTGGACGCGGAGGGTTGCCTCCCGCTCGTCCAGCTTGCCTTGCGTCAGCTTGTCGTTCAGATCGGCGAGTTGCTGCGTGGCGTCCCTACGCGCCTGCGTCAGGGACTCCTCAGCGTCGCGCGCCTGGCGCTTGGCATCGGAGAGGGAACGCTCCGCGCGCTCGACGGACTCTGCTGCCTGACGGCGCTGCTCCATGGCACGGGCCGCAGCCTGGCCGAGAGCACGCTCAGCGTTCTCAACCTGGCGGTTGGCCTGCTCTATCTGCTGTGCAGCCTGACGGTGGGCGCTGCGCAGGGAGGCTTGTGCGGAGGCCATCTGTAGGGCGCTCTGTGACGCGCGCTTGTTGGCGGCTGCTGAGTTGTCGGTGGCGTTCGCCGACTCCTTCTCCGCCGCAGACTTCGCCTGGATAGCGCTCGTCACGCCCTTGATCGCGGGAATGGCTGCGAGCGCCAGGGCGCCTACTCCAGCGCCGGCCGCCACGGCTGCGGAGGCTATGGCGCCGATACCGGCGGCAGCGATCGGGATGACGGGTAGTGCAGCCACGGCACCCAGCGACACGGCAAGTTGCATGAGGGCCGCGTTAGCCTGCCCCGTGTCGGCACGTACCTTCACCTTGACGTCGTCACGGTCGACGTCGTTTATGAGGCGCTGCATCTCCGCGAGTTCGGCCCGCGCGGTCGCAATGTCTGAGCGCACCTGGATATTCGGACTACGGGAGCCGAGTTCCGCCAACTTGGCGTCGATAGCTTCCAGCTCCGCAAAAGCGGTTTCGGCGTCGATGTCAACGCCTATTCGCTTTCCGCTGAGCGTCTGCATGCGTGCTCGAACGCGCGCTAGGTCACTGTCGAACCCCGTTGTACTGAGACGAACGTCGGGACGAGGCAGGGACCGGAAAGCGACTTCCAGGCGGCTTTTGAAGGCGCGGCCAAAGGCGCCCGCGTTGTCGTCGCCAGCACGCGTTGACGCCGTTCTCGCGGCGTTGCCGCCCGTTGTGATGGCTCGCGGAATAACCGGGACGATATGGCGAGACATTGCCTCACCGAAACGTCGTCCCGCTTCCTCTCCCACACGATCCGCCGCAGGGAGGGCAATCGCCTGTAGCTTCGCGTGGAACGTCGGGGCAATCGGGACGATGTCGACCGCCGCTGTCCCGACGATGTCCAGGTCACCGGCCATGCTTCACCCCCAGCGGCTCCGTAGGAGCCGTGCAGAAGGTGACGTCATCGGGGTGGTCGCGCAGGCCGAGAAGTTCGCCGATTAGGTGAAGTCGGTGCGCTTGGCGTTCTATCGCCGGCGACTCCTCGCAACGGGCGATTATCGCAACCTCGATCGTCCATTCCCGGCAGGCTTCACTACAAAACGCAGAGACCTCCAGGGCGTCAGCTTCCGTCAACGCAGGCAACGGCGAGAACGGGCATGTTGGGCGCGCGCAACGCGCAGGAACAGGTGTTGTCATCGGGATTCCCGGGGCATAGAAAAGGCCCCTAGCGCGTCCGCTAAGGGCCTGGAAAGTGGTCTGTTAGGTTGGGTCGCTCGTCGACGTCAGGCGGCCTCCGCCTCGTCCTGGAAGATTCCCGGGACGCGGTCCCGGGGGTTCTTACGCGCGTCGAGGAGAGCCGACAGCCGCATCAATTCCGCGGCCTCGTCGACGTCGTTTTCTTTCAGCGCGCGGTGTGCTCGGGTGTGCCACACGGAGCACTGTGCACTGCACATTCGGTCCCGGACCTGAGAGCCGTCGGGCCGGCGTCGAGTGCGCCGGTCGAACCGGCACCCCGCGCGCTTACATCTGTTGCTGAATTCCATGACTCCTCCGTGGGGTGGATACGAGAAGAGCCCCGGGGATGAATCCTCCGGGGCTCTTCGGCGTGTAACGGTTAGCGTCACACTTTCTCGGGTTTTCTCGCCTGACGCTTGATCCTTCTTTGCGCACGATCCGCCTCGTCCGCCGTGCGCGAGGGACTCCAACGGGCCGTCAGGGGGCGCCTGGAAGGCACTCTGACGGCCCCTCGCGGACCAATTGCACCGCAATTACGGGGAGGCGGAGAGCACCTGTACGGTCCGGAAGGGTGCCCGAAGGGGATCACCCCCCTGGTATCTCCGCAGGTCAGAGCGTTGTCACGGCTGTCGCACGTGCCAGGGCTCGCCTAGCTCGTCGCGCCACACGGGCCGGCTGACGGGGCCGCAGAGCTGCGCGACGCGAGCGCGAAGCCCGTGATCGTCGCTTGTCTGCTCGCGGGTGAAGTCGTCGCGAGCATCGACCCAACGTCGACGAGCACGGATCATCGCCTCTGCCTCGCTCAGGGCGTCCAGCTCCTCCACCGTGAGCCACTCCTCGACCACGGCCGGCGCGAGGAGACGGGGCGGACACGCGTACTCGGGTATCTCACCGGTCCGGGTGTCCACGCCCCGCGCCTCGTCGCGCATGCGCTGTGCGCGCTGCTCACGTCGCCCCATCAGTCGGGCCTCACAGCCTGCGGGGGCTCACCCACAATCCAGCGCATTCGCTCCATCGCTGAGGGCGTCAGGCCCAAGTCGTTGAGTAGCGCGCGCTGTTCGCCAATGAGCTGTGCACTGACGCGGGGTGAGCTGAGGATCGTTGACGTCGCGACGACGAGGGAAGCGACGGCAGGAAAGGCGCTGTCCTCCCACGCGTCAGCCGCAGGGCTGGACCACAGTTCGTTCCAGTGGTGCTCTTCCGCCTTCGTCCACTCCCGCCCTGGAGGGAGCGGGGGTGGATCGTCGGTGCACCCGTCGGGCGGGAGGTAGCGGACGGAGCGTTCGTCGGCACGGTGGCGCGAGTTCCGTGCGGCGGGATTGGGCTTCGGCCCGGGTCTTCCTCGGGATGGCATGCTGCCTCCTACGAAAAAAGACCCGCAGCGAATCTTCGCGGGGGGTCTTTGATGACTTCCTTGATCAGCTACTAGCTTCCCGGCGCATCGTCGACGATCTCCAGGCACGGCCCAGTGCCGCACGCGTGCATCACTCCGTCATTCCGAGTCTCCACCGTGCTGGCGGGCGCCGCAGCCAACTCGACGAGGAGCCTTGCACGGGCTGCTGCCGCTCCGCGAGTCCGCAGCAACTCCGCCAACTCCGTGGCGTGTTCAGTCATGCGGTCAACTGTACGGTTCAGCCCTGACCGATGCTGCTGACGTGGTCCAGGCGGACCGTGTGCACCTTCGTCGAGACGGTGACCGTCAGGACGTTTGGCCACTGATCCACAACCGGGTAGCCCCCGGGGGTCGACTCGTATGTCAGCGTCCCCGTCAACGTCTGTCCGCCGACGAGGCCGACCGCCACTTCCTGCCCGTCAAGTTCGCGCGCGCTGGCCTTGACGGCGTCGATGTACTCGTTGAAGGTACTCAGGGACACAGGTCACCGCCCGTTCATGGTGTAGGTGCGTTCCTGGAACGGGTTGCGCCCGTCGCTGTTGTCCTGTCGTCGCTCAGGTCGTCGCCCGTCCTCGTCGAGGCCGTGACGCTGTCGGTAGCGCTCAGCGCCTCCGCTGACAGTCCCGGCGCCGTTGCCGACGTCGGGGCCACGGTTCCCGCCGGAGCGGGGCGCAGGAGGCGCAGGCGGACTGACGAGGCCAAGTTCCGCAGCGAACGACTGAGCGTCGGCCGTCAGCTCCTCGTCGGTGCTGCCCTGGAGTCGGGCGCTCTGCTCGACGGTGAGCCCCACCGTCAGGCCGGCACGGAGTCGGGCAAGTTCGAGCACCGCGGGATGCGGCGGCTCTGGAGTCTGAGTGGGTTCCATAGTTGCTCCTAGAAGTAGTCAGTCGTGGACCGCTCACGGTCCGGTGCGGTGGCGTTCGGCGTCGGACGGGCCGGTGTCGGCTGTGAGTGATCCATGTGCGGCGTGCGGGAGTGCGCGTAGACCTCCGCCGGCTTCGGCGTCAGCGGTGGGAGGACCGTCGGCGAAAGGTCGATCGGTCCGTCAGCGCCAGTGGTGACGTCGATCAGCGCACCCACGTTGGCGTCATCGCGGAGATCCTCGAACGACGTCGGGACGTAGGCCGTTTCGACGCCCGTAAGCCACAGGAGAACCGTCTCGGAGTACTCGCCGGATCGGGTGGCGTCCTGCACGAAGGTGGGGACGTCGTCCAGGCGCCCGCGGACTTCGCCGTACCCCTCGCGCCTCCACTTGCGAAGGCTCCGACGCTCGTCGGTGTCGCGGTCGCTCACGGCGGATCGCGGACGAGGCCCAGGGTCCAGCAACGCCCACTGAGCCGCACGGATGTTGGCCAGGTGTCCGACGAGCCCCTGAAGCCGGCCCCATGCCTCTACGACGGCGCCTCCGGCCTTGATGGCAGCGTCCGCCGACTGGACGTCCCCGAGGGTCTCAGCGGCCGTCCTGGCGTCGCTCAGCACCTCGTCCAGCCTCGTCCCGAGGTGCTCCAGTGCGTCACTGGCAAGTGCCTGACGGGTGTCGTAGGCCAGTAGCTCCGTCGAGTCGACCGCGCGCTTCCTGGCCAGCCTCTCCGCCTCCCACGCGGCAGCGTCAGCGTGCGCCTTCGCCGCTTGCTTGCCGATGTCCGTCGGCCACGTGCCGTCAGCCTGGAAGCCGGCCACGGCAGCGTTGATGACCTCGTCACGGGCGACATCGGGAGAAGTGCCCTGCGGGTGGTCGCGAAGGCGCTTCTTCGCGTCGTCGAGCAGCTTCTCCATGCGCTCGATCTCAGGCACGGTCGCGAGTGCGGCAGCCAACTCGATGTTGGTCGTCGTCATGATCAGTCCTCTGTCTCTGGAAATGACGAAGGACCCTGTCCACGTGGGCTCAGGGTCCTTCGGAAGTGCGCCGTACGTTCCGCACGGCGTTGCCTCATTCGTTGGCGCGTGGGCTCGGGGTTCTGTGCGTACGCCTCACGTCGCTTTCGGTTCCAACACGGGATGCAGTGGGGCCGTGTACCGCCTCGTCCCATGGCATCGAAAGGGAAGTGCTCCAGCGTGTGCGGGAGCCACTCGCCGCAGGTCAGGCACGGCCGTGACCCACGGCTAGGCACGTCGAGCGTGCTCATTCGGTCCTCCGTCCGTTGGCGTTCGGTCATATCGTTCGAAAGTCGGGCATGAAAAAGGGCTCCCATCCGCGGAGTGGCGGCGCGGAGCAGCGCGACCCACAGAGGGGGAGGTCGGTGCTCAACGCGCTCCCTGCGGGACACGGACGGGAGCCCTTCAGGCGTGACGTCGGAGGAGAGGTCAACGTCACGCAGCGCAAGAGCCTTCAACGGCTATTCCGGGGCCGGAGACTCTGCGATGCGACGAGGAGAAGGTGTGGCTGTGCGACACCCCTTCTCCAGATCTAGATGTAAAGCGAACCTCAGGCAGCGTCGGACCCGCGAACCCGCCTCATGCGGTCCCGCGCGCGCCCCCGGTTCCACAGCTCGCGGCACTCTTCACTACACAGCTTCTGCCACCGTCGGCGCTGACTCCGCGGGCGACGCTGCTCAAACGCGTTGCAGCACTGCGCGCACGCTCCCTGCCACACCTTGAAGTCTCCGACGATCGTCACACGGGCGGAATTGTCGACGTCCCACGACGCCCCCGGCGCTGCACCGACCTGGCGCGCCGCATAAGCAGCTGCTATCGACGGATCCACTCTCACCGTCACTTCGCCAACCACGGGCGGGACGATGTCGACCTCACGCCCCGACGGCCGGCGACGCTGCGGACGCTCGTCCTCGTCAAGTGCGGCGTCGTTCCAGTCCTCGAACTCCCGGAGCCCGTACTCCTCGTCGCTGATCTCCGCCAGAGGGTCACGCCCCGACAAGCCGCGCCAGTAGCCACGCCCTGACGAGATGTACGCTCCGCACGCTTCCATGTCGCCCTCTAGCGCTTGCATCTCCAGGGCCTCATACGTGCGGCGGGTGCGTCGAACCCTCAGACCGTCCTCGTGCCTCACAGCTATCCCCTTGTCGTCGGCAAGCCGCGTGTTCGGCTTACAAAGGGGTTATGGGGGAAACGGGGCCAGATGTTCGGTTGGGCGGCACACCACTTTGACGACGACGAGGAGCGCCCGAGCGTCAGTCACCCTGCGTAACCCTGACTCGGGGAGCCAGGAAAACCCACGTGCGCCTCTGAGGGTCCGTGAGGCCCCGGACGGCCCCCTGATGCCCACGGCGCCTGAAAGGCGCTCAGGCGGACACCCAGACCCCTTCTCGCGCCTCGTCCGCGCCCGCCTACCCGTCGAGGGGAGCTTTCGGCGTCCTCCGGGGCCAGTTTGGTCCAAAGTGCCAAACTAACCTCACTTTTCAAGTCTCTCTAACACGCGTTAAGGAGAGTTGGAACTAGGGGGTTAGTTTGGCACTTTGGCACCTAGAACGACCCAACGATAGACGGAGGGTGACGAAGGGGCCGAGATCCAATACGTTCCGTTAAGTCGCTGTCCGAGCGGAGGGTGTCGGCCGACGTCGACGAGGCGCCCGGACAGTGACGAGGGCCGTCTCCGGTTGCCCGGAAAGACGGCCCTCGTCACGTTCAGTTACTTGGCGCTCTTCGCTTCTTCCTCTGCCAATTTCCGTCGGAGGTAGTCGGCGTTCCAGGCGACATCCTCGGGTCCCTCTTCCAGGACGCCTTTCACCGTCACCCGCACCCACAGGGCACGATCATCGAGGCGACGGCCGGAGTCGGGGCCGGTGGGCACGGTGAGCGCTTCGAGGACGACACTCAGGAGGTCGCGGAGATCCTTGGCTTCGTTGCTCACGCCGACGCCTCCAGGGCGACGAGGCGGGCCGACGACTCCGCGCGGCGGATCCCGTCGAGGCACCCGGCGTGGAGCGGGACGTACGCTTCGCCGCTCTCGACGATCTCCAAATCCTCTACGTCGTTCCACTCCAGGCACCACGTACAAGCGGAGTCCCCGCTGCACTCGGCACACCACACCTCCCCGCGCTCGTCGACGTGGGGCCGCGTGTAGTGGTGGACGAGGCCGCAGTCACACGTAACCGACTCGTCGTCCGTCAGCGGCTCGTGGACGGGAACACCGGCCGCGAGAGCCTCGCCGACGAGGACGAGCGTGGACGCGTCCCGCAGTGACGTCACGTCGCCCGTCAGGTACACGGCGGCGAAGTCCGTCACGCGGTGGTCGGTGTGGGTGGCGTACACGGCGGGGGCGCCCAGCTCGAAGGTGATGTTGAAGGCGACGTGACGGAGGTGCTCGATGTCGGAGGGAGTGTTCGTGGGGCCGACGACGAGGGCGAGGGAGGGGGCGGGGACGGCGTGCATACTGGTGTCTCCTCTGAGAGGACGAACGCCCCGGGATGGTCTGCCAGGACTACGGGGCGTTCGCTGTTTCTGCGGCGCTTCCTTGTGGCCACAAAGCTAGACCGTTTGTGGCCACAAGCGCAACCCGTTTGCCGCTTGAGTTTGTGGCCACAAGTCGGCTACCGTCCCCGTATGGACGTCGAAGAGAACGAGTACGACAAGGCCCGTCGCGTGCGCATGCCTGACGACGAGTGGGAGCCACTCCTTCATGCGGCCAAAGTCATGCATCCCACGGGCCGCAGTCCGCGGGGACGCGTCATCCGGGAGTTTGTGCAGTGGTATCTACGTCGGCCGGGCGCCAAGCTACCTGAGCGGCCTCCAGCCGGCCCGTGGAGCAAGGCGCCGTAGACATGACGAGAGCCCCGTCGGACATCCCGGCGGGGCTCTCGCGGTGTCTGACGGTTAGTCGCTCATCTCCTCGTCGAGGATCTCCATGAGGCGCGCGGTTGCGGGGTCGTCCTCATGCCGCCCGATGGTGACGCGCTCGTGGTCCCACCGCCGGCTTCCGTAGGCCGGCTGGATCTCTGCCCGGATCCCGAGCGACACCAGCAGTAGGCGCCGCTCCGCGACGTCCTTTGCGGACTTCCACTCTTGCGCGACGGTGCGCCCGGTCGGAACCCACTCCCACCGTTCAGGTTCAATGGGCTCAGCTTGCAACTCGTCTAGCGCCTCCTGACGAGATTCGAGCTGTCCCATGACGGCATCCTTGGCCCTGCCACGGAGTCCGACAAGCGAAGCTGCTAGTTCTTCGATGTCGGCGTTCAGCTCTTCGATTGCGGCTGTCTTGTCTCCGGCGCCACCCACGCGCACGTGCTCCCGAAACGGGATACGCCCCAGGTTCGTGAGGAGCCATTCCTCTACGTGAGCTTCGAGATGGCGCGCGGTCACTGTGACGCCGGGACACACACCGCTTTCACGCAGGCGCTTGTCCCTCACTGCGGGACATGAGTAGACGTCGCGTCGCTGATCCCCGTACTGCCGACTGTTGTAGTACAGCGTTTCGTCACACTTCGGGCACCACGCGACGTGCAGTAGAAGCGTCGCCTTTCGACGAGGGCGGCGCGGGTCCACTGAGGCGGCGTCAAGCGCCTTCTGAAGGGCGAAGAACGTCGAGTCGTCCACGAGCGCCGTACCCACCCGCACAGGCGCCCCAGACTCGTCCCTGACGGCCCGTCGGTCCTTCCTCTTGCCGACGACGCGAATCCCCCGCAGTACGTCACTTCGGAGGAGGTCACGGAGCGGCGAATACGTCCACTCTGCGTACCCGGGAGCCGGCGGAGGAAGCTCTCCGCGGAGCGACTTGCGGTAATCCAGCGGGCAGAGGACGCCTTCGTGGTTCAGTCGGCCAACTTCCTGCGAAAGGGTCACGCCGGAGATGACGCGCCGGATGACGTTCCGAAGCACTTCGGCCGACACCTCGTCGACCTCCAGCCGCTTTCCTCCCATCCCGTCGGGGACGATCCGGTATCCGTACGGAGCGGCGCCTCCAAGCCACCTTCCAGCGCGCCGAAGCTCAGCACGTGACCGCAGGATGCGGCTTTGAGTGACTTCGCGCTCCATCTGCGCGAAGGCAACCATGATGGTGGTGACGAACCGCCCGTACGGGCTCGTCAGGTCCACCTGACCCTGAACATCCGCGAGCGTGGTTCCTCCGGCGTCGAGCGTCTCAACGAGCCCAGCGAAGTGGTTCGACTGACGCGAGAATCGGTCGATGCTCCGGGCCACCACCACGTCGATGTGCTGAAGGTCATTGAGGATGACGCTGAAGCCTGGACGCTCCTCCGGGCGCATCGACCCCGACACGCCTACGTCGTACGTCACGAGGACGACATCCCACCCGCGCAGGCGGCAGAGCGTCCGTGCGTCCTCTTCCTGAGTTGCGATACTTGTGCTGTCGTCGGCGTCACGGGACAGCCGCGTCATGATCGCGGCTCGCAAGCGTCCAGATTGCGCCTGCGGCTTTCCCCATCCCGCCTCGTACTTGGCCACCACCGGACCGGATCGTTGCTCGGGCAGCAAAGCCCCTCCTATGTCTACTTCAGTGTGCACCCCCGCCGGGCGGGCCCTCCAGGAACAGGTGGTGCCCGCCCGCAGCGGACACCTCGACGGCGGTGCGCGCCGAGATCTGGCCGACGACGTCGGCGAGGTCGTGCCCCTGGTCGTGCTGGGCGGCACCCGTGCTGTGCATGCCGGTGGCCGCGCCCGTGCCGGGCACGCGCAGTCCGGCAAGGAGCGGATCGGGCCGTCCCGGCGCCTCCGGTTCCTCCTCGGGCACCGGCTCGTCCGTGAGGACGGCGATCAACTGGCGCAGGCTGCGGATGCCGAGCACGGAGATCCCCGGCACCAGCGAGGCCTCGGCGGCGGCGCACTCCGGTACGACCACCTGTTCGTATCCGGCGTCCGCCGCGGCGAGCACCGCGGGGAGGATGCCCCTGACGGGCCTCACCCGTCCGTCCAGGCCCAGCTCTCCGATCATCACGATGTCGGCGAGCACCCGTGGGTCGATCCGCTCGGCGGCGCCCAGCACGGCGCAGGCGACCGCAAGGTCGAAGCCGCTGCCCGCCTTCGGTACCGATGCCGGGCTCAGGCCCACCGTGAGCTTCTTCTGCGGCCACTCGCCGCCCGAGTTCACCACCGCCGCCCGCACCCGGTCCCGGCTCTCCGTCAGGCTCTTGTCCGGCAACCCCACCAGCGTGAACGCCGCCACCCCGGGCTCCAGGTCGGCCTGGACCTCGACGACGACGCCCTCGACGCCGACCAGGGCCACGGAGCACGTACGTGCGAACCCCATCTCAGGCCACCCCCCGCACGTGCTCGACCACGGGTGCGCCGCGCTGGGGCAGGAGGACGCCGACGAGATCGATGCGGACGCCGCCGGGTGGGGCTCCGCCGTGTTCCTGGGTCCAGCGTTGTGCGAGGCCCCGCAGACGGTCCGCCTTGGTGGGCGTGATCGCGGCCATGGGGTGCTGGAAGGGCCCCGCCCTGCGGGTCTTCACCTCGCAGACGACCAGGACGTCGCCGTCCCGCGCCACGATGTCGATCTCTCCGGTCCTGCCGCAGCGCCAGTTGCGCTCCAGGACCGTCATTCCGGCCTCGGCCAGCCGCCGCGCGGCCAGCGTCTCGCCGTACCTGCCGAGTGCACTGCGTGCCCGATGTGCGTTCATGTCGGCACCACCTCCGGCGCCAACCGTCACGCATCCGCCCCCACGAAGTGGATCTTGGTGGAGAACTCAGCGGTTGTGGACAACTCCGTCACCCACTCGGGCCACCCGTCACCCGCTCGGGAGCTCCAGGTCGCTCTTGTTGAGCTCCTCGATGTTCACGTCCTTGAACGTGAGGACGCGTACCTGCTTCACGAACCGGGCCGGCCGATACATGTCCCACACCCAGGCGTCCGCCATGGACACCTCGAAGAACACCTCACCCTGGACCGAGTGCACCTGCATCTCGTAGTCGTTGGTCAGGTAGAAACGCCGCTCGGTCTCGATCACGTATTTGAACAGACCGACGACATCGCGGTACTCCCGGTAGAGCTTCAGCTCCATCTCGGTCTCGTACTTCTCGAGGTCCTCGGCGCTCATGGCATGTTCCCCTTCAGCCGTGCGATCCCACCATTGTGCGCCAGTCCCGTGTGCCTCTAGACGATTTCCGTGTCAAGGATCTCGGGTCCGGCCGGGGGACCTTCGTCGAGCAGCCTGCGCAGCAGCTCGGCGAGTCTGGTCGGATACACCGTCTCATGTGCCCGGCTCAGTTCCTGACACGTCCACCAGCGCGCTCCGGCGACGCTGCGCCGTTCCAGCTCGGTGAGGGCCGCGGCCCGGGTGGCCGTCTGGGTCGTACGGGCCAGGTAGTACCACTCGTCCTGGTCCCAGCGGCGGCCCGCGAACGGGAACGAGCACATCCGTCGCCACAGCACCGGGCCGAGCTCGACCTCGGTGATGCCGGTCTCCTCCGCGAGTTCCCTGAGCGCGGCCTCCTCACGACTCTCGTCGCCCTCCAGGCCGCCACCGGGCGTGAACCACCAGTCGTCGGCCGGATCGTCCGGCTCGTGGCCGTGCAGCAGGAGGATGCGGTCGTCGGGGTCGAGGAGGACGACCCTGGCCACCTTGCGCAGGCCGCCTTCGTGCCCGTCCGTATGCGCGTCCGCACCCGCTTCCGTACCCGCGCCCGTCGCCTCAGCGGACACCGGCGGGCTCCGTGCGCGAACGGCCCCGGCCGCCCAGCAGCTTGGCGATCGGGCCGTATGCGCCACCGCCGAGGACCAGCACGGCGCCGGCGAGGATCACGAGGCCGATCGTGCCGAGCGGACCGGGCGAGGAGAGAGTGCCGAGTGCCTCGAAGCCCGTGGGGCGCTTCAGCATGCCGTTCATGGGCCACACGACGGCGTCCACCCTGGCGCGTACGGCCTTCACGGCCACCGTGCCACTGGCCGCGTCCGTGAGGTGGGCGGAGGAGTCCAGGGAGCCCTGACGTTCGTCACCGAGGAGGAAGAGCCGCCCCTCGGGAACCTTCACGGTCGGGATGTTCTTGTCCTCGGCAGGGCTGCCTGCCGCGAGATACGGTTCGTCGATCTGCTTGCCGTCGACGGTCAGCTTGCCGTCGGTGCAGCAGGAGACCGTGTCCCCGCCGACGGCGACCACACGCTTGACCACGGGAGCGTTGGCCCACGTGGCGTCCTCGAAGACGACGACGTCACCGCGGCGCACCTCGTCGCCGTCCACGCGCTGCGCCAGCACGCGGTCACCCGCGTCGATCGTCGGCGTCATGGAGCTGGTCGGCACGGTGTACGGCCGATAGACCACCGCTCCCCAGCCGAAACCGCCCAGGAACAGCACCAGGCCCAGTGCGACGGCCAGCCCGGACAACCTCTGTCCGGTCCGACTGCCCACTGGGCCCTCACCCGCGCCGGTGCTGCGCGGGGCCGTACGTGTCGCACTCTCGCCACTCATGGATCCGCACCCTACCCGGGGGTACGCCGCCTGGTCAGCCCATGGCCTGGATCACGACCAACCCTTGGGAAAAGGCGGCGGGACGCGCGCTCCTTCGTGCCGTGCCCTCAGCGGTCCGCGCTCTCGACCCGCTGGACCGGCTCGGCCAGGGTGAGCCGCCTGCGCCGCCACAGCGCCACCGGCACCACGCCGGCGAGGGCGAGGCCCTGCGGGGCGACGGTGAGGGTGGCGGCCGCCGACGACTGGTCGTTCAGGCCGTCCTGGTCGAAGGTGTCCGGGACGGGCAGCGTGCCCCAGCGGTTGATCGGCCAGGCCTTGACGATGGCGCGCCCGACGACCTCGTCGACGGGCACCATGCCGTGGTTCTTGTCCGACTGGTTGTAGCGCGAGTCGCGCGAGTTCTGGCGGTGGTCGCCCATGACCCAGATCTTGCCCTTGGGCACCTTGACCTTGAACTGGCCGCCCTGGTCGTCCATGGTGCACGGGGTGTTGCCCGGGTAGACGTACGGCTCGTTCAACGCCTTGCCGTTGACCTTCAGCGGGCCGGTGCCCTTGCACTCGACGGTGTCGCCGCCGACGCCGACGACCCGCTTGATGAGGTCCTTCTCCTCCGCGGACGGCATCAGGCCGATCCAGCTGAGGAACGTCTGGAGGGCGTTCGGGTCGGGGGTCGGCTCACCCGCCAGCCACTGGTCGGGGTCGTGGAAGACGACGACCTCGCCGCGCTCCGGCTCGGAGCCGAACCACGGGGTCAGCTTGTCGACGAGGACGCGGTCACCCTGCTGGAGGGTGTTCTGCATCGAGTCCGAGGGGATCGAGAACGCCTGCACCAGGAACGTCTTGATCAGCAGCGCCAGCACCAGCGCGATACCGATCAGGATGGGCAGCTCCTTCCAGAAGGAGCGGGGTTTCTTCGGTCCGGGCCCCGGGGTCCCCGGCCCCGCGCCACCACCCTGGATCTGCTCGTCCTCCACCCTGCCGCCCTCAGTCGCTCCGGAGTCACTCCCGGAGGTCACGGCGCTGTCCGCGGCCGGGACGGCAGCTTCCACGGGACCTCCGCGGTGCTCCTCGCCGTCGTGTCCGGACCGTGCGCCAACCGCCACATCCCCCACGCCAACTCCTTACTCTGTGCCGCCGCCTGCCCCATACGCGGCGCAGGCCCACCACTCCCATAACGAGCGGGAGTTCCGCAGGGCTCGGGAGCTGGATCGTTCCGTTCGAATCGTCCGAGGCAACCCTATGCGACAGCCGGGGAGCAGCGGTCGACCCTGCCACCGAGTCGGACACGGAAGCGTACGTCGTGGGTTCGTCGAGGCTGGTCATGTGGTTGAAGGGCCAGGCGATCACCATGGCGCGCCCCACCACGTCCTCGGAGACCGTGCCGCCGTAGTCGGTGTCCTGGTGCGAACGGGAGTCCGCGGAGTTGGCCCGGTGGTCGCCCATCACCCACAACCGCCCCTGGGGGACGGTGATGTCGAACTGCATGTCGGACGGGGCGTTCCCCGGATACAGGTAGTCCTCGGCCAGCGGAACGCCGTTGACGGTGACCCGCCCCTGTGTGTCACAGCACTTCACGCGGTCCCCGCCGACCCCGACGACCCGCTTGATGAGGTCCTTCTCGTCGTCGGACGGCAGCAGACCGATGAAAGTGAGCGCCTCCTTGACCTGCTTGACGACGATCGGGTCGTTCTTCTTCGTGGTCGTCTGCTCGTCCTTCAGCCAGCCGCCGGGGTCCTTGAACACGACGACGTCCCCGCGCTGCGGCTTGGAGCCGAACCACGGGGTGAACTTGTCGACCAGGACGCGGTCACCGATCTGGATCGTCTGCTCCATGGAGCCCGACGGGATCACGAACGCCTGGACGAGGAAGGTCTTCAGCACGAGCGCTATGAGCACCGCGACGCCGACGAGGAGGGGTATCTCCTTGACCGCGCCGCGCCTGCGGCGCCGCTTGACCTTGCGCTGGAGCTTGCGCCGCTCGGCGCGGCTGCGACCGGCGGACGGGCCGGGGCCGGCCCGGCGGGAGCCGGTGGGCAGAAGGTTGTCGGCGGCGCTGCCCCCCGCGCCGCGTGGTTTGCCGCGGTTACCCATGGGCGCCCTCCGCGGCGGGCACGCGCGCGTAGGCGTCGGGCCGTTGCAGGGAGGAGAGGTGACCCAAGGGCCAGGCGACCAGGTCGGCACGCCCGATCACTTCCCCGACGGGGATCATGCCGCCGCCCGGCGACCCCAGATGGTCGCGGGAGTCGCTGGAGTCGCCGCGATGGTCGCCGAGGACGAACAGGGCACTGTCCGGCACGACGACGTCGAAGGGCACCGTGGACGGGCTGTCGCCGGGGTACAGAAACCTCGACTCGTCGACCGACCGGCCGTTCACCTGGATCCTCCCCTCCTTGTCACAGCAGACCACGTGGTCTCCCGCCACACCCACAACGCGCTTGACGTAGTCGGCGTCCCCGAAATACCCAGTGCCGTCGAACACAATCACGTCGCCCCGCCGCGGCTCGGCCCCGAAACGGTACGCCAACTTATTTACGAGAACGCGGTCCCCGATCCTCAATCCCTGTTCCATGGATCCGCTCGGAATCTGGAACGGTTGCACCACGAACGTGTTGAGGAAGAGCAAAAACAGCAGGCAGACGAGCAGGGTCAGGCTGATCCGACCGCCCGGAAGCCAGTCGGTGATCCGCGACACCAACGAGAAACGCGACCGTCCCTCCTGTCCCCCTGTGTCCGAGATCGCCTCGGAAACGGAGGAGCGGGAGGAGCGGTCGCGCTCCGTCGGCTGTGCTTCGGTGTCCATCGAGGCCAGATGCTATCCGGCCCGTCTGTGAACCCCGGGAAGCGCTCAGTTGTCGCGCTTCTCCTTGATCTTCGCGGCCTTGCCGCGCAGCTCGCGCAGGTAGTACAGCTTGGCGCGACGCACGTCACCGCGGGTGACGAGCTCGATCTTCTCGACGATCGGGGTGTGCACCGGGAAGGTGCGCTCGACGCCGACGGAGAACGAGACCTTGCGGACCGTGAAGGTCTCGCGGACACCGGCGCCCTGGCGGCGGATCACAACGCCCTTGAACTGCTGCACACGGGAGCGGTTGCCCTCGATGACGCGGACGTGGACGTTGACGGTGTCACCCGGGCGGAAGGCCGGGATGTCGCTGCGCAGCGACGCGGAGTCGACGGTGTCGAGCAGGTGAGACATTTCGTCTGCTTTCTTCGCTGATGCCACAGGTCATCAACGGGAACTAGAGGTTCTGGAGGGGAGTCGTGCGGTCGGGGCGGGCGTCGTGTCCCCCCGTGGCAGGGGCGCACGCCGGACGGCGCACAACAGCGGCCTATTCTTCCACGCCTTCTGTCCTGCGCCAAAATCGGCCGTACGGCTCGCCGTCCGGGTCCGGTGCCCAGCCCAGGATGGAGAGCATCTCTCGGTCCTTCTTGTCGAAGGCCTTGGGGTCGCAGCGCTCGATGAGGTCCGGGCGGTTGGCCGTAGTACGCCGTAGCGCCTCGTCGCGGCGCCAGCGGGCGATCTTCCCGTGGTGGCCGCTGAGCAGCACCTCCGGGATCCCGCGGCCGCGCCACTCGGGCGGCTTGGTGTGGACGGGCCCCTCCAGGAGGTTGGCCATGGCGCCGGGCGCGAAGGAGTCGTCCCGGTGGGACTCGGCGTTGCCCAGGACACCGGGCAGCAGCCGCGCCACGGCCTCCGTGACGACGAGTACGGCCGCCTCGCCGCCGGCGAGGACGTAGTCGCCGATGGACACCTCGTAGACGGGCATCCGGGCCGCGTACTCGTCGATGACGCGGCGGTCGATGCCCTCGTAGCGGGCCGGCGTGAAGATCAGCCAGGGGCGCTCGGAGAGCTCGACGGCGAGTTCCTGGGTGAACGGGCGGCCGCTGGGGGTCGGCACGATGAGCGCGGGCGCGCGCGAGCCCGTCTCGTAGCCGTCGGCGAGGACGGAGTCCAGGGCGTCACCCCAGGGCTCGGTCTTCATGACCATGCCGGGTCCGCCGCCGTAGGGCGTGTCGTCGACCGTGTTGTGGCGGTCGTACGTCCAGGAGCGCAGATCGTGCACGTGCACGTTCAGCTGTCCACGCGCGCGTGCCTTGCCGACCAGGGAGACGTTCAGGGGTTCCAGGTACTCGGGGAAGATCGTGACGACGTCGAGGCGCATCAGGACTCTTCTTCCCGGGACGAGGCGATCTCAGCGCGGTCGTCGATCAGGCCCGGGGGCGGGGTGATGACGGCCCGCTGTTCCTCCAGATCGATCTCGGTGACGATCTCCTCGACGAACGGGATCATGACCTCGGTGCCGTCCGGGCGCTCCACGATGAACAGGTCCTGCGAGGGCAGGTGGGAGATCTCGGTGATCCGGCCGACCTCCACGCCGTCCGCGGTCACCACGTCGAGGTCCATGAGCTGGTGGTCGTAGTACTCGTCCTCGTCCTCGGGCAGCTCGTTCGGGTCGACGTCGGCGATCAGGAGCGTGTTGCGCAGCGCCTCGGCGGCGGTGCGGTCGCGCACGCCTTCGAAGCGCAGCAGGAGGCGGCCGCTGTGGACGCGGCCCGTCTCGATGGTCAGCGGGCCGGCCGAGGCCGGGTCGGTGGCCAGGACGGCGCCCGGCCCGAGCCTCAGCTCCGGCTCGTCGGTGCGTACCTCCACGGTGACCTCGCCCTTGATGCCGTGGGCACGGCCGACGCGAGCGACTACCAGCTGCACTTGTACAGGTCTCCTGTCATACGACTCATACGACCGGCCCTACGACGACGGGCCGGGGACGGCCCAGTGGCCCTCCCCGGCCCGAGCCGGATTGCGATAAGCGTCAGCGGACGTGGTCCACGTCGACGAGGTCGACGCGGACACCGCGACCGCCGATGGCGCCCACGACGGTGCGCAGGGCGCGTGCGGTGCGGCCGTTGCGGCCGATCACCTTGCCGAGGTCGTCCGGGTGGACCCGGACCTCGAGCACACGCCCGCGACGCAGGTTGCGCGAGGCGACCTGCACATCGTCAGGATTGTCGACGATGCCCTTCACGAGGTGCTCGAGAGCCTCCTCGAGCATGCTCAGGCCTCGGTCGACTCGGACTCAGCCGCAGCCTCGTCCTTCTTCTCAGCCTTCTTCTTCTGGGTGATCGCCTCACCCTTGCCCTCGTCGTCGCCGCCGAGGGACTCGAACGACACGCGCGAGGCCTTCGGCTCGGCGACGAGCAGCGGCGCCGGGGCGGGCTCGCCCTTGAACTTCTGCCAGTCGCCGGTCTTCTTCAGGATGGCGAGCACGGGCTCGGTCGGCTGGGCGCCGACGCCCAGCCAGTACGCCACGCGCTCGGCGTCCACCTCGATGACCGAGGGGTGGTACGTCGGGTGGTACTTGCCGATCTCCTCGATCGCACGACCGTCACGACGGGTACGGGAGTCGGCGATGACGATGCGGTAGTGAGGCGAACGGATCTTGCCCAGACGCTTCAGCTTGATCTTGACTGCCACGGGAGTGGGTTCTCCTGGTTTTGACGTGGTTGGGCACGGCGAGATGGCCGCGTGGGGTTGCGGTACCCGAGTGCCCGATGGACGCGTCAGCCGGAGGAGAGAGGGGTCCTGTGCGGCTGTCGAGTACAGCTAGCCATTGTGCCACACCCTGCGGGTCACCTTTGGCCGAGGGTGCGGTGAGCTGAGCGTGGGCATGACCGAGGGACGCCCGGCGCTCGAGCGTGGTTGAGCGCCGGACGCGCCCGAGGGCGGCACGGCGCTCCCCCCGGTGACCCCGCCAACCCGAACCGACAGCCACGAGATGCCGGTGCTCGACGGAGGCGTCCGTTACGCCGCGCCCATGACCTCCGGGATGCGGAACGGCTTGCCGCAGCCGCCGCAGACGATCGGGGCCTGGGCCAGGACCGACGGGACGACGCGGACGTTGCGGCCGCAGTCGCACACCGCCTTGACGCGGACGCCGCCGCCGGAGGAGCCGTGGCGGGCGGCGGGGCCGCGGAAGGCGCGGGTGGTCTCGGCGGTGGTGGCCGCGGTGTGCGCCTTCAGGGCGCGCTGCAGGCGCTCGATCGTCGGGCGGTAGCGGCGCTTGGCCTCGGGGTTGAGCGAGACCAGCGAGAAGCCGCTGCTCGGATGCGGTTCCTCGGGGTGGTCCAGGCCCAGCTCCTCGGCGATCGCGAGGAATCTGCGGTTGTGGTAGCGGCCGGCGCGGGAGGTGTCGCGAACTCCGCGAGCGGCCGCGATGCCGTGGACTGCCTCATGAAGCAGTCGCTCGAAGGAGAGCTCGTGACCGCACGCGGACGACGACTCCCCGATCAGGGACTCTGGCGCGGCGAGATCCGGCAGCTCGGGGTGGTACCGCTGAATGTCGGCCCACGCCTGCGCCAGCTCTGCGGCGAGAACAGGTGGTGTCTGTGTCGTGCTCACGTAATGACAACGAGCCGGGGTGCCCCTGTGTTCCGATTCCGGGCCATCCCAAATAATTTGCACGTACCCGTCAGTTGCGAATGATGCGCCACGACGAGGGCGGGTGCGCCGATCTGCGGAGAAGCCTCACAGCTCATACCAAGGTGGTGCGTAGTCCCCTCTACGCACCGGCGCGTAGACGATGTCCACTCGCCGGGGTATGTGAGGTCCGCAGGCGCGCAAGGGGTGTTTCGGTCGCTCTCCCGCCTGGAGGGCGTCACCTCAGTAAGCGCGCGCCACGATCACGACGTTACCCGGTGCGTCGCCGTCCTCCGGGACCGACCCGTCCCCGGTGACCAGACACCGTACGGTCACCGCGTGGTCGGCCAGCTTGGCCTCGCCCTCCTCGCCGAGGCTCGCCCACGGGATGCGCGCCCAGGTGCCGGCGGTGGCGGCCTCGACGGCCTCCTCGATCGAGGACACGTCCGTCGTACGGGACTCGCGGCGCTCACGGGCCTGCCGCAGCAGCAGCGCCTGGTCTTCTTCGAGGACCGCGGGCAGCAGCTCGGCAAGCGCGTCCAGGGACACCGGCTCCTTGCCGCCGGGGATGCGGCGGGCCAGCATCGCGGTGCCGTTCTCCAGGTCGCGCGGGCCGATCTCGATGCGGACGGGCACGCCCTTGAGCTCCCAGTCGACGGCGCGGCGGCCGAACGGGGTGTCGGTGCGGTCGTCGACCTGGACCCGGATCCCGGCCGCCCTGAGCCGGTCGCCGATCTCGCGGACCTTGGCCAGAACCGCCTCGTCGCCCTTGATCGCGAGGACGACGGCCTGGATCTGCGCCAGCCGCGGCGGGACGCGCAGGCCGTTGTCGTCGCCGTGCATCATCACCAGGGCGCCGATCATGCGGGTGGTCGAGCCCCAGGAGGTCTGCCAGACCAGCTCCTGGGTGCCGTCCTTCGACAGGTAGGAGGTGTTGAAGGCCTTGGC
The DNA here is from genome assembly GCF_042888465.1 of Streptomyces sp. NPDC002888. NCBI lineage: Bacteria > Bacillati > Actinomycetota > Actinomycetes > Kitasatosporales > Streptomycetaceae > Streptomyces > Streptomyces sp. NPDC002888. Next base: position 215,662 of record NZ_JBIAPU010000005.1, on the reverse strand, counting down.
GAAGTTCTGCCCCAGCTCATGGCTGGTGGCCATCTGCAGGGCCTTGCCGTCGCCCATCATCCCTTCGAGGGTGAGGGTGTTGATGGCTCCCGCGAAGCGCTCCTTGACGGTCTTGCGGCCGGGTACGACGTCCATCGCGAGGACGTTCACCATGAAGTCCTCGTAGACCTCGCGGTGGATGCGGGAGGCGAAGTCGCGCGCGTCCTCGTACGTGGCGTGGGCCGTGTGGCCCTCCTGCCAGAGGAACTCGGTGGTGCGCAGGAAGAGCCGGGGCCGCAGCTCCCAACGGACCACGTTGGCCCACTGGTTGATCAGCAGGGGCAGGTCGCGGTAGCTCTGCACCCACTTCGAGAAGTAGTCGTTGATGATCATCTCGGAGGTGGGGCGGACCACCGCCGGCTCCTCGAGTTCCTTGCCGCCGCCGTGCGTGACCACGGCGAGTTCGGGCGCGAAGCCCTCGACATGGTCGGCCTCACGCGCGAGGTACGACTGCGGGATCAGGAGGGGGAAGTACGCGTTCTGCGTGCCCGTCTCCTTGATCCGGGCGTCCATCTCGGCCTGCATCCGCTCCCACAGCCCGTACCCGTACGGTCGGATCACCATGGTGCCGCGCACCGGCCCGTTGTCGGCCAGCTCGGCCTTGCTGATCAGGTCCTGGTACCAGCGCGGGAAATCGTCCGCCCTGGGCGTGAGAACGGGTGCTTTGGCCATGGCGAGATGGTACGGGCCCACGTTGCCGGAATGTGAATTCTCGCCACAGGCACCGACAAGCCCCAAACCGGACTCCGCAACCCCTGGACGCCGCCGCGAGCCGGGAGTTTCCTGGCATACGGGGGAAGTGCGAGCGCGCACCACGGGGGCCTCGGAAACGACGAGCACACACCTGACAACTCTCGGCGGATTGGGGCGCTTTCCTATGACACCTACGCTCGTGCGGCAGCACCTGGCTCACGCGGGAGCCGAATCCCGCGTGGACCTCGGTGCACGCGCGCGTGACTGGTCCGAGATTCAGGAGCGGATGCTGGTCCCGCTCTACGAGGCCGTCCACGAGCGACTCGAAGTGGGCCCGGCCACCCGGCTGCTGGGCCTCGGCTGCGGCTCCGGGCTCTCCTTGCTGATGGCGGCCTCCAGAGGCGCCGCCGTCACCGGCGTCGAATCCCGCTGCCCGGAGCGGCTGGCGCTCGCGCGGGAGCGGTTGCTGCCGGAGGCGTGGGGCACGCGTGCGCGTGTGGCCACCCGGCTCATCGACGGCGGGCCCGCGGACGCGGCCGACGCGGAGACACCCGCGTACAACCTGGTGACCGCCTTCGAGCCCATCGGGTGCCTCGCGGGCGACTCGGAGGGTCTGAGCGAGCTGCTCACGGCGGCGGCGCCGCTCGCCGAGCGGGGGTCGCCCGTGGTGCTGGCCGGCTGGGGTCCGCCCGAGCGGTGCGCCACGTCGTCCGTGCTGCGGGTGGCCACCAAGCTGGCCGATCCGATGCGCACCTCGGGCGGTTGGCGTCCCGCCCTGCGCGACGACCTGGAGGAGGTCGCCCAGCGAGCAGGCCTCAGGCCGGACGGCTCCGGACGGGTCTCCTGCCCCTTCGGCTACGCCGACCTCGGCAGCGCGGTGCGCGGTCTGCTGTCGACGGGGCTGTTCGACGCGGCCATCGCCGCGACGGACCAGGAACAGGTCGACAAGGAACTGGCCGAGGCGCTGCACCCGCACCAGCGGCGGGACGGGACGGTGTGGATGCCGAACGTGTTCCGGTACCTGGTGGCCCGGACACCCTGACACCGATCTGGCCGGAAAAGCACCGGGGGCGCCCCTCTCACGAGGAGCGCCCCCAGCGACGTACGGGACGTACCGGACGTACGAGGTGACGTACGAGCCGGATCAGCCCATGAACTTCTTGAACTCGTCCGGCAGTTCGAAGTCCTGACCGTCCTGCTGGCCCGGCACTCCGAAGGCATTGCCGCCCTGCGCCGCGGCGGCCCGGCGGGCGGCCTCCTCCTGCTCCTGCTGCTTGCGCTTCATCGGGTTGCCGGAGCGCTGCTTGCCCTTGGCCTTCTTCGGCTGCTTCTTGGTGCGGCCGGGGCCGCCGCCCATGCCCGGGACCCCCGGCATGCCTGGCATGCCGCCGCCCTGGGCCATGCGGGACATCATCTTGCGGGCCTCGAAGAACCGCTCGACGAGGTTCTTCACCGCGCTGACGTCGACACCGGAGCCCTTGGCGATACGGGCGCGGCGGGAGCCGTTGATGATCGTCGGCTCCTGGCGCTCGGCCGGCGTCATCGACTTGATGATCGCGGCCGTGCGGTCGACGTCCCGCTCGTCGAGGTTGTTGATCTGGTCCTTGATCTGCCCCATGCCCGGCAGCATCCCGAGGAGCTTCGAGATGGAGCCCATCTTCCTGACCTGCTCCATCTGGGCCAGGAAGTCGTCCAGGGTGAAGTCCTGGCCCTTCTTGGACGCCAGCTTGGAGGCCATTTTCTCGGCCTCTTCCTGGCTGAACGTCTTCTCCGCCTGCTCGATCAGGGTGAGCAGGTCACCCATGTCGAGGATGCGGGAAGCCATCCGGTCCGGGTGGAAGGCGTCGAAGTCGTCGAGCTTCTCACCGTTCGACGCGAACATGATCGGCTTGCCGGTCACGGAGGCGATCGACAGCGCGGCACCACCGCGGGCGTCACCGTCGAGCTTGGACAGCACCACGCCGTCGAAGCCGACACCGTCGCGGAACGCCTCGGCGGTGTTGACGGCGTCCTGGCCGATCATCGCGTCGACGACGAAGAGGATCTCGTCCGGCGAGACCGCGTCGCGGATGTCCGCGGCCTGCTGCATCAGCTCCTGGTCGATGCCGAGGCGGCCGGCGGTGTCCACGATCACGATGTCGTGGACCTTGGTCTTCGCGTGCTCGATGGAGTCCTTGGCGACCTGGACCGGGTCGCCCACGCCGTTGCCCGGCTGGGGCGCGAAGACCGCGACACCGGCGCGCTCGGCGACGACGCTCAGCTGGTTGACCGCGTTGGGGCGCTGGAGGTCGGCGGCGACGAGCAGCGGCGAGTGCCCCTGCTCCTTGAGCCACCGGCCCAGCTTGCCCGCGAGGGTGGTCTTACCGGCACCCTGCAGACCCGCCAGCATGATCACGGTCGGCGGCTGCTTGGCGAACCGCAGCCGCCGGGTCTCGCCGCCGAGGATCGTGACGAGTTCCTCGTTGACGATCTTCAGGACCTGCTGGGCCGGATTCAGCGCCCGCGAGACGTCGGATCCGAGCGCGCGTTCCTTGATGTTCTTGATGAACGTGCGGACGACAGGCAGCGCGACGTCGGCTTCGAGAAGCGCGATGCGGATCTCGCGCGCCGTGGCGTCGATGTCCGCTTCGCTCAAGCGCCCCTTGCCGCGCAAGTTCTTGAAGGTCGCTGAAAGGCGATCGGAGAGAGTATCGAACACGGCGGCGTCGGTCCTCGGGGTCGGTGACTGGCTGGTGAATCGCCCTCCAGGGTATCCCGGCTCCACAAGACCGGGTCACGGTCACCCGCGCAAGGTCTCCTCCAGCTTCCGGGCCACCCCCGCGGCCTCCTCGTTCGGCAGCGGGACACCCGTCGGGCCGGTCACGTAGAAGGCGTCGACCGCGTTGGCGCCCAGGGTGCTGACGTGGGCGCTGCGGACGTGGACGCCGGAGTCCTCCAGGGCGCTGCCGATGCGGAACAGCAGCCCGGGCGCGTCCTGGGCACGGACCTCGATGACCGTGGCCAGGCGGGAGGCGGCCGAGGCGACCTTCACGCGGGCCGCGGGTGCCACCACGCCCCTGCGGCGCGGGTAGGCGGCGTCGCGTTCGGCGAGGCGGCCGGCGATGTCCAGGGAGCCGTCCAGCGCCCGTACGAGATCGGCGCGCAGCCGGGCGGCCTGGGGCAGGGAGCCGTACTCGGCGGCGACACGCCAGTTCAGCAGCAGGACGGAGCCCTCGTCGACGCCGTCGGGCAGGCCGAGGGAGCGCAGTTCCGCGGTGCGGACGGTGAGGCGGTGCATGGCGAGGACGCCGGCGACCGCGGGCAGTACGCCCGGCTGGTCGGGTACGGCGATGACCAGCTCCACGCCCAGCGGCTCGGGGTCGCCGGACGGCTCGGCGTCGGAGGGCGCCTCGGTCTGCGCGCGCAGCGCCAGCACCGGCCCGCCCGTGCGGTGCGCCTCGACGGCGAGCCGCTCCTGCTCGGCGGTGGGCGCGGCGTCCTCGGGCTCCTCCGGGTCGTCCCCGGCGAGCACCGCCGAGACCCGCTTGACCAGGTCGGCGACGAGGGAGCCCCGCCAGGACGACCAGGCGGCCGGGCCGGTCGCCAGCGCGTCGGCCTCGGTCAGCGCGTGCAGCAGCTCCAGCGTGCCCTGCGAACCGACCGCCTCGGCGACGGAGCGGACGGTGGCCGGGTCCTCCAGGTCGCGCCGGGTGGCCGTCTCGATGAGCAGCAGGTGATGGCGTACGAGCAAGGAGAGCACCGCCACGTCCGCGCGGTCGAAGCCGATCCGGGCGGCCACGTCCTTGGCGATGATCTCGCCCGCGACGGAGTGGTCGCCGGGCCAGCCCTTGCCGATGTCGTGCAGCAGCGCGGCGACCAGCAGCAGGTCGGGGCGGCTGACACGGCGGGTGAACTCGGAGGCGCGCACGGCGGTCTCGATGAGGTGCCGGTCCACGGTCCACAGGTGCACGGCGTTGCGCTGCGGGCGGCAGCGCACCCGCTCCCAGTCGGGCAGCAGCCGGGTGATCAGGCCTTCGGCCTCCAGCGCCTCCCAGACGTCGATGGTGGGCTGGCCGGAGCCGAGCAGCGTGACGAGCTGTTCGCGCGCCTCGGCGGGCCAGGGCGTGGGCAGGGGGCGTGCGACGGACGCCATGCGCCGTACGGCGTGCAGGGAGAGCGGCAGGCCCGCCTGGGCGGCGGCGGCAGCGGCGCGCAGCGGGAGCACGGGGTCGCGTTCGGGGCGTGCGGCGCGCGCGAGCACCACCTCGCCGTCCTGCTCGACCACGCCCTCCGCGAGAGGAGACCGTTCGGACACCGGCTTCCCGGCGCCCAGCATGGCGCGCAGCCGAGGCCGCACGGCGCGCGACCGCAGAACGCGCCCCACTTCACGCCAGGTGACATCGCTCGCATACGAAATGACGCGCGCCGCCTCATACACCTGCCGCAGCAGCGTGTCGGCGTCGAGGAGCCCGAGCTCGGCCGCGACCTGGTCCTGCTCCTGGAGCGCGAGCCGGTCGGTCGCGCGCCCCGTGGTCAGGTGCAGGGCGTCCCGTACGTCGAGCAGCCGGCGCCGGGCGTCGGCGAGGCCCTCGCGCGGGGCGTCGGCCAGCCAGGAGGCGGCGACGGCACGCAGCGCGGTGTCGTCCCTGAGCCCGCCCCGGGCCTCCTTCAGGTCCGGCTCGAGCAGGTACTGCAGTTCGCCCTGCCGTTCGGCGCGCTCGGCGCACAGCTCCTGGAGTTCGGGGAGGCGTTTGGGCGCCTGGTTGCGCCAGTCGGCGAGGACCGCCGTACGCAGGCCGGCCGTGAGGCCGAGGTCGCCCGCGAGGTGGCGGGCGTCGAGCAGGCCGAGCTGGACCTTGAGGTCCTCGCCCGCGGTCTTGCGGGCCTCCGCCGGGGTCCGCACGGAGTGGTCGAGCGCGAGTCCGAGGTCCCACACGGGGTACCAGAGGCGGTCGGCCAGGGCGGCGACGCCCTTGGAGTCCTGGCCGTCGTGCAGCAGGAGCAGGTCGAGGTCGCTGCGCGGGGACAGCTCGCCCCGGCCGTAGCCACCGACGGCGACCAGGGAGACTCCGCGCAGTTCCTCGGTGCCCGCGTCGAAGAGGCCCGAGAGCCATTCGTCGGTCAGTTCGGCGAGGGCCGCACGGCGCGGCGGCCCGGACTGCGCCCCCTCCTGGAGGAGGCGCAGCCGGGCCGCCGCGTAGCCGCTGGGTCCCGAGTCCTCTGCTTCGGTCTGCATCTCCGTACTCGACACCCGGCGACTCCTGCCTGTATTCAGATGGTTCTTTTTTACAGCGCGTCCGGACCGCGCTCACCGGTGCGGACCCGGACGGCCGTCTCGACCGGCAGGGACCAGACCTTGCCGTCACCGATCTTGCCGGTGCGGGCGGCCTTGACGATGACGTCGATCAGCTGCTCGGCGTCGTCGTCCTCGGCCAGCACCTCGATGCGGATCTTGGGGACCAGGTCGACCGTGTACTCGGCACCGCGGTAGACCTCGGTGTGGCCCCTCTGACGACCGTAGCCGCTCGCCTCGGTGACCGTCAGACCGTGTACCCCGAAGGCCTGGAGGGCCTCCTTGATCTCGTCGAGCCGGTGGGGCTTCACGACGGCGGTGATGAGCTTCATGCGTCCACCTTCTTGCTCGCGGCGTCGGCCACCGGGGCCGTGGCGGCGGTCGTACGGGCGGCACCGCCGCCGGCACCGCTGAAGTCGTATGCGGTCTCGGCGTGCTCGGCCTGGTCGATGCCGGTCACCTCCTCGTCCTCCGTGACGCGCATACCGATCGTCTTGTCGATGAGGAAGGCGAGGATCGCGGAGGCCACCAGCGAGTAGGCGAGGACCGCGAAGACACCGGCGCACTGCTTCCAGAACTGGGTCAGGCCGCCGCCGTAGAAGAGACCCTCGACCGTGGACTGGCCGTGGCCGCTGGCGAAGAGGCCGATCAGCAGGGAGCCGACGACACCGCCGACGAGGTGGACGCCGACGACGTCGAGCGAGTCGTCGTAGCCGAACTTGTACTTCAGGCCGACCGCCATGGCGCACAGGACACCGGCGATGGCACCGACGGCGATCGCGCCGAGCGGGGAGACCGCACCACCGGACGGGGTGATGGCGACCAGACCGGCGACCGCGCCGGAGGCGGCGCCCAGCGTGGTGAACGCGCCGTGGCGGATCTTCTCGTAGATGAGCCAGGCCAGCATGGCGGCGGCGGTGGCGACCTGCGTGTTGACGAACATCAGCGCGCCGACGCCGTCGTCGTTGCCGAGCCACGAGCCGGCGTTGAAGCCGAACCAGCCGAACCACAGCAGACCGGCGCCGAGCATGACCAGCGGCAGGCTGTGCGGGCGCATCGGGTCCTTCTTGAAGCCGACGCGCTTGCCGATGACGAGGATCACGCCGAGCGCCGCGGCACCGGCGTTGATGTGCACCGCCGTACCACCGGCGAAGTCGATCACGCCCAGCTCGAAGGCCCAGCCACCGGTGCCCCAGACCCAGTGCGCGACCGGGAAGTAGACGACCGTGGCCCACAGGGCGACGAACAGTGCCCACGCGGTGAACTTCACGCGGTCGGCGAGGGCACCGCTTATCAGGGCGGGCGTGATGATGGCGAACATCATCTGGAAGACCATGAAGACGAAGATCGGGATGGTGTAGCCGTCCCACAGCTGCGTCAGGCCGATGTTGCTGAGGCCGACCCAGTCGGAATTCCACCCGATGATGCTGCCGGAGTCGGTACCAAAGGCCATGGAGAAGCCGTACAGCACCCAGAGGATGGTGACGATCCCGATGCTGATGAAACTCATCATCAGCATGTTCAGGGTGCTCTTGACCCGGACCATGCCTCCGTAGAAGAAGGCCAGACCCGGAGTCATGATCAGCACCAGGGCGGAACAGATGAGCATGAAGCCCGTGTTGGCGGCAGACAGCTTGGGTGCTTCTGCGGCGAGCGTGATGGCTGGTGCCATCGGCGTCTCCTCGTCATTTGGTACGGCCCCGTGCGGGCGAAGCCTGAGCGGATTGAGGGGTGGGCCGGTTATGCGCCATGAGATTGGCGCAGCGCGGTTTCGGTGGAAGCCCCTCGTTGTTTCGCCGCCGTGACGAAGGCGCCTTGCGTGTTACGCGTGGATGAACTGCCGGATGTGCGGCGAGTGGATCGTTATCGTGGCGCAACCTTCACTCGAAGGATGTAAACCGGCCGCGGTCGGCCTTCCGATGACCTGGCATGGGGGAGCCGAGTCGGGCTGTTCGGGAGGGCCGGCCGCGGCCGGGGTTCAGCGGGGTTCAGACGGCTTCGGCCGCCTCGGGCAGCTCGGTCGCGAGCCGGTCGGTGAGGTCCACGACCTCGGTGAGGTCCCCGAAATCGCGTACAGCGGTGTCCACGGTCTTTCGGATACGAGTGTTGACCCGCTCGGAGCGCACCTTCTTGGCGACCTGCATGGCCAGCACGGCCGGTGCCGTGCTCTGCTCCGGCTCGCGCTGCAGCAGGTGGACCGTGGCCATCCCGATCAGGTTCAGTGCGTACGACCGCTGGTGCTCCTTGTCGTCGGCGAACAGCTCCACGGCCCGCCGCATGTGGGGCTCGGCCAGCGAGGCGTAGGTGGGGCTGCGGCCCGCGACATAGGCGAGGTCACGGAAGGAGTGGCTGTTCTCGCCGTACAGCTCGGCCTCGGAGAAGAAGCGGATCCAGTCGGGGTCCGGCTCGTCCCAGTCGTCGGCGTCGGCGAAGGAGTCCTCCGCCATTCGCACGGCCCGCTTGCACCGGCCGGGCTGCCCCATGTTGGCGTAGGCGCGGGCCTCCATCGCATACAGCATGGACTGGGTGCGCGGGCCGGCGCAGTCGCGGCTTCCGTACTGCGCGAGGTGGATCAGTTCCAGAGCGTCCTCGGGTCGCCCGAGGTGGATCATCTGGCGGCTCATGCTGGACAGGACGTAGGAGCCGAGGGGCTTGTCGCCCGCTTCCTTGGCGGCGTGCAGGGCGAGGACGAAGTACTTCTGCGCGGTGGGCTGGAGCCCGACGTCGTAGCTCATCCAGCCGGCCAGTTCGGCGAGCTCGGCGGCGACCTTGAACAGCTTCCGCGTGGTGGCCTCGGGCTGGGGCTCCTGGAGGAGGTCGGTGACCTCGTGCAGCTGACCGACGACGGCCTTGCGGCGCAGGCCGCCGCCGCACTGGGCGTCCCACTGCCGGAACATCACGGTGGTGGACTCCAGCAGCTCCAGTTCCGGCATGGAGAGCCTGCCGCGCGCGCGGCTGCTGGGGACCTGCTCGGCTTCGGTGCGCGGGGAGGGCGGCGCGGGGACGAGCCAGCGCTGCATGGGCTCGATGAGGGACGGGCCCGCGGCCAGGGCCAGCGAGCTCCCGAGGAAGCCGCGCCGCGCCAGCATCAGGTCGCTGCGCGAGAACTCGCCGAGCATGGCCACGGTCTGCGGGCCCGTCCAGGGCAGGTCCACGCCGGACACGGACGGTGACTGGCGGGCGGCGCGCAGGCCGAGGTCCTCGACGGAGACGACGCAGCCGAACCGCTCGGAGAACAGCTCGGACAGGATCCTGGGGATGGGCTCTCGGGGGTTCTCGCCGTCCAGCCACCGGCGCACGCGCGAGGTGTCCGTGGAGATGTGGTTGGCCCCCAACTGGCGGGCCCGGCGGTTGACCTGGCGCGCGAGCTCGCCCTTGGACCAGCCGCTGCGCACGAACCACGACCCGAGCAGCTCGTTGGGGCGCTTGTCAGCGTTCGTACCGCTTCCGCCGTTGCCGCCCACTGGAACGCCCCCATCCCTGAGACCACTTGTCGCCGAGTGCGCCAAGCCCTATCAGAATGCCGCCAATCGCCGCCTCCCGTACGACGGTTGCACCCTTCGAACGGAAAGCCGACTTGCCTCCGGCATACCCACACCTGCATGTGCCCCCAGGCTTCGTGCACTCAAAGTAATCCTACGATCACGCGTCCAGCCATGGCGAACACGGAAACGCCACCATTCGCCACCCCATCGAATGAACTAACGGTTGCCCACGCGCGATTGACTTGACAGAGCACAGCCGGGAGCGAGCGGAACGATGCACACGGGGGCGCGTGTTGACGCGCGCACCACCCGGGGCGCTTCCAGGCGCTGGTTCAGCGGCCGCCGAAAACGGAAGTGGATAACACAAAGTAACACTCCGGGCGCTTCTCGTAACCACCGGTGCGTCGGACCCGTTGGAGGGGGCATGGGCTTCACGATCGGCAGCAGTCGGGGGATGCGCGACCTCCGGTCCACCTCACGCCGCCGCGGCCGCTCGTCCGAGTGCACGGCCGTGGCCGAGTTCACCGGCCTGTGGGGCTGGGACGTCGTGCCGGGCGCGCGGGCCGCCGCCGGCGCGTGCTCCTGCGGCCGCTCCGGCTGCCGTGCCCCGGGCGCACATCCGCTGGACTTCGCGCCGGAGATCCCCGCGGGGGCGACGCTGGACGAGGTGACCGAGGCGTGGGGCGAGGTCCCGGGGGCCGCGGTGATGCTGACCGTCGGGCGCGCGTTCGACGTGATCGAGCTGGCCGAACCCGCCGGCCGCCGCGCCCTGGTCCGGCTGGAGCGCATGGGCCTCCCCCTCGGCCCCGTGACCGCGACCCCGGACGGCCGCGCCCACTTCTTCGTCGCCCCCGGCGCGGCCGCCGAGCTGACCGCCCTGCTCTACCGCATGGGCTGGGACGACCCGTCCTCCCTGGACCTGCGGGGCCTCGGCCCCGGTACGCACATCACGGCGCCCCCCTCCGACCGCGGCGGCCTCGGCCCGGTCCACTGGCTGCGCCCGCCCGAGCTGGACACGGCCACGAAACCGCCGGCGGCCCGCCTGCTCCTGGGCACGCTGGCGTACGTGGTGCACCGGTCACGCGCGTAGCGCCTCACCCGAACACAGCGAAGCGCCCGCTCCCACTGCACCTGGGAACGGGCGCTTCTCGCATCCGCCACATACGGATTTCCGGAAGTGGTTCACTCCCCGATAAGCGCATCCACGAACGCCTCCGGCTCGAAGGGCGCCAGATCGTCCGCGCCCTCGCCGAGCCCGATCAGCTTGACCGGCACGCCCAGCTCGCGCTGGACCGCGACCACGATGCCGCCCTTGGCCGTGCCGTCCAGCTTGGTCAGCACGATGCCGGTGATGTCGACGACCTCGGCGAACACCCGGGCCTGGACGAGACCGTTCTGCCCGGTGGTGGCGTCGAGGACGAGCAGCACCTCGTCGAGCGGGGCGTGCTTCTCGACGACGCGCTTGACCTTGCCGAGCTCGTCCATGAGCCCGGTCTTGGTGTGCAGCCGCCCCGCGGTGTCGATGAGGACGACGTCGACCCCCATCTCCTTGCCCTCCTTGACCGCGTCGAAGGCGACGGAGGCGGGGTCGCCGGCCTCCGGCCCGCGCACGGTGTGGGCGCCGACGCGCTCACCCCAGGTCTGCAGCTGGTCGGCGGCGGCGGCGCGGAAGGTGTCGGCGGCACCGAGGACGACGGTCCGGCCGTCGGCCACGAGCACGCGCGCGAGCTTGCCGGTGGTGGTGGTCTTGCCGGTGCCGTTGACGCCGACGACCATCACGATGCCCGGCTTGCGCTCCTCGGGCTCGGTCTTCACCGTGCGGTCGACGTCGGTGCCGACCAGCTTGAGCAGCTCCTCGCGCAGCAGGCCGCGCAGTTCCACGGGGGTGCGGGTGCCGAGCACCTTCACGCGCGCGCGCAGCGCGTCGACCAGCTCCTGGGTGGGCTGGACGCCGACATCGGCGGTGAGGAGGGTGTCCTCGATCTCCTCCCAGGTGTCCTCGTCGAGGTGCTCGCGCGAGAGCAGCGTGAGCAGACCCTTGCCGAGGGCGTTCTGGGAGCGGGACAGGCGGGCGCGCAGGCGCACCAGGCGTCCCTCGGTGGGCTCCGGGATCTCGATCTCGGGAGCCTCGACGGCGGGCGGCTCCTCGACGGCGACGCCCGTCGAGCCGCCGTCCGGAAGATCCACCTCCTCTATCGTGCGGCGCGGTTCGTCGCGCGGCGTCTCGGCCTCGTCGCCGACGTGCGGTTCGGCGGGAGGCGCGGTGATGTCGGGCGCGGCGGGCGGCGGCGGGGGCAGCGGCTTCTTGCGCCGGCTGCCGACGATGAGCCCGCCGATGGCGCCGAGCACAACCACGGCGATGACTACAGCAAGGATGACGATGTCCATAACCCGTCCAGTATCAGCCATGGGCCTGCGCCGGACCCAGCTTGTACTTTCCTCCAAGCGTGAAAGTCGCGCCGGCGTGCCGAACGCCGCGGCCGTCCTCGGCCGCCCTCTGGCTGTCTGACGCACCGTCAGCTAACGTCCCCCTCCACACACGAAGGGGGCCCGCCATGCCCGTCTCGGTCGTCCGTTTCAACCTCGTGGAGCCCGGCGCCACGCCCGCCTCGCTGAGCGCCCGCTACCGGGCGGCCCTGGAGATGGCGGCGTACGCCGACGAGCACGGGGTCGCCACCGTGCAGACCGAGGAGCACCACGGGGCCGCCAACAACTGGCTGCCCTCGCCGTTCGCCTTCGCGGGCGCGGTCCTCGGCGCGACCCGGCGCCTGGCGGTCACCGTCTCGGCGGTCATCGGCCCGCTGCACGACCCGCTGCGGCTGGCGGAGGACATCGCCGTGCTCGACCTGCTCAGCGGCGGCCGGCTCGTCACCGTCGTCGGCATCGGGTACCGGCCCGAGGAGTACGACCACTTCGGCGTGGAGTGGAAACAGCGCGGGCGGCTCCAGGACGAGCTGCTGGAGACGGTGCTGAAGGCGTGGACCGGCGAGGAGTTCTCCTACCGGGGCCGTACGGTACGGGTCACCCCGCGCCCGTACTCCGACCCGCACCCCCTGCTGCTGGTCGGCGGCTCCTCCAGGGCCGCCGCCCGCCGGGCCGCCCGGCTCGGCCTGCCCTTCTTCCCCAGCGCGCACCTTCCGGAGCTGGAGGCGTACTACAAGGAGCGGCTCGTGGAGTACGGCACCGAGGGCTGGACGATGATGCCGGGTGCCGTGACCCCGCTGCTGCATCTCGCCGAGGATCCGGACCGGACGTGGGCGGAGTACGGCGAGCACTTCCTCCATGAGGCGCGGACCTACGCCTCCTGGCAGTCCGGCTCCGTCCGCTCGGCGGTGAAGTCGGCGGCCACGAGCGTGGCGGAGCTGCGCGCCGAGGGGGTGTACCGGGTGCTGACGCCGGACGCGTGCGTGGCGCTGGGACTGGACAGCCTCGTCCTGCATCCGCTGGCCGGCGGAATGCCGCTGGAGGAGGGATGGCGCAGCCTGCGCCTGTTCTGCGACGGCGTACTGCCCCGGCTCGGTGCGTGAGCCGGGGCAGTACGCCTTACAGGTGTCGAGGAGAGGGGCAGCGGGGACTTGGCCCGTCTCCTCGAGTTCGGGGGCCTCGTGAGGACCTCGGGTTCGGGGGCCTCTGGTTCGGGAGCCTCGGGTTCAGGAGCCTCGGGTTCGGGAGCCTCGGGTTCGGGAGCCTCGGGTTCAGGAGCCTCGGGTTCAGGAGCCTCGGGTTCAGGAGCCTCGGGTTCAGGAGCCTCGCGAGGAGGCTCAGCCCATCTCCTCCAGCGCCTTGCCCTTCGTCTCCTTGACGAACTTCAGGACGAAGGGGACGGAGAGCGCGGCGAAGACCGTGTAGATCACGTAGGTCACGGAGAGGTTCCAGTCGGCCAGCGACGGGAAGCTCGCGGTGATGGCCCAGTTGGCGATCCACTGCGCGGCGGCGGCCACACCCAGGGCGGCGGCGCGGAGCCGGTTCGGGAACATCTCGCCGAGCATGACCCAGACGACCACACCCCAGGACAGGGCGAAGAAGAGGACGAAAACGTGGGCGGCGATCAGGGCGGTCCAGCCCTGCGCGCTGGGCAGCTTCCCACCGACCAGGTCGTACGAGAACGCCCAGGCCTCCAGCGCCAGACCGACGACCATGCCGACCGAGCCGATGATGGCGAGCGGGCGGCGGCCGATGCGGTCGACGAAGATCATCGCGATCACGGTGCCGAGGATGTTGATGATCGACGTCGTGAAGGAGTAGAAGAACGAGTCCGCCGGGTCGACGCCGACCGACTGCCACAGCGTCGAGGAGTAGTAGAACGCGACGTTGATGCCGACGAACTGCTGGAAGACCGACAGGCCGATGCCGACCCAGACGATCGGCTTGAAGAAGAAGCCACCGCCGAGCAGGTCCTTGAAGGTGGACTTGTGCTCGCTCTTCATGGCGAGCTCGATCTCGGCGACCCGGGCGTCCAGGTCGACCTGCTCGCCCTCGACCTCGGCGAGGATCTCGCGGGCGCGCTCCTGCTTGCCGACGGAGATCAGGAAGCGGGGGGACTCGGGGATGGCGAAGGAGAGCAGGCCGTAGAGGACGGCCGGGACGACCATGACGCCGAGCATGACCTGCCAGGCCTCCAGGCCCATCAGGGTGCCGCGCTGGTCACCGCCGGCAGCGTTCAGCAGACCCCAGTTGACCAGCTGCGACACCGCGATGCCGACGACGATCGCGGCCTGCTGGAAGGAGCCGAGGCGGCCGCGGTAGGCGGGCGGGGCGACCTCGGCGATGTAGGCCGGGCCGATGACCGAGGCCATACCGATGGCGAAACCGCCGACGACGCGCCACAAGGCGAGGTCCCACAGCGCGAAGGGAAGCGCCGAGCCGACGGCGCTGACGGTGAACAGCACGGCGGCGATCTGCATGCAGCGGATGCGGCCGATACGGTCGGCTATGCGGCCGGCCGTCGCGGCGCCGATGGCGCAGCCGATCAGGGCGATGGCGATGACCTGGGCCAGCGCCGCGGACCCGATGTCGTACCGGCCGCGGATCGCCTCGACGGCGCCGTTGATCACCGAGCTGTCGTAGCCGAAGAGGAAGCCGCCCATCGCGGCCGCCGCCGCGATGAAGATGACGTGCCCGAGATGATCGGGGTGAGCCGTCCTGGCTCCTGACTTGAGTGCCTGCGATGTGCTGGTCACGTGTACTCCTCGGGCCACCGGCAACGCTGCCGGATGGGGGGCGACCCTTCTGGTTGGTGGTACCTGAAGGTAAAAGCAACGTTGCCGAGACTATTCCTTCAAGTCTCGAAGTCAAGACCGGGCCTATGTGAGATGAGAGGTCACAAGTGAGGGGAATGTGTTCAAGTGTTGAAGAAGTGAAGACCAGTCAGCGCAATCGCTGGCTGATGACCTTCGACACCCCGTCGCCCTGCATCGAGACGCCGTAGAGGGCGTCGGCGACCTCCATCGTCCGCTTCTGGTGCGTGATGACGATGAGTTGGGAGGCCTCCTGCAGCTCCTGCATGATGCGGATCAGCCGCTGGAGGTTGGTGTCGTCGAGGGCGGCCTCGACCTCGTCCATGACGTAGAACGGGCTGGGGCGCGCCTTGAAGATCGACACCAGCAGAGCGACCGCGGTCAGCGACCGCTCGCCGCCCGAGAGCAGGCTGAGCCGCTTGACCTTCTTGCCCGGCGGCCGCGCCTCGACGTCCACGCCGGTGGTCAGCATGTTGTCGGGGTCGGTCAGGATCAGACGCCCGTCACCACCGGGGAACAGCCGGCTGAAGACACCCTCGAACTCCCGGGCGGTGTCCCGGTAGGCCTCGGTGAAGACCTGTTCGACGCGCTCGTCGACCTCCTTGACGACCTGGAGCAGGTCGGCACGCGTCTTCTTCAGGTCCTCCAGCTGCTCGCTGAGGAACTGGTGGCGTTCCTCCAGCGCCGCGAACTCCTCCAGGGCCAGCGGGTTCACCTTGCCCAGCTGCTGGTACGCCCGCTCGGTGGCCTTCAACCGCTTCTCCTGCTCGGCCCGCACGAACGGCCTGGGCTGGTTGCGCGGGTGCTCGGGGTCCTCCGGCAGCTGCTCCCCCTCGGCGGGGGGCGAGGGCGGCACCAGTTGGTGCGGACCGTACTCCGACACGAGCCCCGCCGGTTCCACACCGAGTTCCTCCAGCGCCTTCGTCTCCAGCTGCTCGATCCGCAGCCGTTTCTCGGCGCCGAGTACCTCGCCCCGGTGGACTGAATCCGTCAACTTGTCGAGCTCCGCCTTGAGATCGCGTCCCGCGCCTCGGGCGGCGGTGAGTTCCTGCTCCCGCCGGGCCTTCGCGGCCTCGGCCGCGGCCCGCTCCTCCTCCGCCCGCCCGACGGACACCTCGACGTGTGCGAGCAGTTGCCGGGCGCCGGAGGCGACGGCCTCCGCGACGGCCGCCTCGTGCCGCAGCCGTGCCCGCCGCTGTTCGGCACGCGCGCGTGCCTCGCGTTCCGCGCGGGCGCCCCGGTCCAGCGCGTCGGCCCGACCGGCGAGGCCCTTGACCCGCTCCTCGTGGGTACGGACCTGGAGGCGCGCCTCCATCTCGGTCTGTCGCGCGTTGGCCCCGTCGGCGGCGAGACGGTCCCGTACCGAGGTGTCGGGCTCCTCCTCGACCGGCATCTCCTCGGCGACGACGAGCCGTTCGGCCAGTTCCTCGACCTCCTGGAGCGCCTTGTCCAGCGCCTCCTGGGCCCGAGCGGCGGCCGCCGCCGACCGCTCGGCCTCACCGGCGGCACCGCGCGCCTGCCCGGACAGCCGCCCGAGCTGCTGGGCGACCGCCGACTTCTCCCGGTCGGCGGCCCTGCGCCGCTCCCCCAACTCCTCCACGAGCGCGGCACAGTCCTTGCGCCGCTCCCCGGACGCGTGCTGCGCCCCGGTCAACTCCTCGCACCGCACCGCCAGCTCCTCCAGCTCGGCGGCGGCCTCGTCCACGGACGCCTGCACCTCGAGCAGACTGGGCGCCCCGGCGGACCCGCCCTGCGCGAAGTGGGCCCCCAGCAGGTCGCCTTCGGCGGTCACGGCCGTGAGGTCGGGGTGCGCGTAGACGAGATCCTCGGCGTCCTCAAGGGTGCCTACGACGACGATGCCGCGCAGCAGGCGCCGGACGGCGGGCATGAGCTCGGAGGGGCCACGCACGAGATCAGCGGCGAAGAGCGGGCCGGCGGTGCGAGTGCCCGACGGGTTGCCGCCCGCGCCCTCACCGGGCAGGGCGGCGAAGTCCCCGCGCGCGGGGACCACCGACGGCTGACCGCGCTCGGCCGCACCTCCACCACCGGGCTCGGCGAAACCACCAGTCCCGGCTGCCTCACCAGAAGCACCGGAGGCGGACGGCACCGATCGCCCACCGCCCTCGACCGCATGCTCACCGCCGGGCGAAGTGAGACCGTCGGCACCGGGCGGCACAGCGGGTACGGCGGCGGAGGCTCCCGGCGTGGGCACGGCCGGTCGCTCGCTGCCGCCGGCCGCGGGTGTCCCGCCTTGCGCGGCGTGGGACATGCCGCGCGAGTCGTCGGTGGCCGTCGGCTCTTCCGGTGCGCCCCCCAGGAGCAGCGCCGCCCGCCCTCCGTCCTGCTTGCGCAGGAGGCGGATCGCGTCCGCTGCCGCGGTGGGGGTGGTGACGGCGATGGCGTCGGCGGCGGCGCCCAAGGCCGCGGCGAGGGAGACCTCATGGCCCGGACTCACTGTCAGGAGTTCGGCCGCCGGGCCGAGCAGGCCGCTCAGACGATCCTTCGCCCCGAGGAGCGCGCCCGTCCCGTCCTTGCGCCGCAGGCCCAACGCGAGGGCCTCGTGGCGAGCCTGGGTCGCGGCGCGTTTGCGTTCCGCCGCGGTGGCCGCCTCGCGGGCGGCGGTCAGGGCGGCCTCCGCCTCCGCCAGTTGCCGCTTCGCCACCTCGTGCTGTTCGGCGAGTTCCGCGTCGCCGGCGTCGAGGCCGTCGACCTCCGCCTTCAGTGCCTCGTATTCCTCCTGCGCCCGGACCGCGCGCTCCTGTGCCTCGTCGCGGGCCGCGGCCAGGCGGTCGATCTCGGCCTGGGCGGACGCGGCACGGGAGCGGGCCGCGTTGACCTGGCCGTTGAGACGGGCCAGGCCCTCGCGGCGGTCGGCGATGGCGCGGGCGACGTCCTTCAGGCGGCGTTCCTCGAGGGCCAGTTCGCGTTCCAGATCGGCGCGGTGGGCGACCGTGTCCTCCAGGGCCCGCTCGGCCGCTTCCAGCGCCGCCTCCAGTTCGGCCTCCTGCTCACGGATGCGGGCGGCCTCGCGCTCCATGTCCTCGGGGTCGCGGCCGCGCCGCTCCTCGGGCGGCACGGAGGTGGCGCTCTTCACGCGCGCGTCGGCCAGCGAGATCGTGCCGCGCACCCGTTCGGCGAGCTGGGAGAGCTCGTACCAGGTCTGCTGGGCGCGCTGGAGGCGTGGCGTGAGCTGCCGTACCTCGTCCTCCAGGAGCGCCTCGCGCTGGAGTGCCTTCTGCAGCTCCTCCTCGGCGGCCTCTTTGCGTCCCTTCAGCGCGGCCTCGTCGGCCACCTCGGCGTTGAGCGCCTCCCGCAGCCGTACGAGATCGTCGGCGAGGAGCCGCAGGCGCGCGTCGCGGAGGTCGGCCTGGATGACGGCGGCCCGTCGCGCGACCGCCGCCTGGCGGCCCAGCGGCTTGAGCTGGCGGCGCAGTTCGTCCGTCAGGTCCTGCACGCGCGCGAGGTTGGCCTGCATCGCGTCCAGCTTCCGCAGCGCCTTCTCCTTGCGCTTGCGGTGCTTGAGGACGCCCGCCGCCTCCTCGATGAAGGCGCGGCGACCCATGGGGTCGGCATGCAGGACGGAGTCGAGCTGGCCCTGGCCGACGATGACGTGCATCTCGCGGCCGATGCCGGAGTCTGACAACAGCTCCTGAATATCGAGGAGACGGCAGGTGTCGCCGTTGATCTGGTACTCGCTGCCGCCGTTGCGGAACATGATCCGCGTGATGGTGACCTCGGCGTACTCGATGGGCAGAGCCCCGTCGGAGTTGTCGATGGTCAGGGAGACCTCGGCGCGGCCCAGCGGCGGACGGCCGGTGGTGCCGGCGAAGATGACGTCCTCCATCTTGCCGCCGCGCAGTGACTTGGCGCCCTGCTCGCCCATGACCCAGCTGAGCGCGTCCACCACATTGGACTTGCCCGAGCCGTTCGGCCCCACGACGCACGTGATACCCGGCTCGAACCGGAGCGTGGTTGCCGAGGCGAACGACTTGAAGCCGCGGAGGGTCAGGGCCTTGAGGTGCACGCCGCCGGACTCTACCCCCCGGTGTTGTCTCACTCCATGAACCCGCGGTTTCACCCATGAACGCGCAGGGCACACCAAACGTTAAAGACACTGAAAGGATGCGCGGGGAAAGCACACGGGGGACGCAGAGGAACCTGGGGGCCGCGGGGGCGCGGGGGAAAGAAAGAAGGGACGCCGAAGCGTCCCTTGCAAACTCTGACAACTTAGCGGTTGATACGGGCAGCCCAACCGTTGCGTGTGCTGTCGTGGAGCGATGCAGCGATCAGGTGAGCGCAGGCTCCGCCTGGTGTGCGTCGATGCTCTCCATGATCCTGTCGTGAGAAGCGGCAGCCGTCAGCGCGTCGTTTTCCGACTGGATCCGTACGAGCTCGGATTCCAGGTCTTGTACGCGCTGCTGGAGCCGTCGCATCTCGGCGAGGAGTCGAGGGTCGGAGCCGCCGACGTAACCGAGAAGCGCCTTTGCCATGATGGATGGTCCTCCACACTGAGTGACCGACCGAAGCGGTGTGGGTCGTGAGGGATTCGCACCCGCGGTGCTTGACACTCTTGAGTTCTTGCTGCTGTTCATCCATGCCAAACAGCTAAGGTGCGCGGGGTGCTTTCAGCGTCTCACCAAAAAGTTTGACGGTCAACACGATCACGCCCCGTATTGGCGGGCATCCCGGGGGCACGCGGCCCGAAACGGCGACGCGGCGACTCCTGCGGGCCCCTCGGGGCGTGGCGATCATCCTTACGTGCGGAGCCTGCCATCACAAGCGTTTCTTGGCAACCACCTGCTCATTTCTGCTAGGGGCACGTGCCGGTGGCATGCTCCTCCGCTTCTCTCGGAGCCGGTTCACGGCACCGGGTCAGCGGATGGCGAAGCCGTCGTAACCCCCGCGAGGTGTGTCCCAGATCTCGGTGACTCCGTCCACGCGCCCGGGCGTGTCGTCACTCTGGAGCCACTCCAGGAGCCCATGACAGCCACCGGGTGCCCCCTCGGCGACCACTTGCACCCGACCGTCGGCCAAATTGAGAGCAAAACCACTCAGCCCGCCGATCTCGAGCGCCTTGGCCCGTGTGAACCAGCGGAAACCCACGCCCTGGACGCTTCCACGCACCCAGGCGACCAGCCGCACATCCTCGCTCATGGGTGCAACCTAACCGGCCAAAGTCACTCGGGACACTTCCGCCCCGAGCGCCATGCGGTACCGTCCCCACCCAAACGAATCTCATATGAAACTCACTCGATCAGGTGAGTCAGGCTGACCACAAGATCGCTTGAGTGGGGTTACGACCGCTAGGACGAGGAAGGCCAGGACATGGGACGCCACCGACGCCACGCCGCCGGCCGCGCCGCCACCGGCCGCGCCACGGGGGTCACAGAGACCGACGGCTTCTCCGCAGGAGGCCGCGACCCGCAGGACTCGTACGAGGGCGACCACGCAACGATGGGCATCGCGCCCTATCTGCGCCCCGAGGCGTACGCCGAGACCGACACGAAGAGCCACGACTACCTCTTCGCGACCGACGACGACTACGCCCACGCCACCGGCACCGACGCCACCGCCGCCTTCCCGGCCGACGGCTACACGCCCTCCGGCGGGAGCGCCGCGCGAGGCCGGCGCCGGAAGAGGAAGGCCGCCACCTCGGTCCGCGCCGGTCTGCTCGGCGTCTCCGCCGCGGTCGCCATCGGCACCGTCGCCGTCGCCTCGGGCGTGGTGCCCGGCCTCGAGAACTACAAGCTCGGCGGCGACAGCGGCGGCGAGGCCACGCAGGCCGTCGACACGCCGACCAACGCGGACACGCAGCAGGGCGGCACCTCGGGCCCCGCCTCCGCCTCGGACGACAGCCGCGGCGGTACGGCGACCAGCCGCGACTCCGAGCGGTCCGCCTCGCCCTCGACCTCGCCCTCACCCTCCCCCTCGACCTCGACCGCCTCGGCGACGCCGACCGAGAAGCCGACCGAGAAGCCGACGGTGACCCCGTCGAAGAAACCGCGGCCCACGCCGTCGCGTACGGCCACGAAGGAGCCGGAGCGCAGCAGCACGCCCGGGACGGTCTCCGCGGAGGCCTCCGCCGAGACGGAGGTGCTCAGGCTGGTCAACGAGGAGCGGGCGAAGGTGGGCTGCAGCGCCGTGGCCGCCAACAGCGCGCTGACCAAGCTCGCCACGAACTTCAGCGACGACATGGCCGCGCGGGGCTTCTTCGACCACACCGACCCGGACGGGGCCTCCCCGTGGGACCGGGCCGCGAAGGCCGGCATAACCGACCTGGGCGGCGAGAACATAGCCCGGGGCCAGGCCGACGCGGCGGCGGTCATGGAGGCCTGGATGAACAGCCCCGGCCACCGCGCCAACATCCTGAACTGCGACTTCAAGACGCTGGGTGTGGGCGTGCACTACGGGTCCGGCGGCCCCTGGTGGACCCAGGACTTCGGCTACTAGGCCAGCCGAGGACGCTAACTTCTAGTTAGTGCAACCTGTTGGTTAGCGCTGCCTTCGAGTACGCTTCAGACATGAACACCACTCAGGAGTGCGCGGAGGAGCAGGACCTCCCCTTCAACGTGTTCGCCAAGGCCTGCCCCTCGCGCGGCACGCTGGAGCACGTCACGGGACGCTGGGGCGCGCTCACCCTCGGCGCGCTGCACGAGGGTTCCCTCCGCTTCAACGAGCTGCGCCGCCGCGTCGACGGCGTCAGCGAGAAGATGCTGTCCCAGACCCTGCACGCGCTGGAGCGCGACGGCCTGGTGCACCGCGAGGCCCAGCCGACCAACCCGCCCCGGGTCGACTACGAGCTGACCCCGCTGGGACACGAGGTGGCCGGGCGCCTGCTGTCCCTCATCCACTTCGTCGAGGGCAACATGGCGGACGTCCTGCGATCACGCCGGCGTTACGACGAGACGCGCGGCACCCGCTGACACTTCGGGCAGAAGTAGCTGGACCGGTTCATCCAGGCACGTCGGCGCATCGGCGTGGCACACCTCTTGCAGGGCAGCCCCTCCCGGCCGTACGCGTCCAGGGACCGGTCGAAGTAGCCCGACTCGCCGTTGACGTTGACGTACAGGCTGTCGAAGCTGGTGCCGCCGACGGCGAGGGCCGCGGTCATCACGTCCCGTACGTGGCCGAGGAGTTCGGCCGTGCGGGGACGGGTGAAGGCGGCCGTCGGGCGTTCGTAGTGGACGCGGGCCCGCCAAAGGGCCTCGTCCGCGTAGATGTTGCCGACGCCGCTGATCAACGACTGGTCGAGCAGCGCCCGTTTGATGGTGCTGCGCTTGCGGCGCAGCGCCTGGTGGAACGCCTCGTCGTCGAAGAGCGGGTCGAGGGGGTCGCGGGCGATGTGCGCGATCACGTCGGGCAGACCGTCGGGGGTGTTGTCGTGCAACGACAGGCCACCGAACGTGCGCTGGTCGACGAAGCGGAGCTCGGTCGCCAGTGCGTCGGCGAACCGGACGCGGATGCGCAGATGCTTCTCGTCGGGTGAGCCCTGCGGCTGCACCAGCAGCTGACCGCTCATCCCGAGATGCGCCAGGATCGACTGGTCCGTGTCCTCCAGCGGCAGCCACAGATACTTGCCGCGACGGCTGGGGGTGCCGATGCGGTGGCCCTTGAGGCGGTGCGCGAAGTCGTCGGCCCCGGCCAGGTGACGCCGTACGGCGCGCGGATGCAGCACCTCGACGTCGGCGACCGTGCGATGGGCGACCCACCGCTCCAGCCCACGTCGGACGACCTCGACCTCGGGCAGTTCGGGCACAGGGCTCCTCAGGCAGATGTGCGGGCAACCGCAGCGTACGGCTGACCACGGCGGTCCGTCAGCCGGTCCTCGGGTCTCCTGTCGGGCCGGTGGACGGTCCGAGCGCCCGCCCCTGGTGTGGGGACGGGCGCTCGGTTCGCGCTGTTCGTCAGTGCAGCTCAGGAACGCTGAGTGCTATGCGGAGGCGGACTCGGGGTCCGGGCTGCCGTCGGCCGCTTGGACGGCCTGGGCCGCCTTCGCCGCCTTGGCACGCTCGTCCGCCGCGGCCCGGATGGAGCGCCAGGCGGACTCGGCGGCCTGTTGCTCCGCCTCCTTCTTGCTGCGGCCGGTGCCGGTGCCGTACGAGACGCCTCCGACGCGGGCGGCAGCAGTGAAGGTCTTCTCGTGATCGGGGCCGGTCTCCGTGACCAGGTACTCGGGGACGCCGAGGCCTTCGGTCGCGGTGAGCTCCTGGAGACTGGTCTTCCAGTCCAGGCCGGCTCCGAGGTTCGAGGACTTCTCGATCAGCGGGTCGAACAGGCGGTGCACCAGCTCGGAGGCCGCATCGAGGCCCTGGTCGAGATAGACCGCGCCGATCACCGCTTCAAGGGTGTCGGCGAGGATGGACGCCTTGTCCCGGCCGCCCGTGCCTTCTTCACCGCGGCCGAGCCGGATGAAGGAGCCCAGGTCGAGATCGCGACCGACCTCCGCCAGCGCACGCGAGTTGACCACCGCGGCCCGCAACTTGGCCAGTTGGCCTTCGGGCAGGTCGGGGTGGGTGCGGTACAGCGTGTCCGTGACGACGAGGCCGAGCACGGAGTCCCCGAGGAACTCCAGCCGCTCGTTCGTCGGCAGACCGCCGTTCTCGTACGCGTAGGAACGGTGGGTCAGCGCACGCACCAGAAGGGCGGACTCGAGCTTGTACCCGAGCCGCCCTTCCAACAGCGTGTGGGACGAGGCTGTGTTGTCCGCAGAGTTCTTCTTCGGCGTGGACACAGTGCCTCTCACCAGCCGCTCAGACCTCGAGGACCTGGCGCTTGTTGTAGGTGCCGCAAGACGGGCACGCGATGTGCTGCTGCTTGGGCTCGTGGCAGCGCTCGCACGCAACCAGGGTGGGGACCGCAGCCTTCCACTGCGACCGGCGGTGGCGCGTGTTGCTGCGCGACATCTTCCGCTTCGGAACAGCCACGGCTACTTCTCCTGCTTCTCGTCGACGCCCGCATCGGCGCCGCTCATCTCGTCCTTCTCGCCGTCCGTCATGGTTTCGGCGAGTCCCTGCAGTGCCGCCCAACGAATGTCGACGGCGTCATGGTGGTGGCCCGGGTCGTCCGCAAGGCGTGCTCCGCACTCGGCGCACAGTCCTGGGCAGTCGTCCTGGCACACCGGCTGCATCGGCAGTGCGAGCACCACCGCGTCACGCAGCACGGGTTCGAGGTCGAACAGGCCGTCCTCGAGAGGGAGCCTGTCCTCGTCTTCCTCGGCGTCGTCGGCCGGTTCCGCTTTCACGCGGCCACGGTCGTCGGCGTCAGGGTACGAGAACATCTCCTGGAAGTCCGCTTCGAGTTCGAGCTCGAGCGGCTCCAGACACCTTACGCACTCCCCCTCGGCCTGCGCACGGGCGGTGCCTGTGACGAGCACCCCTTCCATGACCGACTCGAGTCGGAGTTCGAGCTCGACCGGGGTGCCTTCCGGCACTCCGATGACTCCCTGGAGACCGAAGTCCTTGGGAGCGTCGATCGTGCGGGTCAGGCGCTGGAGCGCACCAGGACGTCGCCCCAGCTCGTGTGTGTCGAACACGAGAGGATTGCGGTGGTCGAGGCGGGCGTTCAGGGCCATTCCTGCTTTCGATCTTTCCGAGCTCTGGGGCGCCGCCTCGGTGTTCCCGGGCAGCGTTGATCGCGGACGTACATGCGACCGAAGAGCCAGGATACTGGACCATTCACTCACAGCCCAATCCGGTGTCCGTCACCCCGGCTGTTACAGGCCCCGGCCCTGTTCGTAGGCCCGCAGCTGTTCGGCGCTGATCATGCCGGTGTCGAAGAGGCTGGTCTCGTCGAGGGCGTATCCCTGCTGGGCCTGGTGAGCTTGGTGGTCCTGGTGAGCTTGGTGGTCCTGGTGGTCCTGCTGCGGCTGCTGTGCGGCCTGGTTCGGGTCGTACGCGGCCTGCTGGGCGTCGTAGCCCTGGTACGCGTACGGATCAGCCTGCTGGTAGCCGTACGGGTCCGCCTGCTGGCCGTAGCCCTGCTGCTGATAGCCGCCGTAGGGGTCGGTCTGCTGCTGGTAGCCGTACGCCGGCTGCTGGTCGTACTGGCGCTGTGCGGGCTGTTCGGCCGCGGCCGGGGTGTCCGCCTCCGCGTGGGCGGCGAGGCCGGCCAGGTAGTCGGCGTCGCTGGAGTGCTGGACGGTCGTGAGGTCGTCGGCGAGGGCGCCGAGGTCGTCCGTGGCGGTCCGGCCGTGCAGCTTCTGCCGGCCTCGGCCGACGGCCTCCAGGGTCTTGGCGAGGACCGCTTCGAAGGCGCCGAGCTTGACGTCGACGTACTCGTCGGCGGTGCGGCGCAGGGTCTCCGGGTCGTGGCTGCGCTCGGGGGCGTCCTCGTCCTCGTAGCCCTGTTCGTCGACGCCCGGGCCGGTGCCGAGAAGCTTCTCGCGGCCGCGGCCGACGGAGCCGAGGGTCTTGGTGAGGACGACCTCGAAGTTGGCGAGCTTGGAGTCGACGTAGTCGTCGGCGTCGGCCCGGACCTCCTCGGCCTCCTTGGTGGCCTCGGCGAGGATGCGGTCGGCCTCGGCCTGGGAGCGGCGGGCGACCTCGGTGTCGGAGATCAGGGAGCCGCGCTCGGCGTGGGCGGTCTCGATGATCCGCTCGGCCTCGTGGCGGGCCTGCTCGACCATCTGCTCGCGGCCCCCGATCAGCTCCTGGGCCTGGGCGAGGGAGTCGGGCAGCGCCGCGCGCACCTCTTCCAGCATCGAGAGCAGTTCGGCGCGGTTGACCACGCACGAGGCCGACATGGGCATGGACCGGGCGCCGGAGACCGCGGAGACGATCTCGTCGAGCTTCTTCTGCACGTCCACCGTGTGCTCGCCACTCTCTACAGATGCGTTGGAGACGGACGGGACGACTGTACGGCCATGAGGTTGCCGCCGGACACCGGGTGACGGGCCGTCAGCGGGTCAGTCCGTCCCCAGGCGCCGGGCGAGCGCCTCCAGGACCAGCGGCGGCACCAGGTGGGAGACGTCTCCGCCCCAGGTCGCGACCTCCTTGACCAGGGAGGAGGACAGGAAGCTGTAGGTGGGGTTGGTGGGCACGAAGAGGGTCTCCACGCCCGAGAGGCCGTTGTTCATCTGGGCCATCTGCAGCTCGTAGTCGAAGTCGCTGACCGCGCGCAGGCCCTTGACGATGGCGGGGATGTCCCGCTCCTTGCAGAAGTCGACGAGGAGGCCGTGGAAGGCCTCGACCCGGACGTTGCCGTACTCGGCGGTGACCTGGCGGATCAAGTCGATCCGCTCGTCGATCTCGAAGAGACCCTTCTTGGACTTGTTGATCATCACCGCGACGTAGACCTCGTCGTACAGGCGGGAGGCGCGGGAAATGATGTCGAGATGTCCGTTGGTGATCGGGTCGAACGACCCGGGACAGACGGCGCGGCGCACTTGTGATCCCTCGCTCTCCGGTCCAGTCATCGTGCGTCTTCGCACGTAGAGGCGGCGCGACCGTACCAAAACGTTCCCTCGCCGTAGCGACGGGACCGGACTGCTCCGAAACCGTCCGGCCAGTGGAACTCCCCGCCTCTGGTGCTGCGCTCCACGGTGACGAGGGCATCGTCCGCGAGCCAGCCCCCCGAGCGGAGTGTGAGCAGAATCTCGCGAAGATCGTCGTCCGTGACGGCGTACGGGGGGTCGAGGAAAACGAGGTCGTACGGCTCCTCGGGTGCCGCAGTCCGGATGATCTGTTCCGCTTTGCCCGCGCGGACCTCGGCGCCGGGCAGACCGAGGTTCTTCACGTTCTCCCGGACCGTGCGGGCCGCTCGTGCGTCGGCCTCGACGAGGAGGGTGTGACCGGCGCCGCGCGAGAGGGCCTCCAGGCCGACTGCGCCCGATCCTGCGTACAGGTCGAGGACGCGTTCGCCTTCCAGGGGGCCGCCGAGGAGGGACTGCCAGGTGGAGAAGAGGCCCTCGCGTGCGCGGTCTGAGGTGGGGCGGGTGCCGGTCCCTGGCGGGACGGCCAGGCGGCGTCCGCCGGCTGCGCCGGCGATCACGCGGGTCATCTTGGGTCCTTGGCTGTGGGCGGCATTAGGTTCAGTGTGGCTGGTCGCGCAGTTCCCCGCGCCCCTGGGGAAGTCTCCCTCACCCCTTTTCCAGGTACTGCTCCCTCTCCTCGTCCAAAAGGGCCTCCAGCGCCGTCCGCAAGCCGGGCAGGCGTTCCAACTCGGGGTCGGCGGCCACCAGCGCAGCTGCCTCTTCGCGTGCCTCCGCGATGATCTCCTCGTCCTCGATGACCGCCAGGACGCGGAGCGAGGTGCGGGCGCCGGACTGGGCCTGGCCGAGGACGTCGCCCTCGCGGCGTTGTTCGAGGTCGATGCGGGAGAGTTCGAAGCCGTCGAGGGTGGCGGCGACGGCGTTGAGGCGTTGGCGGGCGGCGCTCGCCTCGGGCATCTCGGTGACCAGGAGGCACAGGCCGGCCGCCGAGCCGCGGCCGACCCGGCCGCGGAGCTGGTGCAGCTGGGAGACGCCGAAGCGGTCGGCGTCCATGATCACCATCGCGGTGGCGTTCGGGACGTTGACGCCGACCTCGATGACGGTCGTGGCGACCAGGACGTGGGTCTCACCGGCGGCGAAGCGGCGCATGACCGCGTCCTTGTCGTCGGGGTGCATACGACCGTGCAGAACCTCCACCCTGAGCCCCTGGAGGGGACCTTTGGTGAGCTGGTCGGCCACGTCGAGGACGGCGAGCGGGGGCCGCTTCTCGGCCTCGTCCTCGGCGGACTTCTTCTGCTTCTTCGGGTCGTCCTCCTCGTCCCCGATGCGGGGGCAGACCACGTACGCCTGGTGTCCGTTCTCGACCTCCTCGCGCACCCGTTCCCAGGTCCGGGCCAGGAAGTGGGGCTTGTCGGCGGCCGGGACGACATGGCTGGCGATCGGCGAGCGGCCGGCCGGGAGCTGGTCGAGGACGGAGGTCTCCAGGTCGCCGAAGACCGTCATGGCGACCGTGCGGGGGATGGGCGTGGCGGTCATGACGAGCAGGTGCGGCGGCTGTTTGCCCTTGCCGCGCAGGGCGTCGCGCTGCTCGACCCCGAAACGGTGCTGCTCGTCCACCACGACCAGGCCGAGATCGTGGAACTGCACCTTGTCCTCGATCAACGCGTGCGTGCCGATCACGATCCCGGCCTCTCCGGTGACCAGGTCGAGCAGCGCCTGCCGGCGCGCGGCCGCCCCCATGGAGCCGGTGAGCAGCACCACCTTGGTGGCCTGCTCGGCCCCGCCCAGCATTCCGCCCTCGGCGAGCTCGCCCATCATCTCCACGACCGAGCGGTGGTGCTGCTGGGCGAGCACTTCGGTGGGCGCGAGCATGGCGGCCTGACCCCCGGCGTCGACGACGGCGAGCATGGCGCGCAGGGCCACCATCGTCTTCCCGCTTCCGACCTCCCCCTGCAGCAGCCGGTGCATCGGATGCTCGGTGGCCAGGTCGTCGAAGATCTCCTTCGACACCTTCTGCTGGCCCTCGGTGAGAGTGAAGGGCAGGCGGGCGTCGAAGGCGGTGAGGAGGCCGTCGGGGGCCGGTTTCCTCGGTACCGCCGGGAGTTGGGCGTCGGCGTGGCGGCGCCGGGCCAGGGCCACCTGGAGGACGAAAGCCTCGTCCCACTTGAGGCGGGAGTGGGCGTCGGCGATGTCGGCCTTGGTGTGGGGGCGGTGGATCTTGATCAGGGCCTCGGGGAGGGAGACCAGGCCGCGGCCCTCGCGGAGGGAGCCGGGGAGGGGGTCGACGGCCTCCTGGGCGCTGGGCAGGACCGTCTGGACCGCCTTGCCGATCTTCCAGGACTCCAGCTTGGCGGTGGCGGGGTAGATCGGGATCAGGGCTCCGGCCCAGGTCTCGACGGACTCCGCCGCGCCATCGGTGTCGCCTCGCAGCAACTCGTAGGCCGGGTGAGCGAGTTGGAGACGGCGGTTGAAGAGTGAGACCTTGCCGGCGAACATCGCGCGGGTGCCGGGCAGGAGCTCCTTGTGGGGCTTGTGAACGCCGTTGCCGAAGAAGACGAGTTGGAGGCGGCCGCTGCCGTCCGTGATCGTGACTTCCAGGCGCTGGCCCTTGCCGCGGGGGGCCTTGGCCGAGGCGAAGGTGTGCAGACGGGCGTCGGCGACCTGAGCGACCACCGTGACGTGCTCGTCCATGGGGAGGTCGGCGAGGTGGGTGAGCTGGCCGCGCTCCTCGTACCTGCGCGGATAGTGGTGCAGGAGGTCGCCGACGGTGTGCAGGCCGAGGTGCTCGGCCATCACCTTCGCGGTGGCGGGGCCGAGCACCTTCTTCAGTGGTTCTTCCAGTGCGGGCACGAGATCCATTGCACACCACAGCACTGACATTGCCGTATACATACCGGGAAACCCCTGGTCAGCCCGCTCGTTCGGGCCCTAGGATGACGCGCTCCGGCCATCCCTCCCCGCGGTCACCGCCTCACACGGGACCGCCCGACCCCGCGCCGTCGCGATCTCCCCCCACCGGCGCTGCGACGATGGACTACCAGACCTCACAGTCATCCCAGGCATCACAGTCACCTCATACGTTCCAGGTCGACCTGCGTGGTCTGGTGGACCTGCTGTCCCATCACCTCTACTCCAGTCCCAAGGTCTACCTGCGCGAACTGCTGCAGAACGCCGTGGACGCCATCACCGCCCGGCGCGCCGAGGAGCCCGACGCCCCGGCGCGGGTCCGGCTGTACGCGGACGGCGGTGCCCTGCGCGTGGAGGACTCCGGCGTCGGGCTCACCGAGTCGGACGTGCACAGCCTGCTCGCGACCATCGGCCGCAGCTCCAAGCGCGCCGAGGGGCTGCAGGAGGCCCGCTCCGACTTCCTCGGGCAGTTCGGCATCGGGCTGCTGGCGTGTTTCGTGGTCGCCGAGCGGATCCGGGTCGTCAGCCGCAGTGCCCGTACTCCGGGCGCCCCTCCGGTGGAGTGGACGGCGCGCGACGACGGCTCGTACACCGTGCGCACGCTCCCGGACGAGGAGCGTCCCGAACCGGGCACCACCGTGCACCTGGTGGCGCGGGCCGGGGCGGCGGAGTGGCTCGCGCCGGAGCGGGTGCGCGCGCTGGCGCGGGACTTCGGGTCGCTGCTGCCGTACGACGTCCAGGTGGACGGCGAGGCGGTCACCGACCTCCCGGCGCCCTGGGACCGGTCGTACCCCTCCCCCGCCAACCGCCGGGTGGCCCTGGCACGGCACTGCCACGACCTGTTCGGCTTCACCCCGCTGGACTCGATCGACCTGGACGTGCCGCTCGCCGGGATCCGGGGCGTGGCGTACGTCCTGCCGTCGGCGGTCAGTCCGGCCCAGCGGGCGGGTCATCGGGTGCACCTGAAGGGCATGCTGCTGACCGAGCGCGCCGAACAACTGCTGCCCGACTGGGCGTTCTTCGTGCGCTGCGTCCTGGACACGGACAGTCTGCGGCCCACGGCCTCGCGCGAGTCGCTGTACGAGGACGAGACGCTGGCGGGTGTGCGCGAGGCACTGGGCGAAAGGATTCGGTCCTGGCTCACGGGTCTGGCGGCGGGTGATCCGGAGCGGCTCGCGGCCTTCCTGTCCGTGCACCACCTGGGTGTGAAGTCCCTGGCGCGGCACGACAAGGAGATGCTGCGCACGATGCTGCCGTGGCTGCCCTTCGAGACGTCCGACGGGCGGCTGTCCCTGGAGGAGTTCGCGCAGCGGCACCCGGTCGTGCACTTCACGCGGAGCGTCGAGGAGTACCGGCAGGTCGCGCCGATCGCGTCCGCGCAGGGCGTCGGGGTGATCAACGGCGGTTACACGTACGACAGTGAGCTGGTCGAGGCATTGCCGTCGGTGCGGCCGGGGACGGTCGTCGCCGAGTTGGACGCCGACACCGTGACCGCCCACCTGGACACGGTGGATCCGGCCGTGGAGCTGGCGCTGTCGGGGTTTCTGGCGGCCGCGCGGGCGAAGCTGGATCCGCTGGGCTGCGACGTCGTCCTGCGGGCCTTCCATCCGCTGTCCGTGCCCGCTCTGCACCTGGACGACCGGGCGGCCCGGCACGAGCAGGCCCGGGCGGAGGCCGAGGCGCAGGCCGACGACCTGTGGGCGGGCATCCTCGGCTCGCTGCGCGGCAGCGCCCCACGCGCGCGTCTGGTGCTCAACCATCTCAACCCGCTGATCCGCAGGATCAGTTCCCTGCACGACCCGGAGCTGATCGGCACCGCAGCTGAGTCCCTGTACGGGCAGGCGCTGCTGATGGCGCAGCGCCCGCTGCGGCCCGCCGACTCGGCGCTGCTGAACCGGGCGTTCATCGGCCTGCTGGAATGGGCCACGCACGGCGAGGACGGCCACTGATGAGTGAGATCACGGACTTCGACTCCCTGCGCCGGGCTATGGCGGAGAACTCCGAGCAGCCGGAGGGTCCTGCCCGCAACGCGCGCGCGGAGCAACTGCTCGTCGAGGCCGAGAAACTGGACGTCCCGCTCGCGGTGATCGAGGCGCTCGGGCACCAGCTGAAGGTCTACAACTACAGCTCCGAGAAGGACAAGATGTTCGTCCCGTTCGCGCGCCTGCTGCGCCTGTGGGACGAGCGGCCCGAGGACTTCGACGAGTACGAGACGCACTCGCTGCACTGGGTCTTCAAGTGGATGTCGTCCGGCATGCTCGACCAGCCGCACGTTCCGCTCGCGTCGATCGAGAAGTGGCTCGGCGAGATGGAGCACCGCTACCGGTTGGCCGGGCACTCGGAGCGGGCGGTGCGCAGCGCCGAGTTCAGCGTGGCCGCGCATGTCGGGGACGTGGCGCGGGCCGAGCGGGCGTTCGCGGCCTGGCTGGCCGCCGATCGCGACAGCATGGCCGACTGCCATGCGTGCGAACTGCACGGGCAGGGCTGGTGGCAGGCGGAGCGGGGCCGCGGCGCTCAGGCGCTTGAGTTGTGGGGGCCGGTGCTGGAGGGCGAGTTCGGTTGCGCCCACGAGCCGCACACCGTCCTCGCGTCCTCCCTGGTGCCCCTGGTGCGGCTGGGCCGCCTGGAGGAGGCGCGCGGCAACCATCTGCGGGGCTTCCGGCTGGTGCGGCCCATGGAGAGCATGCGCGGCGCCTACGCGGACCATGTGGAGTTCTGCACGCTGACCGGCAATGAGGCACGTGGTCTGGAGCTGCTGGCGGAACGGCCGGCGTACTTCACCGACGACGGGCATCCGCGCAGCAAGCTGGACTTCCTGACGGTGGTGGTCCTGCTCATGGACCGCCTGTCCACCCTCGGCATGGGTGGTCAGCGGGTGCCCGGTCCCGCGGGCCGCACGTGGACCGCGCGGGAGCTCGCCGAGCACGCGCGCGTGGAGGCCCTCGCGCTGGCCGGACGCTTCGACGCGCGCAACGGCACGTCGTACGTCAGTGAGCGGGCCCGCGCGCGTATGGCGCAGGAACCCCTGGTGGAGCGGCTGCCGCTGGGCGTGCGTACGGCGCGGCCGGCCGCCCCGGCGGTGGTCGCGCCGTCGGCTCCGGCGCCGGAGGAGGCCACCGAACCGGACCTGCCCGCCCTGATCGCGGAGGCGCGGCGCCGGTCGGACACCCTTCAGCCGAACGCCGTCGAGGCGTGGGCGGCCCTCGCGCGGGCCGCGAAGGACATCGAGCTGGAGGCGCGCGACCGCGCGGAGATCGCCGATCACCAGGCGATGGACCTCGGTCCCGAGGGCGCCGAGCTGTTCGCGCGCGCGGCGGAGCTGTACACGGAGGCGGGCGACCCCGGCGAGGCCCTGGCGGCACACGCGCGTGCGGCCTACGTCCGCGCACTCGCCGGCGATGTCGACGGGGCGCTCGCGGCGATCGTCGAGCCGTACGACCAGGTGCTCGCGCTCTACGCCGACGAGGGCACGGGTGTGCGGCAGACGGCGTCGGTGCTGATGGCGCGGGCGCGGATCGTGATGCGGCGGGTGCACGAGGCCGAGGGCCCGGTGGCGGAAGGCGTCCTGACCGACGCGCGCACGGCCGCGCGTGAGGTGCTGGCACTGGTCGACGGGCGGGCCGGGGACGACGTACGGCTCGCCTCGCGGGTCGCGGAGGCCCAGGCGATGCTCGCGGAGGTCGCCGCGCACGCGGGGGACGCGGAGACGGCCGCGGAGCTGTTCGCGCGGGCCGCGTCGGGGTTCGTCGAGGCGGGACTGCCGTGGTTCGCGGTGGAGTACGAGGCCCGCCTTGCCGGTCTCGCGCACCACCTCGGCGACACGGTGCAGGCGGAGCGGGCACTGCGGGCGGCCCTGGAGCACGGCGGGCCGCACCTGGAGGCGATCGGTCGCGCCCAGCTGCATCTGCAGCTCGCCGAGGTCGTGGGCGGCCTGGGCCGGGCGGACGAGGCCGCCGAGCACGCCCTGGAGGCGGCGCACTGGGCCGACGAGGCGGGCGAGGGGCCGACGCTCGGCGCGTGGGCCCGCCAGCAGCTCGGCGGGCTCCTGCTGCGCCTCGGGCGGTTCGCCGAGGCCGCGGAGGTGCTGGAGTCGGCGCTGTCCGACCTGAGCGCCGAGACGCACGGCGACGGCGCGGTCGTCCAGACGCAGTGGTGGCTCGGCGACTGCCTGAGCGAGCTCGGCGAGCACCGCGCGTCCGCGGAACGCCGGCTCCAGGCCGCCGAGATCGCCCGGCACTGGCCCGAGCAGCACGACCACGCGACCCTCGCGCACCTGGCCGCCGAGTCCCTGGGGCAGGCGGAGCTGCACGCCGAGGCGGACCAGGCGTACACGCGCGCGGGTGAGCTGTGGCGCTCGCTCGGCAACGTCCACGGCCTGGTCCGCTCCCTGCGCGCCCGCGCGTGGCTGGCGCTGCGCACCGAGGACGGGGCGGACGGGGCACGGGAGTTGATGGCGGCCGCCGTCCGCGAGTGCGTGGCCGCGCGGGAGACGGCGGACGACGAGGAGGCCCGGCAGCGGCTCACCGCCGAACTGGGGCACACCCACCGTCAGTTCGGCGACCTGCTCGCCCGTTCCGTCGCCGAGGACGCCGAGGACGGCTCGATCCAGGGCGTGTTCCAGGAGGGCCTGGCACGCCTGACGGAGGCCATAGACGTCTTCGCCTCCCTCGGGGACGGTGCCCTGGACAGCCGCACCGGCGCCGAGCTCGCCGCGGGCTGGCTGGAGGCCGACCTGGGCCACACGGCACAGGCGACCGCACGCGCGCGTGCGGTGCTGGCGGCGTACGCGGGAGCGGGCGACGACGGGACGGCGGGGGCGCGGTGCGCGGAGGCCGAGCAGCTGCTTCAGGTGGTGGCGGAGCAGGGGGCGGAGTAGGCGAGGAGTAGGGGCGGGGCAGAAGGTGGATCAGGGGTGGATCACGCGACCTGCTCGGCCTACTCGACCCCGATGAGCAGCAGCGCCCCCTGCCGTCCGCCCCGGTACACCACCGTGTCGACGGCCAGGTACGCCTCCCGCACCCGTGCCTCCAGGTGCTCGGCGATGCCTTGGGGTGCCTCGTCGCCGAGGACGAGGGTGACGAGCTCTCCGCCCGCCGCGAGCATGCGGTCCAGGACGGTCGCCGCGGTGGCGGTGACGTCCGAGCCGATCACGGCCACGTCGCCGTCGACGAGGCCGAGGACGTCTCCGGCCTGGCAGATGCCGGCCATGGTCCAGGACTGGCGTTCGGCGACGGCGACCTCGGCGTAGCGGGTGGCGCCGGCCGCGGAGGTCATCGCGACGACGTCCTCGTCGAAGCGGCGGTCGGGTTGGTGGACGGCGAGCGCGGCGATGCCCTGGACCGCGGAGCGGGTGGGGATCAGGGCGACGCGCACGCCGTCCGCGCGGGCCTGCTCGGCCGCGGCGGCCGCGGTGTGGCGCAGCTCGGCGTCGTTGGGCAGCAGCACGACCTCGCGCGCGTGGGCACGCCGTACGGCCTCGACGAGCTCCCCGCTCGCGGGCGCCTCCCCTGGGCGCGCGAGCACGGTGGTCGCGCCCGCCTCGGTGTACAGCCCGGCCAGGCCCTCGCCGGGCACGACGGCGACGACGGCCCGCTGGGTCCGCTCCCGGGGCGGCCGCTCTCCCCCGCGCGTGTGCACGTCGCCGAGCCCGAAGTGCGTGATCCGGATCCGGTGCGGCCGCCCGGCCTCGACGCCCGCCTCCACGGCGGCTCCCGCGTCGTTCACGTGCACGTGGACGTTCCACAGCCCGTCGCCGCCGACCACGACGAGCGAGTCCCCGAGGCCGTCGAGCCGCTGCCTGAGCCTCGCCACGGCCGCGTCCTCGGCCTCCAGGAGGTAGATCACCTCGAACGCGGGCCCACCCTCCTCCGGCTCGGCGGGGCCGTCCGCACACTCCCCGACTGCGGCCATCCCGATGTGAGGCTCCGCCACGCCTGCGTGAACGCCGTCCACGTCTCGTTGATCGGCGAGATAAGGCCCTGCGTCTTTGTGATCGGCCTCCACGCCATCGTGATCGTCTTCCCCACGCGCGTGCCCCCCGAAGCCCCCCACGGCCACTGTGGACACCGCCCCCGGCGCCTCCCCCGTGAACGTCTCGACCAGCGCCCCGAGGACCGCCACCAAACCCCGCCCGCCCGCGTCGACCACCCCGGCCCGCTCCAGGACGGTCAGCTGGGCAGGGGTCGCGGCCAGGGCCGTGCGGGCCCCCTCGTAGGCCGCCCGTGCGACCGTCCCGCAGTCGCCCTCCGCTCCCTGGGCCGCGTCGGCGGCGGCCGAGGCGACCGACAGGACGGTGCCCTCGACGGGGTGGGCCACGGCCTGTCGGGCGGAGTCGGCGGCGTGCCACAGAGCCAGCCGCAGCCCCGGTCCGTCGGTGTGCGCGGTGTCGTCGTCCGCGGCGAGCACCTGGGCCATGCCGCGCAGTAGCTGCGCGAGGATCGTCCCGGAGTTCCCGCGCGCGCCGATGAGCGCGCCGTGCGCCATCGCGCGCACGGTGTCGGCGAGCAAAGGACCCTCGTCGTCACCGGACCCCTCACCGGAACCGCTCGCGGCGCCGACCCCGTGCCCCGCGAACACCGCCTCGACAGCGGTCACCGCCGATTCGACGGTCAGGTAGAGGTTCGTTCCGGTGTCCCCGTCCGCGACCGGATACACGTTGATCGCGTCGATCTCCTCGCGCGCCCGCCCCAGCGCTCCGAGCGCCAGACCGCACCAGGTGCGCACCGCGAGAGCATCGAAGAATGTCTGCGGCACCTGCGCCACCTGCGCCTCCCTGATCTGCTGGACTGGACGCAGCGTAGACCCCGGGCCGGTGCCCACCGGAAGAGGGCCGGGAGAGGGACCCGGGCCGGTCATGGTAGTTTCGTTGTGCTGGCGCAGTCGTTGTATGCTGCTCCGGTTGCCCGATCCACATCGGGCCATTCCCCTGGCAGCGCCACTCAGATCCTCGATCCTGATCCCGGCATGCCGGGATCAACCGTAAGTGCATCTGAAGTCTTTGGAGTGACCGGTGGCTGCCAACTGCGACGTCTGCGGCAAGGGGCCGGGCTTCGGCAACAACATCTCGCACTCGCACCGCCGTACGCCCCGTCGCTGGAACCCGAACATCCAGCGCGTGCGTACCGTGGTCGGTGGGACGCCGAAGCGCGTGAACGCTTGCACCTCGTGCATCAAGGCCGGCAAGGTCTCGCGCTGACGCACATCCCCCACATCTCGACTTGCTCGAGGCGGGGGGGACCCCCATCGCGCGCGGCCACTGCTGGTTCGCTGCATAGAGCCGGTCCACCTTGTGTGGACCGGCTTTTTGCCGTACGCGCACTCGCCTGAGCTGCCAGAATCTGCCGAATGCGCTTCGGCATCCTGGGTCCGCTGGACATCCGCACCGACGACGGCACCCCCGTGGACTCCGGTGGCCCCCGCCCCCGCGCCCTGCTCACGCTCCTGCTCCTCGACGCCGGCCGCACCGTCTCCACAGACCGCCTGACGGCCGGCCTGTACGGCGCTCAGCCGCCCGCAGGAGCCGCCAACGCGCTCCAGTCGCAGATCTCCCGCCTCCGCAGGCGTCTCGCGCCGCACACGGAGATCGAGGCCACCCCGGCCGGTTACCGCATCACCGCCTCCCCCGAAGCCGTCGACACCCATCGATTCGAACACATGGCCGGTGAGGGGCGCGTCGCGTTCTCCGCCGGGGACCACACGCGCGCGGCGGCCCGGCTGCGGGAGGCGCTCGCCCTGTGGCGCGGGCCCGCCCTGCCCGACCTGCCGGAGGCGCACGCCGAGAAGGCTCGGCTGGAGGAGCTGCGGCTGGCCGCCGTACAGGACCGCATCGAGGCGGACCTGCTGCTCGGCGGCGGGCCCGAACTCGTCGCGGAGCTGCGGGCGCTGCTGCCGGCGCATCCGCTGAGCGAGCGGCTGTACGGGCAGCTGATGCGGGCCCTGCATGCGGGTGGACGGCCCGCCGAGGCCCTCACGGTGTACGAGGAGGCCCGGCGCACCCTCGCCGACGAGCTGGGTACCGATCCCTCGCCGGAGCTGTCCGCGCTCCACCTGGAGTTACTGCGGGGCGGCGGCGCCGGCGGCCCCGCCCGGCCACGCGTCCCGGTGCAGCTCACCCCGTTCGTCGGCCGCGGCACCGAGCTCGCGCGGATCGCGCGGGGGCTGTCCGACTCCCGCCTGGTCACGCTCACCGGGCCGGGCGGCGTCGGCAAGACCCGGCTGGCGGTCGAGGCGGCCCGCTCCCGGTCCGACGCGTTCCTCGTCGAGCTGGCCCCCCTCAGCGACGGCACGCGGATCCCGTACGCCGTGCTCGCCGCGCTCGGGGTGCGCGAAGGCTTCCGCACACCCGCCACCGACACCACGGACCGGCTGCTGGCCGCCCTGGAGGAACGTGAGCTGCTGCTGGTGCTCGACAACTGCGAGCACCTGGTGGAGGAGGCGGCACAGCTGTCGGCGCTGCTGCTCGGCGCCTGCCCAGGTGTCCGGGTCCTCGCCACCAGCCGGGAGTCCCTCGGCATCACCGGCGAGGTCCTGGTTCCCGTGCCGCCGCTGCCGCCGGAACCCGCCGTGCGGCTCTTCCTCGACCGCGCGCGGGCCGTACGCCCCGACTTCGACCACCACGCGCGCGTGGCCGACATCTGCCGGGCCCTCGACGGGCTGCCGCTGGCGATCGAGCTGGCCGCGGCCAGGCTGCGCACCCTCACCCCGGACGAGCTCGCCGACCGCCTCGACGACCGGTTCCGGCTGCTGACCCGCGGCGACCGCTCCAAGGCGCCCCGGCATCGCACCCTGCGCGCGGTCGTGGAGTGGAGCTGGGACCTGCTGGACGACGAGGAGCGCGACCTGGCGGCGGAGCTGACCGTCTTCCCGGGCGGGGCGACCCTCGACGCCGTGGAGGCCGTGTGCACGGCGGCCCACCCGGAGGACCTGTTGGCCTCGCTGGTCGAGAAGTCGTTCCTGGAGGTGTCCGAGGGGCGCTACCGGATGCTGGAGACGATCCGCGCGTTCGCCGCCGAACGGCTCACCGGCGCGGACGGGCCACGGGACGCCCACGCGGCGTACTTCCTGCGGCTGGCCGAGCGCGCGGAACCGTATCTCAGGGGCGGGGGCCAGCTGCGCTGGCTGGCCCGGCTGACCGCCGAGCACGGCAATCTGGACGCGGCTCTGCGGCACCTCGTGCGCACGGCTCCCGCGGACGCCCTGCCCCTCATGGCGCACCTGTCCTGGTTCTGGCGGCTGCGCGGTCCGCACGACGAACACGCCCGGCTCGCCCGTGCGCTGCTGACGGCCGTCGGCGACGAGGCGCCCACGGGGCTGGAGGAGGAGTACGCCCTGTGCGCGATGAACACGATCACCGGGCGGGGTGACGACCCGGCGGAACCCGACCGCATCGCGCGCGTGGCCGACGTTCTGCGGGCCCTGGAGAAGCCGCTGCGGCTGCCGTTCACGGTGGTCCTCTGGTCGCTCACCGGGGGCCCGCTGCTCGCCTCGGACCAGGAGGTGCGGGCCGTCCAGGTCGGCGACGACCCGTGGGGGCGGGCCGTGCTCGACCTGGGCCTCGCCTATCAGACCCAGTTCGCGGGCCGTCCCGCCGAGTCGGAGGCCGACTTCGCCCGCTCCCTGACCGGCTTCCGCGTGACCGGGGACCGCTGGGGCATGGCCAACTGCCTGGATCCGCTGGGCGGTTTCGCGTCCCGGCGCGGCGCGTACGACGAGGCCCTGCGCCTGATCGACGAGGGCCTGGCGTACGTACGGGAGCTGGAGGCCCCCGAGGAGACCGCGGACCTGCTGCGTACGCGCGGGACCGTGCTGCTGCACCGGGGCGACGTCGAGGCGGCGGCCGTCCACTACGAGCAGTCGGGCGCCCTCGCGCGCAGCGCCGGTGCCTCGGACAAGGTGGCGGCCGCCCGGCGGGGCCTCGGTGACGTGGCCCGGCTCCGCGGGGACGCGGCCCACGCACGCGTGCACTACGAGAACGCGCTGGAGGCGTGCGCGGCGAACTGGTTCAGCATCGGCGAGACGGTACGGATCCTCATCGGCCTGGGCCGCACGGCGGCCGCGGAGGGCGACGCCGACGGGGCCCGCGACTGGTTCGCCCAGGCCCACACCCACGCCCAGGAGGCACCGGACGCCCTCACCCTGGCCGACGTCGCCGACGCCCTCGCCTCGCTCGCCCCCGGCCCCGGGCGCGCTGCCGAACTCCTGGGTGCGGCGGCGGGCCTGCGGGGGGAGTCGCTCGACGCCGACCCCGATGTCGTACGGACGCGGGACGACGTACGGGCGAGGCTGTCCGCTCAGGCGTACGACGAGGCGTTCGGGCGGGGGCGAAGTCTGCGGTCAGCGGCGGTCAGCGAACGGTAGGTGGACGGTCAGCGCCTGCCCGCAGGCTCATGGCCATGACGAACTCACACCACCTCGGTCACCTGAACGTCCTGGTCTCCGGCGCGAGCGTCGCCGGCCCCGCCCTCGCCCTGAACCTCGCCCGGCGCGGCGCCCGCGTCACGGTCGTCGAGAAGGCCCCGACGCTGCGCGAGGGCGGCTTCGCGGTCGACTTCCGCGGCCATGTCCACCGCAGGGTGCTGACCGCGATGGGCATCTGGGACGAGGTCCACGCCCGCCAGACCCACATGGGCCGGCAGAGCGTCGTCGACGCCGACGGGCACGCGCGCGTGGACCTGCCGTCGGAGATGATGAGCGGTGACGTGGAGATCTTCCGCGGCGAGCTGGCGAAGATCATGTACGAGCGCACGAAGGACCGCGTCGAGTACGTCTTCGACGACTCGATCGCCACGCTCACGGAGACTGCCCACGGCGTGGACGTCACCTTCGAGCGGGGCGCTCCCGGCCGCTTCGACCTCGTCGTCGGCGCCGACGGTCTGCACTCGAACACCCGGCGTCTGGTCTTCGGCGACGAGTCCCGGTACCTGCGTTTCCTCGACTACTACGTGGCGGGCTTCGGCATCCCCAACGACCTCGGCCTGAACCGCACCGGCCGCCTCTACACCGAGCCCGGCCGCGCCATCGCCCTCGGCAACTACGACGGCGACCCCGGCCACGCGGGCGCCCTGCTGGTCTTCCGTTCCGAGCGGCTGACGTACGACCGCCGGGACGTCGCCGCGCAGAAGCGGATCCTCGCCGAGCGGTTCGCGGGGATGGGCTGGGAGACCCCGAACGTCCTCAAGGCCCTGGAGCAGGCCGACGACCTGTACTTCGACGCCATCGCCCAGATCCACGTCGACCGGCTCGCCAAGGGCCGCGTGGTCCTCCTCGGGGACGCCGGCTACGGGGCCACCATGGGCGGCATGGGCACGGGCGCGGCGATCGTCGCCGCGTACGTCCTGGCCGGTGAACTGGCCCTCGCGGGCGGCGACCACCGCACCGCGTTCGCCGAGTACGAGACGCGGATCCGGGACTTCGCCAAGGGCTGCCAGAAGATCTCCGGCAACGCGGGCCCGTTCTTCGCCCCGCCCACCGAGCGCAGGATCCGCAGCCGCGACCGCATGTACCGCCTGCTGAGCTCACGTCTGCTGGCCGGCTTCTTCAAGCGGCTCACGGAGAAGGCGGCGACGAACATCGAGCTGCGGGACTACCCCGAGCTGCCGGAATCCTGAGACCCACGGGAGCCGGTGGACCCGAGGGCCCACCCGTGGTCCACGGGCCCGATGCCACCGCCCAGCCCGAACCCGGCCGCGATCGCCCCGGTGACGTACTCCTTCGCCGACGTCACCGCCTCCGGCACGGAGCGCCCCTTCGCCAGCTGCGACGCGATCGCCGAGGCGAGGGTGCAGCCCGTGCCGTGGGTGTGCCGGTTGTCGTGGCGCGGCGCGCGCAGCCAGAGCTCCTCGGAGCCGTCGGTGAGCAGGTCCACGGCGTCGCCGGAGAGATGACCGCCCTTGATCACGACCCATCGCGGCCCGTACGCCAGCACGGCCGCGGCGGCCGTCCGCATCGAGTCCTCCGACTCGACCCGTACGCCGGTCAGTTGGGCCACCTCGTCGAGGTTGGGGGTGGCGACGGTGGCGACCGGCAGCAGCCTGGTGCGCACGGAGTCGAGGGCGGAGGACGCCAGCAGCGAGTCCCCGTGCTTGGAGACGCCCACCGGGTCGACCACGGTCGGCGCGTCCGTCTCCGCGATCAACTCGGCCACCACTTCGACGAGTTCGGCGGACGCGAGCATCCCGGTCTTCACGGCCTGTACGCCGATGTCGTCGACCACGCTGCGGTACTGGGCCCGCACCGCCTCCACCGGAAGTTCCCAAGCACCCTGCACACCGAGGGAGTTCTGCGCGGTGACCGCGGTGACGACGCTCATGCCGTGCACGCCGAGCGCGAGCATCGTCTTCAGGTCGGCCTGAATCCCCGCGCCCCCACCGGAGTCGGAGCCCGCCACCGTCAGCACCCTGGGAGGACCGGCGAGAGCGCTCATGACTCGATGTCCCCGAAGTGGTCCCAGCCGCCCTTGCTGGTCCACGGCGCCCCGTCGACCGTGACCTGGGGCAGCGCGGAGGGGTTGAGCACCTCGCCGATCACCTTCCAGCGGGCCGGGAGCTTCACGTCCGGCGGGAAGGTCGCCACGATCGCGTGGTCCTCTCCCCCGGTCAGCACCCACTGGAGCGGGTCGACGCCGACGGCCTGCCCGATGTCGTTCATCTGGGTGGGGATGTCGATCGCGCCGGAGCGGATGTCGATGCGGACCTTGCTGGCCTCCGCGATGTGCCCGAGGTCGGCGATCAGTCCGTCGCTGACGTCGCACATCGCGGTCGCGCCGAGCCCCGCGGCGGCCGGACCCGCGTGGTACGGCGGCTCGGGGCGGCGGTGCGCCTCGACGAAGGCGCGCGGCGAGCGGAAGCCCCGGGAGAGCACCGCGTACCCGGCGGCGGACCAGCCCAGCCAGCCGGTCACCGCGACGAGGTCACCGGGCTGCGCTCCGCCCCGGGTGATCGGCTCCTGGTTGCGCAGGTCGCCGAGCGCGGTGATCGACACCACGATCGTGTCGCCCCGTACGACGTCGCCGCCGACCACGGAGGCACCCGCGACCTGGCACTCGTCGCGCAGGCCGTCCATCAGCTCGGTCGGCCAGGCCACCGGCAGTTCGGCGGGGACGACCAGGCCGAGCAGCAGCGCGGTCGGCACGGCGCCCATGGCGGCGATGTCCGCGAGGTTCTGCGCGGCCGCCTTGCGGCCGACGTCGTAGGCCGTGGACCAGTCGCGGCGGAAGTGCCGGCCCTCCAGGAGGATGTCCGTGCTGGCCACGACCCGCCGGTCGGGCGCGGCGACCACCGCGGCGTCGTCGCCGGGGCCGACCCGGACCGCCGGGGTGGTGGTGAGACGGGAGGTGAGCTCCCTGATGAGCCCGAACTCCCCGAGCTCACCAACAGTGCCCTTCATTGCCCTTTCTCCCCTTCTGTCCCTGTCCGTGCCCGGTCGCGCGTGACCAGTGTCCTCGATACGGTCGAAGTGACCGTCAACTTCTGTCGTGCCTGCACCCCGGCGCGTACGCCCCGGCCCCCGCAGGTCTCCCCGCGGCGAGCGGCGACGCGATACCGTGGCGTTCCTTTTCCCCACATGATCCTCGTGGCCGCCCTGGAGGTTCCGTGGTACAGGCGTACATCCTGATCCAGACGGAGGTCGGCAAAGCGTCGACCGTCGCCGAGACGATCAGCAAAATCCCTGGGGTCGTCCAGGCCGAGGACGTGACAGGCCCGTACGACGTCATCGTGCGGGCCCAGGCCGACACCGTCGACGACCTCGGCCGCATGGTGGTCGCGAAGGTCCAACAGGTGGACGGCATCACCCGCACCCTGACCTGCCCGGTGGTGCATCTGTAGCCCCCGTCTACCCTTGGCCGGTGCGAATCTTCCTCCGTCACCGGCCTTCTCGACTGCTCGCGCTCGCTCTGTTGATCGCTGCGGCGGGCTGCTCATCAGCAGACGACAGTGCGTCGA
The DNA here is from genome assembly GCF_042888465.1 of Streptomyces sp. NPDC002888. Taxonomy (NCBI): domain Bacteria; kingdom Bacillati; phylum Actinomycetota; class Actinomycetes; order Kitasatosporales; family Streptomycetaceae; genus Streptomyces; species Streptomyces sp. NPDC002888. Next base: position 172,661 of record NZ_JBIAPU010000005.1, on the reverse strand, counting down.
CGGCGGTTCCCAGCCCGTCCGCGAAGGCCATGGAGCTGTGCCGGAACCTGGACGAGGCGCTGCCGTCGAAGGTCGACAGTCAGGGTCGCCGGGACCCCGAGCCCGAGTCCGCGCTGACCGCGGGCTGGGGGAACCCGGCGATCATACTGCGCTGCGGTGTTCCGCGACCGCCGAAGATGATCGACCCGAAGGTGGCCGAGGGGCACGACCCGGACGCGGTCGCGGGCGGTGTGAACGGGGTCGACTGGCTGATGGAGAAGCAGGACGACGGGGCGTACCGCTACACCACGGCCAACCGTCGGGCGTACGTGGAGGTCACGGTGCCGAAGGGGCGGGACAGCTCGAGTGCGCTGATCGACCTGGCGTCGGCCGTCAAGAAGGCGATCCCCGAAGGGATCGCCGACTGAACGATACTGCTCTCACCTGAGCCCGGTGGAGCGCCTCAGCGCCGCCTGCACCAGCCTGTCCACCAGTTCCGGATAGCTGATCCCGCTCGCCTGCCACATCTGCGGATACATCGAGATCGGTGTGAAACCGGGCATCGTGTTGATCTCGTTGATCACGAACTCGCCGTCCTCGGTGAGGAAGAAGTCCGCGCGGACCAGCCCCTCGCAGGAGGCCGCCTCGAAGGCGTCGACCGCGAGGCGCTGCACCTCGGCCGTCTCCTGGGGCGTCAACGGCGCCGGCACGATCCCCGGGGTGGAGTCGATGTACTTGGCCTCGAAGTCGTAGTACGCGTGCGCGTCCGGCGGCGGGATCTCCGCGGGGGCCGAGGCCCTCGGGCCGTCCTCGAACTCCAGCACCCCGCACTCGATCTCGCGGCCGCGCAGCGCCGCCTCGACGAGGATCTTCGGGTCGTGCCGCTGGGCCTCGGCGATCGCCTCGCCCAGGCCGGAGAGGTCGTCGACCTTGGTGATGCCGATGGACGAACCCGCGCGCGCGGGCTTCACGAACAGGGGCCAGCCGTGCTCGCCGGCGAAGTCGACGATCTTCTTGCGGGCGGCCGACTCGTCCTGCTGCCACTCGCGCGGCCGGATCACCACGTACGGGCCGACCTTGAGGCCGAACGAGACGAACACCCGCTTCATGTACTCCTTGTCCTGGCCGACGGCCGAGGCGAGCACACCCGCACCCACGTACGGGATGCCGGAGAGCTCCAGGAGGCCCTGGAGGGTGCCGTCCTCGCCGTACGGGCCGTGCAGGACGGGGAAGACGACGTCGACCTCACCGAGCGCCTTGGGCACCGAACCGGGCTCGCTGTAGACGACTTCGCGGTTGGCGGGGTCGAGCGGGAGCACCACACCGCCCTCGCTCGACTCGGCGAGCTCCTCGACCTCGGGCGTACGGCGTTCGGTGATCGCCATGCGGTCCGGTTCGTCGGCGGTGAGCACCCAGCGGCCGTCTCGAGTGATACCGATCGGCAGGACGTCGTACTTCGTCCGGTCGATGGCCCGCAGTACGGCGCCGGCGGTGACCATGGAGATCCCGTGTTCGGAGCTGCGCCCGCCGAACACGACGGCCACGCGCGGTTTGCGGGACGGCTGCTCAGGGCTCTGGGGGAGGTTCTCGGTGCTCATATCGCGTTGAGAGTACCCGTTGGTAGTGCCGTGATACAGCGCGCACGGGGCTGCGTGGCGCGGGCGTCGCCCGCGCCGCCCCGTGCGTCGCTCAGCGTCGTTCCGGCTTCGCGCTGCGCGACATGAGCTCCTTCAGTGCCACCACCGGAGGCTTGCCCTCGTGCACGATGCCGACGACCGTCTCGGTGATGGGCATGTCGACGCCGTGCCGGCGGGCCAGATCCAGCACGGACTCGCAGGACTTCACGCCCTCGGCGGTCTGCTTGGTGACCGCGATGGTCTCCTGGAGGGTCATGCCCTTGCCGAGGTTGGTGCCGAAGGTGTGGTTGCGGGACAGCGGCGAGGAGCAGGTGGCCACCAGGTCGCCCAGGCCCGCGAGTCCGGAGAAGGTCAGCGGGTCGGCGCCCATCGCCAGGCCCAGTCGGGTGGTCTCGGCGAGGCCGCGTGTGATGAGCGAGCCCTTGGCGTTGTCGCCCAGGCCCATGCCGTCCGCGATGCCGACGGCGAGACCGATGACGTTCTTGACCGCGCCGCCGAGTTCGCAGCCGACCACGTCGGTGTTGGTGTACGGACGGAAGTACGGGGTGTGGCAGGCGGCCTGGAGCCGCTGGGCGACGCCCTCGTCGGTGCAGGCGACCACGGCCGCGGCCGGCATGCGGGCGGCGATCTCACGGGCCAGGTTGGGGCCGGTGACCACCGCGACGCGCTCCGAGGGGACCTTGGCGACGTCCTCGATGACCTCGCTCATCCGCATGGTCGTACCGAGTTCGACGCCCTTCATCAACGACACCAGGACGGTGTTCCGGGCCAGCAGCGGCGTCCACTCGGCGAGGTTGGCGCGCAGCGTCTGCGAGGGGACGGAGAGGACCGTGAAGTCGGCGCCGGCGGCCGCTTCGGCCGGGTCCGTCGTGGCCCGCACGGTCCGCGGCAGTTCCACACCGGGAAAGTAGTCGGGGTTGGTCCGGGTGGAGTTGATCGCCTCCGCGACCTCCGCCCGCCGCGCCCACAGGGTGACCTCGCACCCCGCGTCGGCGAGCACCATTCCGAATGCGGTGCCCCACGAACCGGCGCTGAGGACCGCCGCCTTGACCGGGTTGCTCACGTGCCCTGTCCTTCCACCGGCGTACCCGGGGCCTGTGCCTGTGCCTGTGCCTGTGCCTGCAGCTGTGCCTGCGCCTCGGTCCGGCGCCGCTGCTCGATCCGCTCCCGACGCGGGTCGTAGGGCGTCTGAGGGGCCTTCTCGCCGCGGATCTCCTCCAACTGACGGGTGACCGCGGCCATGATGACCTCGGTCGCCTCCTTGAGGACCTCCGCGGTCATCTCCCTGCCGTAGAAGCGCGAGAGGTCCACGGGCGGCCCGGCCAGCACCTGGTGGGTCTTGCGCGGGAAGAACTGGGGCTTCTTGGCGTACGGCGGCAGCAGCTCGTTGCAGCCCCACTGCGCGACGGGAATCACCGGGCACTTGGTCTGCAGGGCCACGCGCGCGGCGCCCGTCTTGGCGGTCATGGGCCAGCCGTTGGGGTCGCGGGTGAGGGTGCCCTCGGGGTAGAAGGCGACGCACTCGCCGCGCTCCACGGCCTCGATCGCGGCCCGGAAGGCGCTGAGCGCGTCCGTGCTCTCGCGGTAGACGGGGATCTGCCCGGTGCCGCGCATGGCGGCGCCGACGAATCCCTTCCGGAAAAGTGCGCTCTTCGCCAGGAATCGCGGAACCCTTCCGGTGTTGTACTGGTAGTGCGCGTATGCGAAGGGATCCACGTACGAATTGTGGTTCACCGCGGTGATAAATCCACCCTCGGCCGGAATGTGCTCCATTCCGCGCCAGTCCCGCTTGATCAGAGCCACCAGCGGCGGTTTGCAGATCACCGCGGCGAAGCGGTACCAGAAGCCGATTCTGCGGCGGGGCACGCGAGCACCTTCCTCTAGGGCCTTGGGGGGCCGCACAAGTGTCGCCCCAGGCCGCCGGTCTGTCGAGAACACCGTACGCCCCGACCCCCGGCCGACCCGGTGGCCCGGGTGACAATGTCCGCGACGAGAGAGGGACGGTACGTCGGTGCAGTGGACCTTGGTCATACCCCTGAAGCCCCTGGCGCGAGCCAAGAGCAGGCTCTCGGACACCGCTGCCGACGGGTTGCGCCCCGGGCTGGCCCTCGCCTTCGCCCAGGACACGGTGGCGGCCGCGCTGGCCGCGGCGTCGGTGGCGGATGTGGCAGTCGTCACCAACGACGCCCTGGCGCGTCGCGAGCTGGCGGCGCTGGGCGCCCGGATCGTCACCGACGAGCCGACCGGCGGCCTGAACGCCGCTCTGGCGCATGGGGCGGCGGTCGTACGCGGTTCGCGCCCCGAAAGCCCGGTGGCGGCCCTGAACGCCGATCTGCCCGCCCTGCGCCCGCTGGAATTGACGCGGGTCCTGGACGCGGCCGCGGAATTCCCCCGGGCTTTTCTCCCCGATGCCGCCGCAATCGGCACCACTCTGCTGGCCGCCACCCCCGGCCGCGAATTGCTCCCGGCATTCGGCACCGATTCCCGGGCCCGCCACCGCGCGTCCGGGGCCGTGGAACTCCGGCTGGACGCGGTCGATTCGGTACGGCAGGACGTGGACACCGGCGACGACCTGCGCGCGGCGCTGGCGCTCGGCGTGGGCCCCCGGACGGCGGCGGCGACCGCGCGCCTGTTGATCCCGGGGCAGTAGGCTGCCGCCATGCAGGCCACCGCATACACGTACGACCCCGAAACCCGCAGCGGGCAGGTGCTGCTGGACGACGGCACCCCCGTGCCCTTCGACGCGCCGGCGTTCGACGCGGGCGGCCTGAGGCTGCTGCGGCCCGGCCAGCGGGTGCGGATCGAGGTGGAGGGCGCGAAGGACGACCTTCGCATCACCCTGGTGACGCTTCAGACACTCTGAGTGACCGACCCCGAACACGCCGCGGGCCGGGCTCCCGAGGGAGTCCGGCCCGGCGCGTGAGTGCCCTTGTGCCCCTGCGCCCTTACGACTTGCGGGCGGTGGCCTTCTTGGCGGTGGTGGTCTTGCGGGCCGTCGACCGCTTGGCCGGGGCCTTCTTGGCCGTCGCCTTCTTCGCGGGGGCGCTCTTGGCCGTGGTCTTCTTCGCCGCCGTGGTCTTCGCCGCGGTGGTCTTCTTGGCGGCCGCTCCGGTCGTCTTCTTCGCGGTCGTCTTCTTCGCCGTGGTCTTCTTCGCCGCGGCGGCCCCGGCCGTCTTCTTGGCCGTGGTCTTCTTCGCGGCGGCCTTCTTCGCGGCCGCCGTCTTGGCGGTGGCCTTCTTCGCGGCGGCCTTCTTGACCGTCGCGGAAGCACCGCCGGTCAGGCTGCCCTTGGGGGCCTTCTTGACGGCGACCTCGCCGCCGCGCGGGAGCTTCTTCGTGCCGCTGACCAGGTCCTTGAAGCCCTGGCCCGCACGGAAGCGCGGAACGGAGGTCTTCTTGACCCGAACCCGCTCGCCCGTCTGGGGGTTGCGGGCGTAGCGGGCCGGACGGTCGACCTTCTCGAACGAACCGAAGCCGGTGACCGAGACCCTCTCCCCCGCCACGGTCGCCCGGACGATGGCGTCCAGGACCGCGTCGACAGCGTCGGCGGCCTGCTGGCGGCCGCCCACCTTGTCGGCAATCGCTTCTACGAGCTGCGCCTTGTTCACGTCTTCCCCTTCGGAGACATCGCCAGAACGAAAGTGTTCAAGCTTTTTCGCACGTTAGGCAGATATATACCGCAAATCAAACACGAAACGGGCTTATCACCCGATGTGCCGCAGCGGACTCGACTGTCCTGGACTGTTCAGCGTTCCTCGTCGGGGATTCGTCCCTCGTCCAGGTCCTTCATGAACCGCTCCAGACGCCTTGTCGCATCGGCGAGATCGTGCTTGGCCGCGGCCGTAATGACCAGCAGCTTCCGGGTCAGCGCCATCCGTACGCCCTCCGGGACTTGCAGTGCGCGCACCCTTGCGTGCGCTTCCTTGAGTTGGATCGCGACTGCCGCATAGAGCTCGAGTTGGCCGTCGTGTTCCATGCACAGATTGTGCCATCTGGGGCGAGTTGTCGCCCGCCCAGGGGGCAACTCCTGCCTCGAACGGCCCTCTCCGCGCTTGCGGAAGCCGCGTCCTCAACTCTCGCGTACCCCGACAACAAGGCCCCTAACGTGGGAAGTTGAGATGGCACCCACAAGCAGGCGGGGCCGTTCGGGTGCAGAAACGGCTGTACCCCCGATCGGGCCGATCGGGGGTACAGCGGGGGTTTCGGGGTGGCCGAATCTCGACTTGCGCCGAGCCCGGTGGTCAGACCTGGAGCGTCCGCGGCTTGTAGGACGGGCGCTTGGCCTCGTACGCGGCGATGTCGTCCTCGCTCTGAAGCGTGATGGAGATGTCGTCCAGCCCGTTCAGCAGCCGCCAGCGGGAGTTCTCGTCCAGCTCGAAGGAGGCGGTGATGCCCTCGGCGCGCACCTCGCGGTCCTCCAGGTCGACCGTGATCTCGGCCTGCGGGTCCTGCTCGGTGAGCTCCACCAGGGCGTCCACGATCTTCTGCTCGAGAACCACCGTGAGCAGGCCGTTCTTGAGCGAGTTGCCGCGGAAGATGTCGGCGAAGCGGGAGGAGATGACCGCCTTGAAGCCGTAGTTCTGCAGCGCCCAGACGGCGTGCTCACGGGAGGAGCCGGTGCCGAAGTCGGGGCCGGCGACCAGGACGGTCGCGCCCTGGCGCTCGGGCCGGTTGAGGATGAAGGACTCGTCCTTGCGCCAGGCCTCGAACAGCCCGTCCTCGAACCCGTCCCGGGTCACCTTCTTGAGCCAGTGAGCAGGGATGATCTGGTCGGTGTCGACGTTGCTGCGGCGCAGCGGAACGGCCCGGCCGGTGTGCTTGGTGAATGCTTCCATGACTGATCAGACTCCAGCGGGCGTACGGGTCTCGACGTCGGACAGGTCGGCCGGGGAGGCCAGGTGGCCCAGGACCGCCGTCGCGGCGGCGACCTGCGGCGACACCAGGTGCGTACGACCGCCCTTGCCCTGTCGTCCCTCGAAGTTGCGGTTGGAGGTGGACGCGGAGCGCTCCCCCGGGGCCAGCTGGTCGGGGTTCATGCCCAGACACATCGAGCAGCCCGCGTGCCGCCACTCGGCGCCGGCCTCCTTGAAGACGACGTCCAGGCCCTCGGAGACGGCCTGCAGACCGACTCGCGCGGAGCCGGGCACGACCAGCATCCGTACGCCGTCGGCGACTTTGCGGCCCTTGAGCAGCTCGGCGGCGGCGCGCAGGTCCTCGATGCGGCCGTTGGTGCAGGAGCCTACGAAGACGGTGTCCACGTTGATGGAGCGCAGCAGCTGTCCGGCCTCCAACCCCATGTATTCCAGGGCCTTTTCGGCGGCGAAGCGCTCCGAAGCGTCTTCGTACGAAGCCGGGTCGGGGACGGACGCCGAAAGCGGCGCTCCCTGGCCGGGGTTGGTGCCCCAGGTGACGAACGGCGACAGCTCGGCGGCCTCGATGACGACCTCTGCGTCGAACTCGGCGTCCTCGTCCGTCCTCAGCGTCTTCCAGTACGCCACGGCGGCGTCCCAGTCCTCGCCCTCCGGGGCGTGGACGCGGCCCTTGAGGTACGCGAAGGTGGTCTCGTCGGGGGCGATCATGCCCGCGCGGGCGCCGGCCTCGATCGACATGTTGCAGATGGTCATCCGGGCTTCCATCGAGAGCTGCTCGATGGCGGAGCCGCGGTACTCCAGGACGTAGCCCTGGCCGCCGCCCGTGCCGATCCGGGCGATGATCGCCAGGATCAGGTCCTTGGCGGTGACGCCGTCGGGCAGTTCGCCGTTGACGGTGATGGCCATGGTCTTGGGCCGCACCAGCGGCAGCGTCTGCGTGGCCAGCACGTGCTCGACCTGGGAGGTGCCGATACCGAAGGCCAGACCGCCGAAGGCGCCGTGCGTGGACGTGTGGGAGTCGCCGCAGACGACGGTCATGCCCGGCTGGGTCAGGCCCAGCTGCGGTCCCACGACGTGGACGACGCCCTGCTCGACGTCGCCCAGCGGGTGCAGGCGGACGCCGAAGTCTGCGCAGTTCTTGCGCAGCGTCTCCAGCTGGGTGCGGGAGACCGGGTCGGCGATCGGCTTGTCGATGTCGAGGGTCGGGGTGTTGTGGTCCTCGGTCGCGATGGTGAGGTCGAGGCGGCGGACCCGCCGACCGTTCTGGCGCAGACCGTCGAAGGCCTGCGGGCTGGTCACCTCGTGCAGCAGGTGCAGATCGATGAAGAGGAGGTCGGGCTCGCCCTCGGCGCGCCGGACGACGTGGTCGTCCCAGACCTTCTCCGCGAGTGTCCTACCCATCGCTTTCCCTCCGGCCGGAAAAACGTGCACCGGCCCAACTAGAGATCTTCAGGAGACGGCGCCCGCGCCCCTGTTCCGGGCGTCCGCCGACAGGCCCGTCGGTCCACGAGCCGCTGTGTATTTCCAGGGTGGCGTGTTCCACGCAAAATTGAACTTGCGTTTCACAGAGTGAGACGTGAGTATCGTTTCATGGACAACAGTAGCGGCGTCGGCGTTCTGGACAAGGCGGCCCTCGTCCTGAGCGCTCTGGAGTCCGGTCCGGCCACCCTCGCGGGCCTGGTCGCGGCCACCGGACTCGCACGACCCACGGCCCACCGCCTGGCTGTGGCACTGGAACACCACCGCATGGTGGCACGCGACATGCAGGGCCGCTTCATTCTCGGCCCGCGCCTGGCCGAGCTGGCCGCTGCCGCCGGCGAGGACCGCCTCCTCGCGACGGCGGGCCCGGTGCTCACCCACCTCCGTGACATCACGGGCGAGAGCGCACAGCTCTACCGCCGCCAGGGCGACATGCGCATCTGCGTCGCCGCGGCGGAGCGCCTGTCCGGACTCCGGGACACGGTCCCGGTCGGCTCGACGCTCACGATGAAGGCCGGCTCGTCGGCTCAGATCCTCATGGCCTGGGAGGAGCCGGAGCGTCTGCACCGGGGCCTGCAGGGCGCCCGCTTCACGGCGACGGCCCTGTCGGGCGTACGGCGCCGCGGGTGGGCCCAGTCCATCGGCGAGCGGGAGCCGGGCGTCGCCTCCGTCTCGGCGCCCGTGCGCGGCCCCTCCAACCGCGTGGTCGCCGCCGTCTCGGTCTCCGGCCCCATCGAACGCCTGACCCGCCACCCGGGCCGCATGCACGCCCAGGCAGTCATCGACGCCGCGGGCCGCCTGTCAGAGGCGTTGCGCCGCACGGGCTGAGGTTCACAGGCCGGAGGAGGAGGCAGCCTCAACGCCGCGGCAGCCTCCCCCAACGGCAGGGATCACACCCCCAAGGGGCGCGGGACTGTATCGATATGCGGCTCCGCCGCGTGGGCGCGACAAGCTACGGACAACCCGCCCACGCCACACAGCAGAGCCCGCTACGGCGCTCAGGCACCTGAACGCTGCCCCCGATGCGCGAACCGCTCCTTCGCCCGCCGCCCCCGACGCTCGACCGGCAACACCCCCGTGGCTGCCGCGAGGCCGAAGGGCGGCATGTCGGCGTAGATCGCCTCGTAGGACCCCTCGGGCACGACGTACGTCTCGTGCCACAGCCCCACGTGCCCGCGCACCTTCCCCGCCCGCTCCTTGCGGTTGATGATCGACCACGCCCGGTGGTGGAACATGTCGGGCGAGGTCGCGTACGCGTACAGCTTCTCCTTGGACTCCCAGTACTGGACGACGTAGTACGTCCGTGGCGAGGCTGTCAGCAGTACGCGCCCCAGCAGTCCCCGGTCCTTGTCCCGTGCGAGCTCCGCCAGCATGCGGAACATCGCCAGGAAGACCGGCACCCACTGGTGCACCGCCCAGAAGTGGTTGACGCGCATGCCGATCAGCAGGACCACCACATCCCCTTCGGCAGCCGCGGTCGTGCGACCCAGTACCGGTTTCGTGGACATGGCAGCCCCCTGCTTCATTGGATAGCGTCACTATCTTCTTGAGCGATGCTTGGATAGTGACACTTCCCAAGGAGAGGCGCAAGAGATGCGGCTGGCGGAGCTGAGCGAGCGCAGCGGGGTGTCCACGGCGACGATCAAGTACTACCTGCGCGAAGGACTGTTGGCGCCCGGCCGCCAGATCAACACGACCACCGCCGAGTACGACGAGGAGCATCTGCGCCGGCTGCGTCTGGTGCGCGCGATGATCCAGGTCGGCCGGGTGCCGGTGGCGACGGTCCGTGAGGTGCTCGGGCACGTCGACGACGACTCCCTCGGCCGTACGGTCCGCCTCGGCGCCGCGCTGTGGGCGTTGCCGCAGGTTCCCGAGCCGGACGCGGAGGACGAGTACGTCCGGGCCGCGCACGACGAGACGGAGCAGCTGCTGGACGCGCTGGACTGGTCGAACGCCAAGGCGCTGGTCACCATCTCGCCCGCGTACCGCTCGCTGGTGGTGGCGGTGGCCGCGCTGCGCCGGCTCGGCTACGACTGGAGTCCCGAACTCCTCGCCTCCTACGCCCGGTTGATGCACCAGGCGGCCGTCCTCGACCTGGACTTCATGGAGACGTTTCCGACGGAGGCCGAGAAGGTCGAGATCGCGGTCCTGGGAGCGGTCCTCGTCCAGCCGATGCTGCAGTCGCTGCACCGGCTGGCGCAGGAGGAGGAGTCGGCGCGGAGATACGGCTTCGAGTAGCGCGGGCCCGCGGTGCGCCGCGCCAACGACGAAGACCCCCCACCGAAGTGGAGGGCCTTCCCTGTGCGTACCCCCGACCGGATTCGAACCGGCGCTACCGCCTTGAGAGGGCGGCGTGCTAGGCCGCTACACAACGGGGGCGTGGACTCTGCGTTTCCGCAGGCCCGAGCTGGTCTACCTGGACTCGAACCAAGACTAACTGAACCAGAATCAGTCGTGCTGCCAATTACACCATAGACCAATGTGGTTTAGACCAGTCAGTACCCCCGACCGGATTCGAACCGGCGCTACCGCCTTGAGAGGGCGGCGTGCTAGGCCGCTACACAACGGGGGCCCTAGCGATCCCGAGTTGATCGAGATCAGTACCCCCGACCGGATTCGAACCGGCGCTACTGCCTTGAGAGGGCAGCGTGCTAGGCCGCTACACAACGGGGGCGGGTGCAGATGAGCTCTGCGAGCTGGCCTACCTGGACTCGAACCAAGACTAACTGAACCAGAATCAGTCGTGCTGCCAATTACACCATAGGCCACTGGAACACAAGCCCCTGAAGGGATTTTGTTCTAGCTTGCACCCCCGGTTCCGGCCTTTCGGCCCGCTCCCCGGCGGCGCAGGAAGAACATTACCTGAAGGTGGACGGGGCTCCAAAACGACTATCCGTGCCGAGGATCGCGGGAAGTTCGGCGAGGGAGGCGATGCGGTGCCGTCCGGCGGGCGCGTCGCCGCCGGTGAACACGCCCCCGCGGTCGATCCAGACGGACAGCAGACCGGCCTCGGCGGCACCGCGCCCGTCGATCTCCGGGTGGTCGCCGACGTAGGCAACCTGGTGGGGAGCGAGTTCCAGGGACTCGCAGGCCGCGTGGAAGGCGCCGGCCTCCGGCTTGGAGATGCCGAGCTCGGCGGCGCACAGGATGCTCTCGAAGCGGTCGTGCACGCCGAGGACGCGCAGCTTGCGGTCCTGGACGTGAATGCTGGAGTTGGACAGCACGGAGTGTCGGTGGCTGGCCGCGAGGGCGTCCAGGACCGGCAGCACGTCCGGGAAGAGCGCCCAGGCCCGCTCGTAGTGCCCGATGTAGCGCTGGAACCAGGCGTCCGCGCCGGCGTCGCTCAGCGTCTCGCCGAGGAAGACGCGCACCCGTTCCCGGCGCTGCCCCTCGAAGGTCAGCTCGCCCGCCGCGAACCGCTCCCACTGCTGGTCGGTGACCGCCCGCCACCGCAGGATGGCCTGCTCGACGGTCTCGTGGGCGGCGAGGAGCTTCTCGGCCGTCAGATGGTCGCGCATTCCGGCGCGGTCCGCCGCGCCGTAGTCGAAGAGGGTGTCGTCGACGTCCCAGACCACGGCACGGATGCTCATGGATCGACGGTAACCCGCCGGCCCGGGGCCTGTCCGGGGAACGGCGAAGGGGCGGCCCCCGTGGTCCGGGTGCCGCCCCTCACATCACGCGTGGGCGCGTTACGCCGTCAGCCGCGCCAGCGCCGCGTCGACGCGGGCCAGGGCCTTCTCCTTGCCGAGCACTTCGAGGGACTCGAAGAGGGGCAGGCCGACCGTGCGGCCGGTGACGGCGACACGGACCGGGGCCTGGGCCTTGCCGAGCTTGAGTCCGTGGGCCTCGCCGGCGGCCAGGACGGCCTCCTTGAGGGACTCCGGGGAGCTCCAGTCGGCCGCGTCCAGCTTCTCGCGGGCCGTGCGCAGCAGGGCGTCGCTGCCTTCCTTCATGGCCTTCGTCCAGCTCGCCTCGTCGAAGACGGGCTCCGGCAGGAACAGGAAGTCGACGTTCTCCGTGATCTCGGAGAGCACCTTCAGGCGGGTCTGGGCGTGCGGGGCGATCGCGTGCCACCTGGCCTCGTCGAAGTCCTGAGGGGCCCAGGGGGCGAACGGGGCCTTCAGCCACGGGCCGCAGCGCTCCGTGAAGTCCTTCACATCGAGCAGGCGGATGTGGTCGGCGTTGATCGCCTCGCACTTCTTCAGGTCGAAGCGGGCCGGGTTGGGGTTCACGTCCTTGAGGTCGAAGGCCGCGACCATCTCGTCCATCGTGAAGATGTCCCGGTCGGCGGAGAGCGACCAGCCAAGGAGCGAGAGGTAGTTGAGCAGGCCCTCGGGCAGGAAGCCGCGCTCCCGGTAGAGGTTCAGCGACGCCTGCGGGTCGCGCTTCGACAGCTTCTTGTTGCCCTCCCCCATCACGTACGGCAGATGCCCGAACTGCGGGGTCTGCTTGGCGATGCCCAGCTCGGTCAGTGCCTTGTACAGGGCGATCTGGCGGGGGGTGGAGGAGAGCAGGTCCTCGCCGCGCAGGACGTGGGTGATCTCCATCAGGGCGTCGTCGACCGGGTTGACGAGCGTGTACAGGGGCGCGCCGTTGGCGCGGACGATCCCGTAGTCCGGGACGTTCTCCGGCGTGAAGGTCAGCTCACCGCGGACCAGGTCGGTGAAGGTGATCGTCTCGTCGGGCATGCGGAAGCGGACGATGGGCGTGCGGCCCTGCGCCGTGTACGCCTCGACCTGCTCGGCGCTCAGGTCGCGGCAGTGGCCGTCGTAGCCGGACGGCTTGCCGGCGGCGCGGGCGGCCTCGCGGCGGGTGTCCAGCTCGTCCTGGGAGCAGTAGCAGCGGTAGGCGTACCCGCCGTCCAGGAGCTTGGCCGCGACGTCCTTGTAGAGGTCCATGCGCTGCGACTGGCGGTACGGCGCGTGGGGGCCGCCCACCTCCGGGCCCTCGTCCCAGTCGAAGCCCAGCCAGCGCATCGAGTCGAGCAGCTGCTCGTAGGACTCCTCGGAGTCGCGGGCCGCGTCGGTGTCCTCGATGCGGAAGACCAGCGTGCCCTGGTGGTGCCGGGCGAACGCCCAGTTGAACAGGGCGGTGCGGACCAGGCCCACGTGGGGGTTACCGGTGGGCGACGGACAGAAACGGACGCGGACGGGGGAGCCGGGTGCGCTAGCCACGCTTGACAACCTTGTTGGTGAGAGTGCCGATGCCTTCGATGGTGACGGCGACCTCGTCGCCGACGTTGAGGGGGCCGACCCCTGCCGGGGTGCCCGTGAGGATCACGTCGCCGGGGAGCAGCGTCATGGCCTCGGTGATGTTGACGATCAGGTCCTCGATCGAGTGGATCATCTCGCTGGTGCGGGCGAGCTGGCGCTGCTGGCCGTTGACCGTGAGCTGGAGGGTCAGGTCGGAGGGGTCCAGTTCGGTCTCCACCCAGGGGCCGAGCGGGCAGGCGGTGTCGAAGCCCTTGGCCCTGGCCCACTGCTTCTCGCGCTTCTGGACGTCGCGGGCGGTGACGTCGTTGGCGCAGGTGTAGCCGAAGATCACATCCTTGACGCGCTCGCGGGGGACCTCGCGGCACATGCGGCCGATGACCACGGCCAGCTCGGCCTCGTGGTGGAGTTCCTCGGAGAAGGACGGGTACTGGATCTCGTCGCCGGGGCCGATGACCGAGGTCGCGGGCTTGAAGAAGGCGAACGGGGCGTCGGGCACCTCGTTGCCCAGCTCCCGCGCGTGCTCGGCGTAGTTGCGGCCGAAGGCGACGACCTTGTTGGGGAGCACCGGCGGCAGGAGCCTGACCTTGCTCAGCGGGACCTTCGTACCGGAGAGCTCGTGGTCCGCGAAGGGGATGCCCTTGATGATGTCGAGGACGAGCTCGTCCTGCTTTTCGCCCTCGACCGCGCCGAAGGCGACGTTCCCGTCGATGGAGAACCTGGCGATGCGCACGGGTTGCTTGGCCCCTTGACTGAGCTGGCTGGAGTCTGACGCTCCAGGCTAACGCGGCAGGGGCCCGTGCCCCTCGCATTACTCGGGGCGCCCGCATGGACGAAGGGCGCCTCCGGGGTCGGGGCGCCCTTCGTTTCCGTATCCGACCGCCTTGAGCGTTTGGCGGCCCGGGTGCGTACTACTGCGCGGGGGCCGCCGCGACCGGGGCCTCCATGAGGACGGTGCGCCGGGGATTGGCGGTCTGGGAGGGGAGGTCGACAGAGTGTTCCGGCTGCTCCGGCGTCTGCAGTGCGTCGGCGTCCTCGAGGTGGACCAGCGTCGTGCGTCGCGGGTTGGCTATGGTGCGGAACATCGTCGTCGTCTTCACGGTTGTACTGACCCTGTCGTGTTCGGGCGCGTGGAGGGTCCAGGGGCCCCCGCTTCAGCGCAGGTTGTCGGTTTTGCCATCTCTGTAAAGCGTCAGGCTAAACATGCGATTCCCCGGGAAGACGTGAAGGGCTCATGATCAGCGTGTGAGTTTGCTCACGGATCCCCGACCAAACCGGTCAATTCAGGCTCCCAATCGACCCCAACGAAACGGACATTGACGCCCTGAAGGCGTCATTCCGCTCCTGATCATGGCGACTGGGACACGTGCCCGGACACGTCGGTACGCTGGCGTAAGTCCTTTATGGACGGGATCGACTTCTACGGCTCGTGACGCACCCCTCACGCGGTGTCACGGATGTCACAGCCTGGCCAACTGGCCTTGTTGGAGATCCTGCACTGTGCTGGAATCTCACGGACCGCCGCAGGATCGAGCCGGCGCGCAGGGGGCGCTCAGCAGCGCCGAGTGGCGGCGGGATAGGGGGAGCCAGCGCCGGTCACTCACGACCACCCGGGGGACGTATTCAGGGCGTTCCCCAAGACGCCGACACCCGTCCTTCCGTTCACGCGGAGGGGCGCCTGGTCCAGAGGTTGCGACGCTAGTGCAGGGACGTTTCAAGAGGGATGGCAGCGCTTCGGCGGAGCCGGAGCCGCATGGCGGGACCGACCGCGGTTCCTCGCCCCAGCACGCCCAGAACCCGGGTCCAGCCCCGACCGGTGACGGCGGCGAGCGTGCGGGTCGCCCCGGTGCGCCCACGTCGTCGACGAACCCCTCGGCACCGAAGGTGAAGCCGCCGAGCGAACCCGGTGGGTCCGGCTCGCGAATAGCTCTGCGCAACTGGCGCATCTCCACCCGTCTGGTGGCGCTGCTCACGCTCCCCGTGGTCGCGGCCACCACCCTGGGCGCGCTGCGCATCAACCAGTCCATGGACGACATCCAGCAGCTCGACAACATGAAGCTGCTGACGGACATGACCAACCAGGCCACCGAACTGGCCGCCGCGCTCCAGGAGGAGCGCGACCAGTCGGCCGGTCCGCTGGCGCACGGCTCGACGTCGACGAAGTACACGATCAAGGGCTACCGGGACAAGACCGACCGGGCCTCCGAGAACTTCATCAACGCCTCCGAGGAGATCGACGCCTCCAGCAAGGACGGCAACCTCCAGGGCGTCCGCGAGAGCCTGGTCGGCCTCGTCGGCGAGATCGGCGACATCGCGAAGTTCCGCAACACCGCCTACCAGGCCAAGGGCAACTCCACGCAGACGGTCGAGGCCTACCACCGCCTGATCACCCACCTGCTGGAACTCTCCCAGGACATGGCCGAGGCCACCAGCAACCCGGAGATGATCAAGCGCACGCGCGCCCTGGCCGCGTTCTCCTCCGCCAAGGAGTACGCGTCCATCCAGCGCGCGGTCCTCGCGGCGGCGCTGCCCACCAGCAACACCACCTACGGCACCCTCTCCGACAACGACCGGCTCTACGCCGAGTCGGCCCTGGAGAGCGAGGAGTCCGAGCTCTCCAGCTTCCGCAGCATCTACGGCGACGACGGTGCCGAGGAACTGCTCAAGCCCATCGAAGAGGGCAACCCGACCATCGAGGCGGCCGACACCTACGCGACCCGCGCCTTCAACGAGGGCGGTCTGCAGTCGCTGGACAAGCGGTCGTACAAGGACTGGGTCGACGACTCCTCGACCAAGATCGAGGAAATGCGGAAGATCGAGCACACGCTGCTCGACGACATGGAGCAGAAGGCGCGCGAGCTGCGCAGCGAGTCGGAGCGCGAAGCGATCATCTCCGGTGCGCTGATCCTGCTCGTGCTCGGCGTCTCGCTGGTCGGCGCGTTCGTCGTGGCCCGCTCCATGATCCGCTCGCTGCGCCGCCTCCAGGAGACCGCCACCAAGGTCGCCCAGGACCGCCTGCCCGAGCTGGTCAAGCAGCTGTCCGAATCCGACCCGCAGGACGTCGACACCTCCGTCGAGTCCGTCGGTGTGCACTCCCGGGACGAGATCGGCCAGGTGGCCGCGGCCTTCGACGACGTGCACCGCGAGGCGGTCCGCCTCGCCGCCGAGCAGGCCCTCCTGCGGGGCAACGTCAACGCGATGTTCACCAACCTCTCGCGCCGCTCCCAGGGTCTGATCCAGCGCCAGCTGTCGCTGATCTCCGAGCTGGAGTCCCGCGAGGCCGACCCGGACCAGCTGTCCTCGCTGTTCAAGCTCGACCACCTCGCCACCCGCATGCGCCGTAACGGTGAGAACCTCCTCGTTCTCGCCGGTGAAGAGCCCGGCCGCCGCTGGACCCGCCCGGTCCCGCTGGTCGACGTGCTCCGCGCCGCCGCGTCCGAGGTGGAGCAGTACGAGCGCATCGAGCTGGCCGCCGTGCCGACCACCGAAGTGGCCGGCCGGGTCGTCAACGACCTCGTGCACCTCCTCGCCGAGCTGCTCGAGAACGCGACCTCCTTCTCCTCGCCGCAGACCAAGGTCAAGGTCACCGGTCACGCACTGCCCGACGGCCGTGTGCTGATCGAGATCCACGACACCGGTATCGGCCTCTCCCCCGAGGACCTCGCGGCGATCAACGAGCGGCTCGCCTCGCCGCCCACCGTGGACGTGTCGGTCTCCCGCCGCATGGGCCTCTTCGTGGTCGGTCGTCTGTCGCAGCGTCACGGCATCCGCATCCAGCTGCGCCCGTCCGACTCCGGTGGTACGACCGCGCTGGTCATGCTGCCCGTCGACGTCGCCCAGGGCGGCAAGAAGCCTCAGCCCAAGCCCGGCCAGGGCGGCACGTCCGGCGGTCCCGCCGCCGCGCAGGCCGCCGCCGGTGTGGCCGCGGCCCGTCGCCAGGCCGCTCAGGCCGGCGGTGGCGCCCTCGGCGGTGGCGCTTTCGGCGGCGGTGCGCCGGGCGGTGCCCTCGGTGGCGCTCCCGCCTCCGGCGCCGGCCGTCTCGGCGCCGGTCCGGGCCCGCGGGCCGCGCTGCCCGGTGCGGGCCAGGGCGGTCGTCCCGGTGCGCCGGGCGCCCCGCGCGGACCGCAGACCCCGCCCTCCCCGCAGCAGGGCCGGCCCGCTCCGGCCGGCTTCGGCCAGGCGCCGGGTGCCCCGCAGGGCCTGCAGGCGGCCGGTACCGGTGCGCCGGGCCAGGACGCCTTCGCTCCCCGCAACCCCGTCTCCCCGCAGCGCCCCGGCAACGACGGCGAGCAGCAGCAGGGCGGCCGTACGCGCCGTCGGCCGCAGCTCCCGGGCCGCGGTGGTCCGCGCGCCGAGCTGCCGGGCGGCAACCAGCAGCAGCCCCGCACGCCCAGCTGGGGCGACGAGAACGCGCAGCCGCCGGTGCCGCGTGCCTCGCTGGACGCCCCGCGCGGCCACGAAGAACCGGACGTCTCGCAGACCGCGCCGATGCCCCGCATCGACGACCGGCAGGGCCCGGGCTCGACCTCGGAGATCCCGGCGATCCCCCGGCTCGACGACCGGCAGGGCCCCGGCGCCCGCCAGGACTTCAACCGCCCGGGTGCGAACGCGCCGCAGGGCACGGGCCAGTTCCCGCGCCCCGACGCCGACGCCCGCCCGGGTGCGAGCGGTGGGCAGAACAGCTCTCAGGACAGCGGCCAGTTCGTCCGCCCGGACGTCTTCGGGACTTCGGGTGGCACGGGCCAGTTCCCGACTCACCAGGGCTACGACAACGGCTCCACCGGCCAGTTCCCCGCGCCGGGCTACGACGCCTCGTCCACGGGTCAGCAGGCGGTGCCGGGCTACGACGCATCCTCCACCGGCCAGCACTCCCTGCCCGGTCGCCAGGACCCCGCCTCCACCGGGCAGTTCGAGCGGCCGCAGGTCAACGGCTCCCGCGGTGGCTACGGCTACCCGCAGCCGCCGACTCCGCAGCGGCCCGCCGCCCGCCCCGAGCCCGACAGCAGGGGCGCCGAGCAGCGGCCCGACGAGGGTCGGGGATCGAGTGACGGGTGGGCGCTGCCGCCTGCCTCGGGCCCCGGCGACGGCCGTACGCCGCTGTACGACACGCTGGAGACCAACTGGTTCCACGGCCAGCAGCAGGCGGACAACGGGCCGGGCAACAGCAACGGCTCGGCGCAGACCCCGCAGCAGCAGGCGGCTCCGGCCGCTCCCGCGCCCGCCGCACCTCAGCGTCCCGCCACGCCCCCTTCCGGGTGGCGGACATCGCCGAACGACGAACTCGTCCGGCAGGCCGAACGCGTCCGCCAGCCGGCCGCGGGCGGCATCACCACCTCCGGCCTGCCGCGCCGGGTGCCCCGGGCGAACCTCGTCCCGGGCACGGCTCAGCAGCAACAGCACCAAACCGGTCCGCAGGTCTCGCGTGCGCCTGACGACGTTCGCGGCCGGCTGACCAATCTCCGTCGGGGTATCGCGCAGGGTCGCCAGGCCGGCAACGGTCAGACCGGCAGCTTCCCGAGCCCCACTCACCAGCAGGAGCGTTAGTTGAGCCAGATGAGCCAGGCGGCACAGAACCTCAACTGGTTGATCACCAACTTCGTGGACAACACCCCCGGTGTGTCCCACACCGTCGTCGTATCCGCCGACGGTCTCCTTCTGGCGATGTCCGAAGGCTTCCCGCGCGACCGCGCGGACCAGCTCGCCGCCGTGGCGTCCGGGCTCACCTCGCTGACCGCCGGGGCCTCCCGGATCTTCGAGGGCGGGAGCGTGGCCCAGACGGTCGTCGAGATGGAACGCGGGTTCCTCTTCCTGATGTCCGTCTCGGACGGCTCGTCGCTGGCCGTCCTCGCCCACCCCGAGTGCGACATCGGCCTCGTCGGCTACGAGATGGCGCTCCTGGTCGACCGCGCGGGCGCCGTACTCACGCCCGACCTGCGCGCTGAGCTCCAGGGCAGTCTGCTCCACTGATCGGTTTCGGCACCACTCACCTCACCAAAAAACCGTCCGGCCGCCACAATCCCCCCACCGGCCCCGTCAGACGGCTTGACTGACCCACTTGCTGTCCCGCCCGGAGGATTCATGACCCCGCCCACCGCCTCTCATGATCCGTACGCGGAGCCGTACGGGGACGAGGGCGACCAGCCGCTGGTACGTCCGTATGCGATGACCGGCGGGCGGACACGGCCGCGCTATCAGCTCGCCATCGAGGCGCTGATCAGCACCACGGCCGACCCGGCAGCGCTCATGGGGCTGCTTCCCGAGCACCAGCGGATCTGCCACCTGTGCCGTGAGGTGAAGTCGGTCGCCGAGGTCTCGGCGCTGCTCGCCATGCCGCTCGGTGTGGCGCGGATCCTCGTCGCCGACCTCGCCGAGGCCGGCCTGGTCGCCATCCACCAGCCGGGTGGCGACGAGAACAACGGCGGTGCACCGGACGTGACACTGCTCGAAAGGGTGCTCAGTGGACTTCGCAAGCTCTGACGCGGGCCGGGCGACCACCTCCGCGAAGATCGTGGTGGCGGGCGGCTTCGGCGTGGGCAAGACCACGTTCGTCGGCGCCGTCTCGGAGATCAACCCGCTGCGCACCGAGGCCGTCATGACGTCCGCGAGCGCGGGTATCGACGACCTCACCCACACCGGGGACAAGACGACCACCACGGTCGCCATGGACTTCGGCCGCATCACGCTCGACCAGGACCTGATCCTGTACCTGTTCGGTACGCCGGGCCAGGACCGCTTCTGGTTCATGTGGGACGACCTGGTGCGCGGCGCCATCGGCGCGGTGGTCCTGGTGGACACCCGCCGCCTGGCCGACTGCTTCCCGGCCGTCGACTACTTCGAGAACAGCGGCCTGCCGTTCGTCGTCGCCCTCAACGGCTTCGACGGCCAGCAGCCCTACGCACCGGAGGAGGTGCGCGAGGCCCTGCAGATCGGGCCCGACACCCCGATCATCACGACGGACGCCCGCCACCGCGCGGACGCCAAGAGTGCGCTGATCACCCTGGTCGAACATGCCCTGATGGCACGCCTGAGATAGCTCTCAAGTGATCAAAGAAGTACGGCAGTTGCCGTAGATGCTCCGGAGTCGGCTGTGGCCTTTGACACGGTCGGCTCCGGTGTTCATAACGTTTCGGCAGAGGAATCGGTTGGTACCGACACGCGTCGCGTTCAACCGGTCTCGCTGCGTCCACATAAGCCCCGTCATTTGACGGGGCTCGTTCTTTATGACCGTTTTATCTGGGGCTTACATCACTCGGAACCATCTCTTTCCCATGTTTGGAAGAGCGCAGGCCGTCGTGCTGGAATGCCTGAACTGCCCAATAGTCAAAGACGTACTCGTACTAGGTACTGGTTGATCGATGGCGGACCGGGCGCTGAGACACTGCGGCACGACGAAGGTGCCGACCGCCGAGAGGTTGTTGGTCGAGTGAGGCGAAGCAAGAACAGTCCCGAGCCGGCGGCGCGGGGCAACTTCACCCCGCCGCCGCGCGGAGCGGCGCCCGCCCCTGTGCCCGGTTCGGAGCCGACGGCCGCACCTCCCAAGAGCGCCGGCCGTCTCTCCCCGCGCAACTGGCGGGTGCCCACCCGGCTGAACGCGATCCTGCTC
The DNA here is from genome assembly GCF_042888465.1 of Streptomyces sp. NPDC002888. Lineage (NCBI taxonomy): Bacteria > Bacillati > Actinomycetota > Actinomycetes > Kitasatosporales > Streptomycetaceae > Streptomyces > Streptomyces sp. NPDC002888. Next base: position 151,882 of record NZ_JBIAPU010000005.1, on the reverse strand, counting down.
ATACCCGTGCTGGTCGGCCTCGTCATGGGCGGCTTCCAGGTGAAGGGCTCGATCGACACCTGGCAGGAGGCCCGCGACGCCGAGAAGGTCGCGAAGATCGTCGCCGCCGCCGGCGATTACGCCGAGGCCCTCCTCAACGAGCGGGACACCTCCGCCCAGCCCCTCCTCAGCGGCGACCGCAACAGCACGGCCGTCAAGGACGCCCGCGCCCTCACCGACGAAAAGGCCGCCGCCTTCCACAAGGAAGTCATCGGCATGCCGGCCAAGCAGGGCCTGGAGCGCCGCCTTGGCCTGGTGGAGAAGGCCGAGCCCAGCCTGGAGAAGATCCGCCAGGCCGCCTACACCGAGTCCATGGACCCGGTGAAGACCGAAGAGGGCTACGTCGCGGTCGAGCACCTGCTGATGGAGTTCTCCAACGAGCTCGGCCTCGGCACCGGCAACATCACGGCGTACGGCCGTACGGTCTACGCGGTCGCCCTCGCCAAGGGCGCCGAGTCCCTCCAGCGCTCCATCGGCATGCACCTGCTGGTCCGGCCCAGCAGCGACGAGAAGATCTACCGGCAGCAGGTCACCGCCTTCACCTCGTACGCCTACCTGGAGGGTGTCGCCCTCCAGGAGTACGTCTCCGGTGGCACCACGCAGGACGCCGCCCGGCTCAACGAGGTCATGAAGCAGAAGACCGAGGAGGCCAAGAAGCAGTTCGCGGCCGCCCAGGCCAAGGAGGAGTCCGCCGGCAAGACCGTCGTGGCGCCGCCCTCGATGACCGACATGATCCAGCGGATCGGCGCCGGCCAGACGCCCGACCAGCTGGAACAGCAGGGCATCACCCCCTCCACCTGGATGGCGGCCGCGACCGCGAAGTTCGAGGGCTACAGCCAGGTCGAGACCGAGCTCATCAACCGGGCCGTTCAGGACGCCGGCCAGATCGCGTCCGACGCCCAGCGTGACGCCTACATCAACGGCGCCATCGTCGTCGTCGCCCTGCTCGCCGCGTTCATCATCGCCGGTCTCATGGCCCGCCAGATGAGCCGCTCGATGCGTCAGCTGCGCAACGCCGCGTTCGGCATCGCCGAGCAGCGCCTGCCGATGCTGGTCGACCAGCTCTCCCGCACCGACCCCGGCCGCGTCGACACCCGAGTCGCCCCGATCCCGATCACCACCACGGACGAGATCGGCGAGGTCGCCCGCGCCTTCGACCAGGTCCACCGCGAGGCCGTCCGGCTCGCCGCCGAGCAGGCCCTCCTGCGGGGCAACATCAACGCGATCTTCACCAACCTCTCGCGCCGCAACCAGTCGCTGATCGAGGGCCAGCTGACCCTGATCACCGACCTGGAGAACAACGAGGCCGACCCGGACCAGCTGGAGAACCTCTTCAAGCTGGACCACCTCGCGACCCGTATGCGCCGCAACGGCGAGAACCTCCTCGTCCTCGCCGGCGAGGAGCCCGGCCGCCGCTGGGACCAGCCGGTCCCGCTGGTCGACGTGCTGCGCGCCGCCTCCTCCGAGGTGGAGCAGTACGAGCGCGTCGAGCTCTCCGGCGTCCCGGAGGCCGAGATCCACGGCCGCGCCGTGACCGACCTCGTGCACCTGCTCGCCGAGCTGCTGGAGAACGCCACCACGTTCTCCTCCCCCCAGACCAAGGTCCGCGTCACCGCGACCCGTCTCCCCGACGGCCGCGTCATGATCGAGATCCACGACAAGGGCATCGGCCTCACGGCCGAGGACTTCGCGGACATCAACCACAAGCTGGCCAACCCGCCGACCGTGGACGCCGCGATCTCCCAGCGCATGGGCCTCTTCGTGGTCGGCCGGCTGTCCGACCGGCACGGCATCCGCGTTCAGCTGCGCCCCTCGGGCGAGCAGGCCGGAACCACCTCGCTGGTCATGCTGCCGGACGCGATCACGCACGGCGGTGGCGGCGAGACCGCGCTGGGCGCCGACGAGTTCACCGTCTCGCAGATCATCCCGGAGCAGCCGTCGTTCCAGGGCGAGAGCTTCAACCAGCTCCCGCCCATGCGCACGGCCGCCGAGCTCGGCTTCGACGACAGCCGCTACTCCGAGGTCCCGGACGACATCCGGGACCTGGACCCCGTGGGCCGCTCCCTGATGCGCGAGGAGCGCCGCGCGGCCCTCGAGGCCCAGACGCACGGCCAGCAGCCCGGTGAGCAGTCCCCCGAGACGCCCGGATACGCCGACGCGTTCGAGGCGCCGCCCGCCTACGACAACGGCGCCTACCCGGACCAGAGGACCGCGTACGACCAGCAGACGGCGTACGACGAGCAGCAGCAGACGCCGTACGGGGAGCAGCAGCGCCCGTCGTACGATGAGCAGTACTTCGCGCCCAACGGCGGTCTGCCGCGCAACGACACCTTCTCGCCGAACGGCGGTGAGTCCTTCTCGTCGAACGGCGGCTACCCTGAGCCCTCCTATGCGGAGCCGGCCCAGGAGGAGCCCGCGTCGGCCGCCGCCGCCGCGCCGGAGGGCTACCAGGCCTACGAGGAGCAGTCCTACCAGGACGACTGGCCGCAGCAGCCGCAGCAGAACGGTTTCCAGAACGGTTACCCGGACCAGTACGCTCCGGAAGCGGAATCCGCGCAGGCCGCTGACGCAAGTGAGCAGGACCGCGTAGGCTTCGACCGTCCGGAACCGGCCCCCTCCGCCGATCACCAGCTGACCGACGCCGGGCTTCCCCGCCGCGGATCCTTCGCGAACGGTTCGAACGGCGCGCGGCCCGCGCGCCAGGAAGCCCCGGCCCCCACGCCGGAGAGCAACGGCAACGGCGACTGGCGTTCGGCGAACGACGCGCGCTGGCAGCAGGCCGCACAACTCCGGAAGCCCAAGGCGGGCGGGGTCACCTCCTCCGGTCTGCCGCGGCGGGTTCCCAAGGCCAACCTGGTCGAGGGCGCCGCCGAAACCACCCCCCAGGGGGGCCCACAGGTCTCCCGCGCCCCGGAGGACGTCCGGGGCAGGCTGAGCAACCTGCGTCGAGGCGTCCAGCGCGGACGCAACGCAGGCAGTGAAACGAACGGCCAGGGCTTCGGTCCTGACAGCACCTACAACCAGGAGCGTTAGTGTGAGCCCGATGAGCCAGGCGGCACAGAACCTGAACTGGTTGATCACCAACTTCGTGGACAACACCCCGGGGGTGTCCCACACGGTGGTGGTCTCCGCCGACGGACTCCTTCTGGCTATGTCCGAAGGCTTTCCCCGTGACCGCGCCGACCAGCTCGCGGCCGTCGCCTCCGGCCTGACGTCCCTGACGGCAGGCGCCTCCCGGATCTTCGAGGGAGGCAGCGTGAACCAGACGGTTGTGGAGATGGAGCGGGGATTCCTCTTCCTCATGTCCATCTCCGACGGTTCCTCACTCGCGGTTCTTGCTCACCCCGAGGCGGACATCGGCCTCATTGGGTACGAGATGGCCCTTCTGGTGGACCGTGCCGGTTCGGTTCTGACACCCGATCTTCGTGCGGAGCTCCAGGGCAGCCTGCTCAACTAACAGACGGACGGTGCGGTTTGGCGTCCCGGGGCCGTAAGGTTTCGGGACGCGGCTTCCACAGCGATGGGTGCCCGGCACAGTCGGAGGAGGAGAGAAAGTGGCAACACCCCCAGGCGGTTCGTCTTCGGGCAATTGGTCGTACGGCCCTGGCCAGGGCCAGGGCGACGGCTCGGCGAACCGGTACAACTTCCCCTCCGCACCCAGCCACGGGCGGCAGCCGTACGCACCCCAGGGCCCCCAGGGCCCCGGGCCGTCGCCGTACGACCAGCCGCCGGCGCCGCGCATCCAGCCCGTGCAGCCGCAGCGCCGCAGCCCCGAGCCGGCGCCCGCCGGGGCGTCGAACAACCCTCTGGTGCGCCCGTACGCCATGACGGGCGGCCGCACCAGGCCGCGGTACCAGCTCGCCATCGAGGCGCTGGTCCACACCACCGCGCAGCCGCACCAGATGCAGGGCCAGCTGCCCGAGCATCAGCGGATCTGCAATCTGTGCCGCGAGATCAAGTCGGTGGCCGAGATCTCGGCACTCCTGACGATCCCTCTCGGCGTGGCCAGGATCCTCGTCGCCGACTTGGCGGAGGCGGGCCTGGTCGCCATCCATCAGCCCGGCGGCGACGAGAACGCCGGCGGCCAGCCAGACGTGACTTTGCTCGAAAGGGTGCTCAGTGGACTTCGCAAGCTCTAGCGGAGGGCCTTCCCGCTCCACCACGTCCGCGAAGATCGTGGTGGCGGGCGGCTTCGGCGTGGGCAAGACCACGTTCGTCGGCGCCGTCTCGGAGATCAACCCGCTGCGCACCGAGGCCGTCATGACGTCCGCCAGCGCGGGCATCGACGACCTCACCCACACCGGAGACAAGACCACGACGACCGTGGCGATGGACTTCGGCCGTATCACGCTCGACCAGGACCTGATCCTCTACCTCTTCGGTACGCCGGGCCAGGACCGCTTCTGGTTCATGTGGGACGACCTGGTGCGCGGCGCCATCGGCGCGATCGTCCTGGTGGACACCCGCCGCCTCGCCGACTGCTTCCCCGCGGTCGACTACTTCGAGAACAGCGGCCTTCCCTTCGTGATTGCCCTCAACGGCTTCGACGGCAACCAGCCGTACAACCCGGACGAGGTCCGCGAGGCGCTCCAGATCGGCCCCGACACGCCGATCATCACGACGGACGCGCGTCACCGGGCTGACGCGAAGTCGGCGCTGATCACTCTCGTGGAGCACGCGCTGATGGCACGACTCCGCTAGGAGCACCGGCGGCCACTGAGCTGCCCCGGACGGTCATTGGCCGTCTGCGGGCCGTCAGTGGCCGTTCGCGCTTACGCGCGGAGCCGCATGTCGATACAGCCCCGCGCCCCCAGGCACGAAGAAGGGCCCCTCTTTCGAGAGGGGCCCTTCTTCGTCGTACAGGCTCAGTGCCAGCTGTGCGGGGCGCGGAAGCCGCCCTCGCGCTCCAGACGGCGCCAGCCGGCCTTGGCGCGGCCGCGGTGCGTCGGGGTGGACTCGGAGGTACGGGCCGCGGCGCGGGCCAGGAGGATCGCCGTGATGGCGGCGACTTCCTCGGGCTCGGCGTGGCCCTTCTCGACGCGGATGTCAGGGTTTTCCATGGGTGTCAGTCTCCGTGAGAGAGGTTTCCGCGGAAGTACCGCGAAGGGTCCGCCGGGTTACTGCGGAGGGTTGCCGTGCTTGCGCGAGGGCAGGTCGGCGTGCTTGGTGTGCAGCATCGCCAGGGACTTGATCAGCACCTCGCGGGTCTCCGCCGGGTCGATCACGTCGTCGACCAGGCCGCGCTCGGCCGCGTAGTACGGGTGCATCAGTTCGGCCTTGTACTCCTTGACCATCTTCTGACGCATGGCCTCGGGGTCCTCGGCGTCGGCGATCTGACGGCGGAAGATGACGTTGGCGGCACCCTCTGCGCCCATCACGGCGATCTCGTTCGTCGGCCAGGCGTACGTGAGGTCCGCGCCGATGGACTGGCTGTCCATGACGATGTACGCGCCCCCGTAGGCCTTGCGCAGGATCAGCGAGATCCGCGGCACGGTGGCGTTGCAGTAGGCGTACAGCAGCTTCGCGCCGTGCCGGATGATTCCGCCGTGCTCCTGGTCGACACCGGGAAGGAACCCGGGAACATCCAGGAAGGTGACGATCGGGATATTGAAGGCGTCGCACATCTGGACAAAGCGCGCGGCCTTCTCCGACGCCTCGATGTCCAGCACACCCGCCAGCACCTGCGGCTGGTTGGCGATGATGCCGACGACCTGGCCGTCGAGGCGGGCCAGCGCACAGATGATGTTGCGCGCCCAGCGCTCGTGGACCTCCAGGTACTCGCCGTCGTCGACGAGCTCCTCGATCACCTTGACCATGTCGTACGGCCGGTTGCCGTCCGCCGGGACCAGATCGAGCAGGGCGTCACCGCGGCGGTCAGCCGGGTCGGTCGACTCCACGCGCGGCGGGTTCTCGCGGTTGTTCTGCGGGAGGAGCGAGAGGAGATAGCGCACCTCGGCGATGCACGTCTCCTCGTCGTCGTAGGCGAAGTGACAGACACCGGAGGTCTCGGCGTGCACGTCCGCGCCACCGAGGCCGTTCTGGGTGATCTCCTCGCCGGTGACCGCCTTGACCACGTCCGGTCCGGTGATGAACATCTGCGAGGTCTCGCGGACCATGAACACGAAGTCCGTCAGGGCGGGGCTGTAGGCCGCGCCGCCCGCGCACGGGCCGAGCATCACCGAGATCTGCGGGATGACACCGGACGCCTTGGTGTTGCGCTGGAAGATGCCGCCGTAGCCGGCGAGGGCCGATACACCCTCCTGGATACGGGCGCCTGCGCCGTCGTTCAGCGACACCAGGGGCGCGCCCGCCGCGATGGCCATGTCCATGATCTTGTGGATCTTCGTGGCGTGGGCCTCGCCCAACGCGCCGCCGAAGATGCGGAAGTCATGGGCGTAGACGAAGACCGTACGACCCTCCACCGTGCCCCAGCCGGTGATGACACCGTCGGTGTACGGCTTCTTGGTCTCCAGGCCGAAACCGGTCGCCCGGTGCCGGCGCAGCTGCTCGACCTCCTGGAAGGTGCCCGGGTCGAGCAGCAGCTCGATCCGCTCCCGGGCGGTCAGCTTGCCCTTGGCGTGCTGCGCCTGGGTCGCCTTCTCGCTCGGCCCGGCCAGCGCCTGCTCACGGATCCCGTGCAACTCGGCGACGCGGCCGCGAGCGTCCGTCGGCTCCTGTGTCGGCCCGTCGGTCGACTCACCCGTCGTCTCTTCCAAAACGGTCATGTAGTGACCATACGAAGCCAAGCAAGGAAAGCGGGCCGTCGACTCCTCACAGTCTCCGGCACGTTTTCCTGGTACCACTGAACAGAACCGCACCGTCATGCAGCCCTTCTGACTGCTCAGGGGGCGTTCCCGTTGTAGGGGTCACACAAAGTCAGGGGCTGAGAGCCACCTCACAGACATGTGTGGCGCATACCGCCCCCGGAGTGACACGGAGCCTCGCACGGCGCCCCGTCGAGAGTACGTCGACCGACGCGTCCGCCCGCACCACCCCCGCCACGGGGTGATCCCAGACGATCTCCAGCGGCTCACCCGTGCGGGGCGGCTCGCTCACGCAGAGCGTAGCCGTACGGCCCCTGCGGCGGACCAGCACGCTCGCGCCGGCCGAGGCGGACAGCGGGCCCGCCGTGCCGCCCCGCCAGAAGTTGGCCGCCGTGAGACCGAGCCAGGGCACGGACACCGCCTGCCGGTCGCCGTCGTTGGCGAGGACCGACAGCCGGCCCCCGGCGGCGGCCCGGGCCGTGACCGTCCGGCGGGAGGCACCGGGGAGCAGAAGGTAGGCGTACGTGGCGCCGGCCGGGTCCGTGCCGTGGTCGAGCCAGAGCGTCTGCCAGCGCCGGGTGCGCCGCTCGGTCGTACCGCCGGTGTTGATGTCGGCCCAGGCGCCGGTACGGTCCTCGCGCAGCGCCCGCAACTCCCCGTCCAGCACGATCCAGCCGCCATGGCCCTCCAAGTGCGCCCAGTTCCGGCCGCGTACGAAGGTCTGGGTGCCGCCCTCGCCGAGGTTGCGGTTGTCCACGACCGTCTCCACGGGCACCCCGTCGGCACAGGTGATGCCCGCACCGAGGCAGATCACCGCATCGGCCACGCAGAACCACGACTTACGGGCCTGGAGGGTCGAGCCGAGCCCCTTGAGGTGCTGGCCGATCGCCGCGTACTCCCCGTCGGTGGCGCCGCCCACCCAGCGCACGTCCGGTTTCGGCTCACCCCACTCACCGCCCGCGCGGTCGGGAAGGCGCCGGGTGGAGACGGTGGTGCCGGGCAGCCGGTACCAGTCCACGGTGGGCCAGAACCAGTCCGTGTACTGACCGGCCCGATCGACGCAATCGGACCGATCGGCCCCATCGGACCGATCGGACCGATCGGGGCCATCGGGGCCATCGGGGCCATCGGGGCCATCGGGGCCATCGGGGCCATCGGGCTGGCCGGTGTGCCCCGCCCACCAGGAGAGCATCCCGGCGCCCGTGTGCCAGCCGCGCGGGTTCTCGCCGTTGCCGCACTCGTAGTGGGCGATGCGGTCGCTCGCCATGGAGATGCTCGCGGTGAAGGCGGGGCGGCGGTGGACGGCGCGGTCCATGGCCGCGAAGAGGTGGTGGCCGGTCGGTTCCGGGGTGGCCGGTACGGCGGACTCGGCGACGTCGTGCAGCCGGGCGAGGTCGGCGATCCCGAACTGCGGCGCGGTCAGGACCCGTGTCACGTCGTCCCGTTCGATCCACCCCTTGATCAGGCCGTGCCAGCGCTCGCGCTCGCCCTGGCCGGTCCCCTCGGCGAGCAGGGCGATGGCGGCGATGAGCGCGTGTCCGTGGAAGTGGTCGCTGCGCGACAGCGGACGGTCGTCACTCCTCAGGTGCCCCCGGCTGATGGCCCGCCCGTTGACGCAGTCCATCACCAACCCGTCGTGGATCAGCGGCGCGTAGGCCCGTTCGACGCTGTCCAGGACGATCTGCCGGTTCGGGTCGGTCACCTCCCAGGCGGATCCGGCGAGCAGGGTGAAAAGGCGGCCGAGCCCGTCGAGCATGACCTGGCCGTACGTCCCCGAGTAGGCGACCCAGGTGTGTTGCACGAAGGAGCCGTCGGCATACATCCCGTCCCCCCGGCTGACGTACGGGAAGACCGGCGAGAGCGCGTCCCTGGCGAGGGCGATCCGGTCTCCGGCCCGGCCGAGGATGCCGCGCAGGGCGACGGAACGGCACAGGTCGACGCGGTTGGCGCCGGTCGACGTACCGGAGTAGTCGGTGAGCATCGCGTCCGGGATGAAGTGGTCGACGGCGGCGCAGGCGGCGGCTCGCCGGCCGTCGGTGAGGTGGTCGTGGAGGGCGGCCGCGATGTCCATCAGCAGACGGGGGCTGCCGATCTGCCATTCCCACCAGTTGCCGTAGCGGGTGGTGGAGGGGTTGTAGACCGTGGCGGAGAGGTGGTCCAGGCCGCGGAGGACGTCGGCGAGGAGGGCGGGGTCGCCGGTGGAGCCGGTGGCGGGCTGGACGTACGCCTGGGTCATGGTCCACAGGCGGCCGTAGCTGTGGGTGATGCCGGACGGGGGGTCGTAGGGGCGGTCCGGCCAGAGGGACGTGAGGGCGGGGGCCATGGCGGCGCGGTAGGCGAGGGCCAGCCGACCGGTCTCGGCGAGGCGGGAGGCGTAGGGCTCGGCGGAGGGGTCGTAGCGGGCGCCGAGGGCGATGCCGAGCCAGCGGTGACGGAGGGGGGCGTAGGGGTCGGGAGCGCCCGAGGGAAGGCCGGTGGTGGTGAGGAGGGAGGTGAACAGGAAGGCGCGGCGGGAGGAGGTCATGTCACCGGCGTCTATCACTTGGAGCGACGAAAGTGAACAGAAAGTAGTCTCAGCGATACGCTGCGGATGATGTTGAATATTGAACAGAATGGGTCTATGGTCGTCCTCGTTGGATCTGATTGAAGCTTCAACAACACAACAGCAACTCAGTCCCGTCCCCCCAGGAGCACGCCATGGGCATCTTCGGCCGCAAGAACACCTCCGACACGACCGCCGAGACCACCGCCGCCGCCGTGAACCCCGAGCTGGCCGCGCTGACCGGCGACTACACGATCGACGCCGCCCACTCCACTCTCGGCTTCGTCGCACGCCACGCGATGGTCACCAACGTCAAGGGCAAGTTCCTCGACTTCACCGGCTCGCTGCACCTGGACGGCAGCGACCCGGCTGCGTCCACCGCGTCCATCGACGCCAAGATGGAGAGCATCGACACGGGTTCCGCCGACCGCGACGGTCACCTCAAGAGCTCGGACTTCTTCAAGACGGACGAGTTCCCGACGATGACCTTCCGCTCGACCTCGGCGCAGGCACTGGGCGGCGACGACTACCGCATCACCGGCGACCTCACCATCCTCGGCGTCACCAAGCCCCTCACCATCGACCTCGAGTTCAACGGCGCCGCCAAGGACCCCTTCGGCAACGAGCGCGTCGGCTTCGAGGGCAAGGCGGAGATCCTGCGCTCCGAGTGGGGCCTGACGTGGAACGCGGCACTGGAGACGGGCGGCGTCCTGGTCTCCGACAAGATCAAGCTGAACTTCGACATCTCGGCGATCCGCAACGCGTGAGGGGCGTTGTTCGGGGCCTCTTCGGAGGGTTCTTCCTTGCGGCTTCTTGTTGACGGGCCTCTCCGGAGGTTTCTTGCCGGAGGTTTCTTGCCGGAGGTTTCTTGCCGGAGGTTTCTTGCCGGAGGTTTCTTGCCGGTAGTTTCTTGCCGGAGGTTTCTTCCCGACGGCCTCTTCCCGGCAGCCTGTTCCCGGCGGCCTCCTCACCGCCCCTCTGAGCGCGCCCGCCCTCCACTCCCCAGCCTTGGGGAGGGCGGGCGCTCGGCTGTCAGCGGGCCTGGAGTCTTGTGACGGCCGCGGCCAGTTGAGCCGCGCGGCCCTCCGGGGTTCGGGCGCGGAGCAGACGGAGCATCACGAGGTACTGATCGGTGCGCCCGAGCCCTTCGAAGACGACCTTGGCACGGGGGCTGCGCTCCAACGCGGCGGCAAGGTCGTCGGGGACGGTGGCGTTCCTCTGCGACTCATAGGCGCCGGCCCACCGCCCGTCCGCCTTCGCCGCCTCCACCTCGGCGAGCCCCGCGGGCCGCATCCGACCAGCGGCGGCCAGCTCCTCCACCCGCCGCACGTTGACCATCGACCACAGACTCCCCGGCCGACGCGGCGTGATCCGCTGCAGGTAGTACGTACCGTCCAGCCCCTTCCGCTGCCCTGTGATCCAACCGTGGCACAGAGCAAGGTCGTTCACGTCGGCGGCGGTGACGGACGGAACGCCGGAGCCCTTCTTCGCGACCTTGACCCAGAGGCCGGAGTGGGGGGCCGGGTGGGCGGAGAGCCAGCTGTCCAGGTCGGGGGCGGAGGGGAAGGGGTGGGGGTGGGGGTGGTGGGGTGGTGGGGGTGGGAGTGGTGGGGCTGGAGCTCTGGCGTGGTGTCGGGCGAGGGCATGAGGAGACGGTAGGCGGGAAGTAGGTCAGCCCCTGTCCGCTTGGCGGCCCGCTCCGGGGGTGGGCCGACGACGCTGGCACGGGAAGGGTGAGTCGGGGAGCGGCTTCCCCTGTCGGCGCCGTCCGCGTCGATCATGTCCCGCGCGGCTTGGGCAGCTAGGGAACATCACGGACGCCGAGGTCGGCTCGTGTGAGAGCTTCCTTCGCAGGTTGCCGTTGGGGCCGCCCGCTTCTTCGTCAGTGTCGTGCTTCCACGGCCCGCCTCAAGGGCGCTTCGCGTCGGCTGTCGCCGATCGGCCTCCGGCCGCCCCTTGACCCGGTCCGCTCCAGCACGGGTGAGAAGCGAGCGAGCGGCCCGGAAAAGCGGGTGGCCGGCGCATGCTTGCGGATGGGGCGGGCTGCGTCGCGGGCCGGGGTTGGCGGGCGCGCTCGCGCCTCGCCTGCACGCCGGGTTTGCTTAGCGGCGATCGGCCGGTGGGTGGGGGTGCGCGTCGGCGGGGTGGCGGCACGCCGGGCGGACTTGGCGGCTTGCGGACGGTGGGTGGTGCGCGGCGGCGTCTCGCATGGACGTCGGGTGAGCTTGGCGGCTTGCGGACGGTGGGTGGGTGGTGGTTGGCGGATCTGTGCCACTGGTCATCGGCTCCGCCTGGGTTTTCCGTCCCATGTCTGGCACCGATCCGCCAATCACCTCCTGGCTACGGGGAATTGGCAGCCTTGGGCCACCTGTCGGGCTCTCGCCCAGCCATTTCGGCATCGGAATCTGGCCCATTGGCTCCAATTGTGGTCGCAGGGCCCTTCCTTGGCCCCGATCGAGCCGCGTCCACCTACCCGCAGCAGGTCGCTGAACCAGCCCGCACCCCCGCACTCCGGACGCGCCCCCGCACCCCCGCCGGCCGCAGACGCCAAGCCCTCCCGCTTGCCGCCGCGCCCACCCGACGTGCCTCCACTCGCCCGGCGCGCACCCCCGCCACCCACCGGCCGCAAGCCGCTATGCCCACCCGGCGTCCGTGCGAGGCGCGGGCGCGGCCCTCTGCCCCGGCCGACAACTCAGTCCGCTCAAGGGGCCGCCCACCCAGGACACCCACCCCTCCCCCGCCGCCCGCTCGCTTCTCACCCGTGTTGGAGCGAGCCGAGTCAAGGGTCGGCCGGAGGCCGGTCGGCGCAGCCGACGCGGAGCGCCCTTTACTCGGGTCGCGGAAGCACGACACCGGCAAAGAAGCGGACGGCCCAACTCCACCTCACCAACTTGCGGTCACCGCAGTTCGCTTGAGGTGCCCGCTCCGTCCGGTGGGGCCCGGCGTGATGGTGGTGTGACTGTTGGAACCCGTAGCGGCACCGAGTGGGTGATCGTAGTGACGTATGAGGTCGAGAAGGGGTGCCCTCATCCCGGTGCGGCGGTTCGGGTTGACTGGATGCCGGTCGGCGGGGACGAGCTGAGCTCGGATCGGCGGTGTGGGCCCGGGGTGGACGGGCGGTGGCGTGCGTGGGTCGGCGTGTACGTCAGCGGGGGCGCGCTGCTGCGGCTGGGGCTGCATCCGAGTCGGCCGAGTTCCCTCGTCGAGGGGCCGTCGCCGCCGAAATGGTGGCATGCGGCCGGGGAGCGGTATGCGGTGGAGATGAGGCGTCGCGGGGCGTGAGGGTGAGCCGCCCGACTGCTGGTCCGGCCGTGGCCTGGGGTGGTCGTGTGGCCGGATCGCGCCCCTTGTGCGGGCGCTTGTGGCGTTCTCATAATCCATCAGCAGAATTTTGACCAGACCATGCCAGCAGAGGGGCGATCCTTTGCGGAACTTGCCTTGACATGCATATGTCACTCACTCCCTCTGCTCGCACTGATCGCTCTGATCCATTTCTGCCGAACAGTCGCACGGGTCCGCATGTCAACCCCCCACGGAAGGCATCACCTTGAAGAAGCTCCTCACGGCCCTCAAGAGATGCGCGGCCATCGGCGCCGCCGCCCTCGCGATCGCCAGCCTTCAGCCCGTCTCCGCCGCGCAGGCGGCCCCCTCGCCCGTCGTCGGCGGAACCCGCGCCGCGCAGGGCGAGTTCCCGTTCATGGTCCGGCTCTCCATGGGCTGTGGCGGCGCGCTCTACACCCAGCAGATCGTGCTGACGGCCGCGCACTGTGTGAACGGCTCCGGCACCAACACGAGTATCACGGCCACCGCCGGAGTCGTGGACCTCCAGTCGAGCAGCGGCCGCGTCCAGGTCCGCTCCACCAAGGTCCTCCAGGCCCCCGGCTACAACGGCACCGGCAAGGACTGGGCGCTCATCAAACTCGCCCAGCCGATCAACCTGCCGACCCTGAAGATCGCCACCAGCACGCAGTACAACACCGGTGACTTCACGGTCGCCGGGTGGGGAGCGGCCCGCGAGGGCGGCAGCCAGCAGCGATACCTGCTCAAGGCCACGGTGCCGTTCGTCAGTGACGCCACCTGCAAGGCGTACGGCGGCCTCTACAGCGGGCTCGTCGGGAGCGAGGAGATCTGCGCCGGCTTCGCCTCGGGCGGCGTCGACACCTGCCAGGGCGACTCCGGCGGCCCGATGTTCCGCAAGGACAGCGCCGGTGCCTGGATCCAGGTCGGCATAGTCAGCTGGGGCGACGGCTGCGCCCGGCCCAAGGCCCCCGGTGTCTACACCGAGGTCTCCACCTTCGCCTCCGCCATCGCCTCGGCGGCGTCCACTCTCTGACGCAGCCACCTGATCGCGTAAGACGTGTACGACATCCACGGGCCCGGCGCTCCCTGCGCCGGGCCCGTGCGCCTTCCCTTCCCGGGCCGACCCGGACCTCAGAACCCCCCACCGAAGTCGCCACCCCCACCGAAGTCCCCTCCCCCACCGAACCCGCCCCCGAAGTCGCCCGAGTCGAAGTCGGCGCCGGAGACGTCGCCGCCCTCGTAGCCGGCGCCGCCGAAGTCGCCGTAACCGGAGCCGTAGTCGGCGGCGTAGGACGGGGTCGCCATCATGCTGCCGAGCAGGGTGCCGACGAGCAGGCCCGGCAGGAGGCCGCCGCCGAAGTAACCGCCGGCCCAGGGGCCGTAGGCCGGGCCGGCCTCCCAGTAGGGGCGGCGGCCGTAGTCGCTGTCCACCTCGCGAATGACGGGGTCGCGGCCGTCGGCCAGGCGGGTGCCGTCGGCCGCGCAGACCGGGACCTCGCGGGAGGTGCCGCCGGGCGGTGTCCAGGTGGCGTCGGCCACCGACGGGCCGTGGCGGGGGTCGAAGAAGCAGGGCGGACGGCGTTCCGGCAGGGGGCGGCGCTCGCGGCGGGCGGCCAGTTGCGTCAGCGAGAAGCGGCCGTCCTCCAGGGCCTGGGTGACCGCGCGGACGTCCTCCGGTTTGCGGGCCTCCGCCATGGACGACTTCGCCTTGTCGTAGGCGTCCAGCGCGCGTTCGTAGTCCGCGCGCATCGCGTCGTCGGCGCCCGCCTCGGCCGGGTGGAAGTCCAGGCGGTCCAGCTCCTCGCCGAAGGCGGTGATGTCCTCGTCGACCACCACGCGGAGCCGCTCCAGGGCGACCCGCTGTTCGCTCTCGTGGCGGCGGCGGTTGCGCCGGACGAGGGTGTACGCGCCCGCGCCGCCCGCGGCCAGGACCACGCCGAGGGTGATCAGGGAGGTGGCCGACATCCTGCCGTCGCCGCCGGTGGTACCCCAGCTCGACGGGGCCGAGCCGCCCATGTTGGCCAGGGCGCGGTCGGTGAAGTCATCGAGCTGGGTCTTGGCGTTCTGCTCGCCCTCGACGCTGGTGGCCAGGTTCCGTACGGCCGCGTTGGACATGACGGAGGAGTCGGCGCGGGCACTGAACTCGTCGCCGAGGCGGATCGCGTAGAGGCCGGTGACTCCGGTGGCCGTGCGCAGGTCGGTGAAGAGGTCCTGCTTCGGGTAGCCCTCGGGCAGCACCGCGATGAACAGCGGTTTGTCCGCGTCCTTGATCTGCTTCTCCAGGGCGTTCGCGTCCGCCTCCGACAGCTGGCCGGAGGCCGCGGGGTCGACGTAGACCGGGCTCTCGCGGAGGGCCGCGGCGATCGTCGAGACGCCGGTGACGGCACCGGCTCGCGGGGCGCCCGCCGAGAGCAGGGTCAGGGCGGCGAGCACCAGCGCGATCAGCAGTCCGGCGAGGCCTCGGGTCGGTGTCACGACCTTCATACTTCGAAGTTACCCAAAGCGCCGCAATACCAGACATCGTCTACCATTATCGACTTGAGCCGAGGCGGGGAGTGGACACCGTCGGGGACCGTGCCCACCCCGCTCGGGTCACTCCGCCGGTGTCACGCCCGCCCGCAGCAGGCCGTACGTGTACGCGTCCTCCAGCGCCTGCCATGACGCCGCGATGACGTTCTCGGCGACGCCCACGGTGGACCACTCGCCGGAGCCGTCGGTGGTGGAGATCAGTACCCGGGTCGTGGACTGGGTGCCGTGCACGCCCTCCAGGATGCGGACCTTGTAGTCGACCAGGTCGAGCTTGGCCAGCTGGGGGTAGATCTTCTCGAGGCCGACGCGCAGGGCGCGGTCCAGGGCGTTGACCGGGCCGTTGCCCTCGGCCGTGGCGACGATGCGCTCGCCCTTGGCCCAGAGCTTGACGGTGGCCTCGTTGGCGTGGGTGCCGTCGGGGCGGTCCTCGACGATGGCGCGCCAGGACTCGACGTCGAAGTACTTGAAGGGCCTGCCCACGACCTCCGCCCGCAGCAGCAGCTCGAACGACGCGTCCGCCGCCTCGTACGTGTAGCCCTTGAGCTCGCGCTCCTTGACGCGCTCGACGACCCGGCCGACCAGTTCGCGGTCGCCGCCGAGGTCGATGCCGAGTTCCTTGCCCTTGAGCTCGATCGAGGCGCGGCCGGCCATGTCGGAGACCAGCATCCGCATGGTGTTGCCGACGAGTTCGGGGTCGATGTGCTGGTACAGGTCGGGGTCGACCTTGATGGCGGAGGCGTGCAGGCCCGCCTTGTGGGCGAAGGCGGAGACGCCGACGTACGGCTGGTGCGTGGAGGGGGTGAGGTTGACGACCTCGGCGATGGCGTGCGAGATGCGGGTCATCTCGCGCAGGCGGCCGTCGGGGAGGACCTTCTTGCCGTACTTCAGTTCCAGGGCGGCGACGACGGGGAAGAGGTTGGCGTTGCCGACGCGCTCGCCGTAGCCGTTGGCGGTGCACTGGACGTGGGTCGCGCCGGCGTCCACGGCGGCGAGCGTGTTGGCGACCGCGCAGCCCGTGTCGTCCTGGGTGTGGATGCCGAGGCGGGCGCCGGTGTCGGCCAGGACGGTGGAGACGACGGCCTGGATCTGGGCGGGGAGCATGCCGCCGTTGGTGTCGCACAGGATGACGACGTCCGCGCCGGCCTCGGAGGCCGCGCGGACGACCGCCTTCGCGTACTCGGGGTTGGCGCGGTAGCCGTCGAAGAAGTGCTCGCAGTCGACGAACACGCGGCGGCCCTGCTCACGCAGGTGGGAGACGGTGTCGCGGACCATCTCCAGGTTCTCGTCGAGCGTGGTGCGCAGGGCCAGTTCCACGTGCCGGTCGTGGGACTTGGCGACGAGGGTGATCACCGCGGCGCCGGAGTCGAGGAGTGCCTTGACCTGCGGGTCTTCGGAGGCCTTGGCGCCGGCGCGGCGGGTGGCGCCGAACGCCACCAGCTGGGCGTGCCGGAACTCGATCTCCTGCTGGGCGCGGGCGAAGAACTCGGTGTCGCGGGGGTTGGCGCCGGGCCAGCCGCCCTCGATGAAGCCCACGCCGAAGTCGTCCAGGTGCCGTGCGATGGCCAGCTTGTCGGCGACGGTGAGGTTGATGCCCTCTCGCTGGGCGCCGTCGCGGAGGGTGGTGTCGAAGACGTGGAACGAGTCGTCGAGCTCGCTGGTTTCCGTCATGGTGTCAAGGCTCCTGTTATGAATCTCGGTCTACCGGAATGACCGGCTCCACCGTCCCCCCATGGTCCCTCGCGCTCTCTTCCCCGGCTGTGGGTGGGCCAGGAAAACGAAAAACCTCTCGCGGGTGCGAGAGGTCTGCGCGCGGGTCGAGGACACGATGGCCGCCCGTACCTGGTCGTACGTGGCGGTCACTGCGGACCGGCGCGCCTGCTGCCAATAATCGTGGCGAACGAGAGCACGGGGGCAGTCTGGCACAGCCCTGCCCCCGTCTCACGCCTGTCTCAGGATGCGAGCAGTCTGCGTACGAATACGTCCACCGTGTCGTTCGTATCGCCCGGGTCAGGGGGCCGCCTCCAGGCGGACGGCGTCCGGAACGAGCCGCGTCTCGTAGCCGCCCGAGCAGTCACTGCCCTCGATGGCGATCTCGGCCCCGCAGGAACAGACCCGGTTGACGCCGCGATGGGGGTCGGCGCCGCAGCAGCCGCCCCAGCGGGAGGTGTCCGAGTGGAAGGCGAGGTCCACGACGTCGTCGGGATGCAGGACGTACGTGCCTCGCGGCCCGGCCGAGACGAGGAAGCCCCGCTCGTCGGACATCCACATGCCGCCGGGCACGATTCCGTCGTACTCCTCCTCCGCGTCCTCCCCGACCGGCTCGAACGGCGCCCCGAAGGGCAGCGGGTCGACGACGTATGTCCCGCGCGGGACGCTCGGGGGGCCGTGCCGCAGGCCGTCCGGGCCGGGAAGGCCGTCCCAGCCGGGATACTCGGGCATCTCGTCGAGCTGCCGGACGGGCTCGGTCAACCGGCGCCCACAGGCGGCGCAGAGCAGTACGTTCACTCATACGTTCTACCGGACCGCCACCCTGGGCCGCTGCTGAGTAATGCAGTGGACCAACGGGCCGCCTCGGACCCCCGTCCGAAGCGGCCTCTACCTCACGGGTCAGCCCAGCTCGTGCATCCAGCCGTGCTTGTCCTCGGCCGTGCCGCGCTGGATGTCCAGCAGGGCCTGGCGCAGCTTGAGGGTGACCTCGCCGGGCTCGCCGCCCGACTGCTGCCACTCGGCGCCGGTGCGCTTGACCGTGCCGACGGGGGTGATGACCGCCGCGGTGCCGCAGGCGAAGACCTCCGTCAGCGTGCCGTTGGCGGAGTCCTGCTGCCACTGGTCGACGGAGACACGGCCCTCCTCGGCCTCGTAGCCGAGGTCGCGGGCGACGGCGAGGAGGCTGTCGCGGGTGACGCCCTCCAGGATGGAGCCGGTGAGCGAGGGGGTGATGATCACTGGCTTCTCATTGGCTGCAGCGCCGTACACGAAGTACAGGTTCATGCCGCCGAGTTCCTCGACCCACTTGCGCTCGACCGCGTCGAGGTAGCAGACCTGGGCGCAGCCCTGGGCGGCGGCCTCGGCCTGGGCGAGCAGGGAGGCGGCGTAGTTGCCGCCGGTCTTGGCGTCGCCCATGCCGCCGGGGACGGCGCGGACGTGGTCCTCGGAGACCCAGATGGAGACGGGCTTGACGCCGCCGGGGAAGTACGCGCCGGCCGGGGAGGCGATCACGATGAAGAGGTACTCGTTGGACGGCTTGACGCCCAGGCCGACCTCGGTGGCGATCATGAAGGGGCGCAGGTAGAGGGACTCCTCGCCGCCATGGGCGGGCACCCAGTCCTTGTCCTGGCTCACCAGGGCGTCGCACGCCTCGATGAACGTCTCGACCGGCAGTTCGGGCATGGCGAGACGACGGGCGGAACGCTGGAAGCGCTTGGCGTTCTGGTCCGGGCGGAACGTGGCGACGGAGCCGTCGGGGCGGCGGTAGGCCTTGAGGCCCTCGAAGATCTCCTGGGCGTAGTGCAGGACGTTGGTCGCCGGGTCGAGCGGGATGGCCGCGTACGGAACGAGCTGGCCGTCGTGCCAGCCGCGGCCCTCCGTCCACTTGATCGTCACCATGTGGTCGGTGAAGTGGCGGCCGAACCCGGGGTTGGCCAGGATCGCCTCGCGCTCCGCGGCGGCGAGCGGGTGGGCGGATGGCTTGAGCTCGATCGTGGGCGTCGTCATGAGTGGTTGTCCTTCACCGGTTGTAGTGACGGGCCGCGCTCACGCCCCAGGCCTTCCGGCCAGTGCTAGGACGTCCGAGCATTCCCTCAATCCGCGGCTCCGCGTTCGATTATCTCGCGAGGCCTGCGGCGGAAGAAAACGGGGTGAATGCTGCCCAGGGGTTGATGGTGGCACCCGGCGAGGCATACGAAAAGCCGCCGGGTGCGGATGCGACCCGGCGGCTTCGAAAGGTTTCGAGTGGCGCGGGGTCAGCCGGCTACTCGTACGGCGAGGGCGTCGCCGATCTCCGTGGTGGAGCGGGCGGGCTTGCCGGTGCGCTCCGCGAGGTCGGCGGAGACCGCCTCGTCGATGCGGGCGGCCTCGGCGTCGTAGCCGAGGTGGCGCAGGAGGAGGGCGACGGACAGGACCGTGGCGGTGGGGTCGGCCTTGCCCTGGCCGGCGATGTCCGGGGCCGAGCCGTGGACGGGCTCGAACATGGACGGGAACGCGCCGGCCGGGTTGATGTTGCCGGAGGCCGCGACGCCGATGCCGCCGGAGACGGCCGCGGCGAGGTCGGTGATGATGTCGCCGAAGAGGTTGTCGGTGACGATGACGTCGAAGCGCTCGGGCTGGGTCACCAGGTAGATGGTGGCCGCGTCGACGTGCATGTACTCGGTGGTGACCTCGGGGAACTCCTCGGCCACCTTGTTGAAGATGTTGGTCCACAGGTGACCGGCGAAGGTCAGCACGTTGTTCTTGTGGATCAGCGCGAGCTTCTTGCGCGGGCGGGCCTGGGCGCGGGCGAAGGCGTCGCGGACCACGCGCTCGACACCGAAGGCCGTGTTGACGGA
Organism: Streptomyces sp. NPDC002888; assembly: GCF_042888465.1. Lineage (NCBI taxonomy): Bacteria > Bacillati > Actinomycetota > Actinomycetes > Kitasatosporales > Streptomycetaceae > Streptomyces > Streptomyces sp. NPDC002888. Next base: position 132,164 of record NZ_JBIAPU010000005.1, on the reverse strand, counting down.
GACCTCGGTGGCGACCTCGTGCTCGGTGCCCTTGCGGATCGTGCCGCCGTTGCCGGTGTAGGGGCCCTCGGTGCCCTCGCGGACCACGACGAAGTCGATCTGCGGCTCGCCGGCCAGCGGGGTGGCGACGCCCGGAAGCAGCTTCGACGGACGCAGGTTGACGTGGTGGTCGAAGGCGAAGCGGAGCTTGAGCAGGAAGCCGCGCTCCAGGACACCGGACGGCACCGACGGGTCGCCGATGGCGCCGAGCAGGATGGCGTCGTGCTTCTTCAGCGCGTCGAGGTCGGCGTCGGTGAGGGTCTCACCGGTGGCGTGGTAGCGCTGGGCGCCGAAGTCGTACTCCTTGGTCTCCAGCTTCACATCCTGCGGAAGGACGGCGGAGAGCACCTTCAGGCCTTCGGCCACGACTTCCTGGCCGATGCCGTCACCGGGGATCACTGCGAGATTGAGGCTGCGAGACATGCGGGCACCCTACTCCTCGTCCCATGGGATGACACAGGATGTCCGCCATCCGGACATGCGCGCGGGTGACGGCTTCATCCCGTCGGGTTGCGTTCACCCGTGTGTTGGACGGGCGTTGGGGTTTGCTGGGAAGTTCACGGTCATGGAGACCCCGGACTTCGGCATCCCGCCCAGGCTCGCTGGCCGGATGAACATGGCGGAACAGTACGAGTACCTGCGCACCAGGCTGTCCCGGCGCCGCACGCTGGTGACGGCTGGCGCGGTGGCGGGCGGGCTGCTGACCGGCTGCTCAGGGGGGTCGCAACCGTCCGGCGGGGCGACGCCCGCCCCCACCACCTCCTCCCTCGACAAGGCCCCCGGCGCCGCCGTCACCCCCTTCGGCCGCCATCTCGCGTTCGGCGCCGACCCCAGGACGCAGATGCGGATCTCCTGGCAGGTGCCGTCCACCGTCAGGAAGCCCTACCTGCGCCTCGGGTCGCGGCCGGACGAGCTGGGCCGCAAGGTCGAGGCGGAGGTGCGCGACCTGCGCACCCCGGGGGTCCAGGGTGTACGGCCGGCCGTGGAGCAGTACTACCTCCACGCGGCCCTGGACGACCTGCTGCCCGGCACGACGTACTACTACGGCGTCGGCCATGACGGCTTCGACCCGGCCGCCCCGGAGCACCGCTCCACCATCACCTCGTTCCGTACGGCGCCCGCGAACCCGGAGACGTTCGTGTTCACCGCGTTCGGCGACCAGGGCGTGGGCCAGGCGGCGGCCGCCAACGACCAGGTGCTGCTGCGGGAGAAGCCCGCCTTCCATCTGCACGCGGGCGACATCTGCTACGCGAACACCAACGGCACCGGCAAGGAGTCCGACGGCTACGACGCCCGCTACTGGGACCTGTTCCTGAAGCAGACCGAGCCGGTGGCGAAGTCGGTGCCGTGGATGGTGACGACCGGCAACCACGACATGGAGGCCTGGTACTCACCGGACGGCTACGGCGGCCAACTGGCCCGCTTCTCCCTCCCGGACAGCGGCTTCGACCCGCGCACGGCGCCGGGCGTCTACGCGTTCACGTACGGCAACGTCGGCGTCGTGGCGCTGGACGCGAACGACGTGTCGTACGAGATCCCCGCCAACTTCGGTTACTCGGAGGGGAAGCAGACGGCGTGGCTGGACCAGAAGCTGGGTGAGCTGCGGGCGGCGAAGGGCGTCGACTTCGTCGTCGTCTTCTTCCACCACTGCGCCTACTCGACCTCCGCCCACGCCTCCGACGGCGGAGTGCGCGCGGAGTGGCTGCCGTTGTTCGCGCGGCACCAGGTGGACCTGGTGATCAACGGGCACAACCACGTCTACGAGCGGACCGACGCCGTGAAGAACGGCGAGGTGGGCAGGCCGGTGCCGATCGGCGGGTCCACGGATCCGACCCGGGACGGCATCGTGTACGTCACGGCCGGCGGGGGCGGCAAGGACCTGTACGGCTTCCCGGCGGGCGTGAAGGAGAGCTACGAGGGGCACGTCGGCGACCGGGAGTCCGTCGACACCTTCCACTGGACGAAGTCACGGCAGAACAGCCCGGAGACCGTGGAGTGGTCGCGGGTGCGCTACCGGGGCTTCTCCGTGCTCTCCGTGGAGGCGCGCGGCGGATCCGACCCCCGGCTGAAGGTGTCGGCGTTCACCGAAACGGGTCGGCGCGTCGACCACTTCGAGGTGCGGCGCGGCCGGTGAGACCGCGCCGCACCTCGTGCGGGTGCGGCTCCCGACTTCGGACGGGCAGGGCTCAGTGGCCGGTCTCGCCGCCGTTGTCGCGGCGGTCGAGGGCACGCTGGAGGGCGGCTGCAGCGTTCTTGCGGTCGGACTCGGTCGTACGGGAGACGTGACGGACTCGGCGGCGGACGGTCGTCTCGGCCATGGGGGATCGACTCCTTCGAAAACCCTGGAGGCGGACAAGAGACGCCGGAAGGGGCGGGGAGCTTCGGGCCGCAGGGGTTGCCTGCGTGGCCCGGCTCACGACGCCATTCGCTTGGTCGAGCGAGACGTTCGGCTTCTACAAAAGTAAGTGAGGAGAGCGCGCCTGTCTCCACAATTACTTGGGCTTCCTACTATCTGAGACGGTGAATCGAGTCACACCGCGCTGACCTGGCCTTTTACCATCGCCCTCAGCTCCCTGATCAGGGCCCGCACGGCCGCCGTGGCGGCGAGTTCCGGTGTGGTGACGTAACCGACGTGACGGGTGGGGCGCTCGGGGCCGAGGTCGGTGATCTGGGTGGTGGCCGGGGCGCCGGTGAGGGAGAGCGCGGGCATGATCGCCATGCCGAAGCCGCTGCTCACCATCGACAGCACCGCTCCGTCGTCCTCGGCGCGCACGGTCGCGGTGGGGATCCAGTCCTGGGCGGCCCACCACGCGCGTGTGTAGGAGGTGCAGTTCTCCATCCAGTCGACCAGCGGCAGCGAGCGCGGGTCCGGATGACCTGTCGGGTGCACCAGGGCGTACGGCTCTTCCAGCAGTACGTCGCCGACCAGCTCGGGCGGGATCGGCGAGCTGGTGCCGATGGTGGCGATGCCCAGGTCGGCCCGCCCTTCGGCCACCTCGCCGGCGGTGCCGGGGCCGACCTCCCGGACGACGGTCACCCTCGCCTCGATGCCGGGGTGCCGGGCCGCCAGGCGTTCCAGGACGGGCGGCAGCAGGTGCAGGGCCGCGCTGCGGAAGGCGGCGATGCGCAGGGGTCCTGCGACCTCGTCGCCGGCCGCCACGCCCCGCGCCTCGATGACGAGGGCCTCCAGCATCCGCAGCACCCGGCGGGCGTGGGCCACCGCGCGTGTGCCGGCGGCGGTGGGGCGGGCGCCGTACCGGCCGCGGTCGAACAGCACGACGCCCAGCTTGCGTTCGATGCCGCGCACCGCGTGCGAGACCGCGGACTGGGTGGTGCCGAGCCGGACGGCGGCCGCCGAGAAACCGCCCTCGGCCGCGACCGCGACCAGGGTCCGCAGCTCCTGGGGCGCCAGATCGACTGGGTTCACACGGTCGACTGGGTTCACGCGGGGGCTCCCACCTGCTGCTATGAGGATGTTTCATGGATCGGGCCGTTCCATGAACGCAACCCTCTGCCCGGCGCCCGCATTCCTTCGTACGGTCCCCTTCCATGACCTCCGTGAACTCCGTGCGCTCCGTGCGCTCCGTGAACGACGTCGCGCTCACCGTGCAGCAGACCGCCCGACCGACCGGCTTCCCCACCTCCGACCACTTCCGCTTCGTCGAGTCACCCGTCCCTCGGCCGGCCCCGGGCACGGCCCTGGTGGAGAACCTCTACTGGTCCGTGGACCCGTACCACCGCGAAATGATGGACGGGGACTTCGTGTTGAACGCCCCGCTGGAGGGCCGCGCGCTCGGCCGGATCGTGGCCTCGCGCGAACCGTCCCTGCCCGAGGGCGAGATCGTCTTCCACCGGCAGGGCTGGCGCACGCACGCGGTCGTCCGACCGGACGAGGTCAGACGCCTCCCCCACCACGAGGGCGTGCCGCTGTCGGCGTACCTGAGCGTGCTCGGCGGTACGGGCCTGACGGCGTATGTGGGCCTGACCCGGATCGCTCGACTCCGCGAGGGTGAGGACCTGTTCGTCTCCGGGGCCGCGGGGGCGGTCGGCACGGCGACCGCCCGCTTCGCCCGGCTGCTGGGCGCGGGCCGGCTGGTCGGCAGCGCGGGTTCGGCGGAAAAAGTCCGGTACCTGCGCGAACACGTCGGCTACGACGAGGCCTTCGACTACCGCACGGGCCCGGTCGCCGACCTCCTCGACAAGGCTGCCCCGACCGGCATCGACGTCTTCGTCGACAACGTCGGCGGCGACCATCTCGGCGCGGCGATCGGCGCGCTGCGGGAACGCGGGCGGGTGGTCCGCGTCGGCACGATCAGCCAGTACAACACCCCCGACGCCCCGCCGGTCGTCTTCAACCACGCCGACGTGGTGGAGAAGCGCCTGCGCATCGAGGGCTTCCTGGTGAGCGACCACCGGGACGTGCAGGACGAGCTGTACGAGTTCGCCGTACCGCGTCTGCTCGACGGGACACTGGAGTCGGACGAGACGATCGTGGACGGCTTCGAGCGGATCGTGGAGGCGTTCCTGCTGATGCTGCGGGGCGGGAACACGGGGAAGATCCTGGTACGCAAGTGACGGCGTTCTGACGAAGCGTCAGAGTACGTCCCCGTCACGCCAGTCGAAGACCAGCTCGGCCTCGGGATCGTCCACGTCGGCCGGTGCGGGCCACACGAAGGTGGTGCCCTCCTCCTCGGGCAGCCGGACCACGCCGTCGGGGCCGAGCGCGCAGATCCGCCCGGCCCACGTCCGCCAGCCGCGGGAGGTGTACAGCTGGGCGCCCTCGTCGCTCGCCGAGAGCGCTCCGAAGTCGTAGGCGCGGGTGACGACCCCTTCGAGGGCGCCCATGATCCGGTCGCCGATCCCGGTACGCCGCACGTCCCGGCGTACGGCGACCCCCTCGACGTATCCGACGCGCAGCCACCGCGTCCGGTACCGCACGCGCCGCATGACGACCGCCCCGTGCCCGGCGAGCCCGCGCTCGTCGTACGCGAGGGCGTGCATGCCGCCCACGGTGTGGTCCCAGTCCTCGTCGCCGAAGTCGGCGTCGAACGCGTCGTACAACAGGCCCCGGACGGAGCGGAGTTCGGCGGGGGTGAGGTCGGCGGTGTGGGCGGTGCGCAGGTCGAGGGACATGGGCCAAGTATCACCAGCCCCGTCGGCACCACGGCCGGTATCAGGTCACAGCGCCCCCGCCACCGCCTCCCGGAAGCCTTCGGGGTCCTCGACCCAGGGCAGGTGGCCGGCGTCCGGCAGGATCGCCCGCCGCACCCGGGGCAGGGCCCGCTCCAGCGAGTCCACCGCCGAGCGCGGCCGGATGTCGTGGGCGCCGTCGACGATGAGCACGGGCACGTCGAGGGCCCGGCAGGCGGCGGACAGCTCGGGTGTGCCCCAGCTCCGCCGCCGCTCGGCGTTGAGCGCCGTGCTGCACTCGGCGTTGATGCCGAGCCAGGGATCGGCCATGTGGGCGGCGTGTTCCAGGGCCCGTTCTCGGTCCTCGAACTCGATGGACCACTGGAGCACCGCGCGTTCCCGCTCCTCGGTCGCGGTCAGGTCGGGACGGTCGGTCAACTCCTGCCAGCGGTCCAGGCGTTCGGGATGTTCACCGAGCCGGGCGCGGAAGTTCGCGTGGTACGCGCCGTGCCAGTCGGCGTCCGGCCCGATGCCGGTCCCGGACACGTAGATCAGCGAGCCGACCCGCTCCGGGTGGGCCAGCGTGTAGCTCAACGCCAGCTGTGCGCCCCAGGAATGGCCGAGCAGCGCCATGCGCTCCAGGCCGAAGTGGCGTCGTACGGCGTCGAGATCGGCGACGAACCGCTCGCTCGTCCACGGCCCGGCGCACGGCTCGGAACGGCCGCAGCCGCGCTGGTCCCAGCGGATCGCCGTAGCCCGGTCGGCGAGCAGCGCGGCCACGTCGGTGAACGTGTCCCACAGGCCGGGGCCGCCGTGGCACAGCACCAGGGGCGTGCCCTCGCCCGACCGGGACGCCCACAGGCCCACGCCGTCGTCGGCGGTGACGCTCTCCGTTCGTGTCATGCGGATCAGTCTGCCCGCCCGGACACGGGAACGGGCCAGGTCCGGATCGACCTGGCCCGTTCCCGTGCAGGAATGTCCGCGGGGACGTCAGCCCATGTGCGGGTACGGGTAGTCGGTCGGCGGGACCAGCGTCTCCTTGATGGCGCGGGTCAGGGTCCAGCGCATCAGGTTCTGCGGGGCGCCGGCCTTGTCGTTGGTGCCGGAGGCGCGGCCGCCGCCGAAGGGCTGCTGGCCGACGACGGCGCCGGTCGACTTGTCGTTGATGTAGAAGTTGCCGGCGGCGTAGCGCAGCTTCGCCATCGTGTACGCGGCGGCCGCGCGGTCGCCCGCGATGACCGAGCCGGTGAGGGCGTAGGCGGACACCGACTCCATCTGGGTCAGCATCTCGTCGTACTGGTCGTCCTCGTAGACATGCACCGCGAGGATCGGGCCGAAGTACTCGGTGGTGAAGACCTCGTTCTCCGGGTCGGCGCACTCGATGACGGTCGGGCGGACGAAGTAGCCGACGGAGTCGTCGTAGCTGCCGCCCGCGACGATCGTGCAGGCCGGGTCCGTCTTCGCGCGGTCGATGGCGGCCTTGTTCTTGGCGAAGGCACGCTCGTCGATCACGGAGCCGATGAAGTTCGACAGGTCGGTGACGTCACCCATGGCGATGCCGTCGACCTCGGCCGCGAACTCCTCCTTGAAGCCGGAGTTCCAGATGGAGGCCGGGACGTACGCGCGGGAGGTCGCCGAACACTTCTGGCCCTGGTACTCGAAGGCGCCGCGGGTCAGGGCGGTCTTGAGGATCGCCCGGTCGGCGCTCGGGTGGGCGACGACGAAGTCCTTGCCGCCGGTCTCGCCGACCAGACGCGGGTAGGAGCGGTACTTCTCGATGTTGTTGCCGACCGTCTTCCACAGGTACTGGAAGGTCTTGGTCGAGCCGGTGAAGTGGATGCCGGCGAGGTCACGGTGCTCCAGGGCGACCTCGGACACCTCGATGCCGTCGCCGGTGACCAGGTTGATGACGCCCTTGGGCAGCCCGGCCTCCTCCAGGACCTGCATGAGCAGCACGGCCGCGTGGGTCTGCGTCGGGGACGGCTTCCAGACGACGACGTTGCCCATGAGCGCGGGCGCGGTGGGCAGGTTTCCGGCGATCGCCGTGAAGTTGAACGGCGTGATCGCGTAGACGAAGCCCTCGAGCGGGCGGTGGTCGAGGCGGTTCCACACGCCGGGGGAGTTCGCCGGGGGCTGCTCGGCGAGCAGGTCACGGGCGTACTTGACGTTGAAGCGCCAGAAGTCGATGAGCTCGCAGGGGGTGTCGATCTCGGCCTGCTGGGCCGTCTTCGACTGGCCGAGCATGGTGGAGGCGGCGAGCGTCTCGCGCCAGGGGCCGGACAGCAGCTCGGCGGCGCGCAGGATGATCGCGGCGCGGTCGTCGAAGGACATCGCGCGCCAGGCGGGCGCGGCGGCGAGGGCCGCGTCGATGGCGTCCTGGGCGTCCTGCTGGGTGGCGTTGCCGTAGGTGCCGAGCACGGACTTGTGGTTGTGCGGCTGCACGACGTCGAAGCGCTCGCCGCCGCCCAGCCGCTTGACGCCGCCGATCGTGCAGGGCAGGTCGACCGGGTTCTCGGCCAGCTCCTTGAGCTTGGCCTCCAGCCGGGCGCGCTCGGGCGAGCCGGGGGCGTAGCCGTGCACCGGCTCGTTGACGGGGGTGGGGACCTGGGTCACAGCGTCCATGGGTTCCGTAACTCCTTACTGAGCGGTGTTGCTGCTGCGAGCGGGGGGGTGCGGGGGTCAGCCCTTGGTGATCATGCTTCGTGCGAAGAACCGCAGGTTGGCGGGCTTCTCGGCCAGCCGGCGCATGAAGTAGCCGTACCAGTCGGTGCCGTAGGCGGTGTAGACGCGCATACGGTGGCCCTCGGCGGCGAGGCGGAGATGTTCGTCGCTGCGGATGCCGTACAGCATCTGGAACTCGTACTCGTCGAGTTTGCGTCCGGTGCGGTGGGCGAGCTCCTGGGCGATGGAGATCAGGCGCGGGTCGTGGGACCCGATCATCGGGTAGCCCTCGCCCTCCATCAGGATCCTCAGGATCCTGACGTACGCCTTGTCGATCTCGTGTTTCTGCTGGTAGGCGACCTCGGCGGGCTCCTTGTACGCGCCCTTGACCAGACGCACGCGGCTGCCGTTGCCGGCGAGGCGGCGGGCGTCGGCCTCGGTGCGGAAGAGGTAGGCCTGGATCACGCAGCCGGTCTGCGGGAAGTCCTTCCGCAGCTCCTCGTGGATGGCGAACATCGAGTCGAGGGTGGTGTGGTCCTCGGCGTCCAGCGTGACCGTCGTACCGATGGCGGCGGCCGCCTCGACGACCGGGCGGACGTTCTTCAGCGCCAGCTCGTGGCCGTCCTCCAGCGCCTGGCCGAACATCGACAGCTTCACGGACATCTCCGCGCGGGTGCCGAGCTCCAGCCCCCCGAGCCGGTCGATGAGCTCCAGGTAGGCGTCCCGGGCGGCGGCGGCCTGATCGGGGCGGGTGATGTCCTCGCCGACGACGTCCATCGTCAGCTCCAGACCCCGGTCGGTGAGCGCCCGCACGATCGGGACGACCTCGTCCACTGTCTCGCCCGGGATGAAGCGGTCGACGACCCCCTTGGTCACCGGGGCCGCCGAGATCAGGCGTCGCATCCGGTCGCTGCGCGACGCGGCGAGAATCACGGGACCCAGCACGGGGCACCTCCACATACCAACGCATACGAGGCCGATTCCCGAAGATCCGGGAACGGCACGGAGAACCACCGTGAAACCTAAGGATCCCTCTGTTCGTCGGCCATCGACAGCTGTCACGCATCCGTGCCCCAGATCTCAGACAGATGTATGAAGGGCTTACGGAATGGGGGAGAATGCCCGGGTGACGTCCGATGCTGCATCTTCCCACCACGCGGGTGACTACCAGGAGCTGGTCGACGAGATCTCGGAGCTGCTCGGCGCGCCCGCGACCCTGGAGAACCGGGACTTCGAGCTGATCGCCTTCGGCGCGTACGACAGCGAGGGCGAGCTGGACGCGTCCGCGCTGGACCCGGTGCGGACCCGCTCGATCCTGACCCGGCGTTCGACGGCGGCCGTGCGCACGTGGTTCGAGGGCTTCGGCATCACCCGGGCGACCGGCCCGGTCCGCATCCCGCCGACCCCGGAGGCGGGGGTGAACCGGGGGCGCATCTGCCTGCCGGTGCGCCATCGGGGCGTCGTCCTCGGCTACGTCTGGCTGCTGGCCGACGATCCGGGGCCCGCCGAGCGGCAGCTGGCGGCGGCGATGGACGTGACGGTCCGTATCGGTGCGCTTCTCGCGGACGAGGCGCAGCACGGGGCGGATCTCACCCGGGAACTGCGGGCGGTCCTCACCGCCGAGCCCGGCTGGCCGCGCGACATGGCGATCGCCGAGCTCCGCACGGCCCTCGGCCCCCGCGCCGACGCCCTCCACACCATGGTGTGCGTGGCCCCCTGGCCGTCCGCCGCCCCGCAGGACGCCCCCTCGGTCCGTACGGTGCCGGGGGCGACGGCGCTGTGCACGGTGCCGTGGGGGGCGCGGGGCCACTGCCTCGCCCTGCTGGTACGGCTGCGGTCGGCGGACGTGCTGACACCGGCGACTTCGGCGGCGGGACGGTTGCTGGAGCGGGCGGGGGCGGTGTCCGGAGGGGCTGGGGGTGCGGTGTCTGCGGAGGCCGTACCTGGAGGTGCCGGGCCCGCAGGCGGGCCGGTCGCCGGTGTCGCCTGGGCGCGGCCCGGGCTCGAGGAGCTGGGGGCCGTCTGGCGGGAGGCGGCCGGTGCGGCTCGGGCGGCGCTCGCGGAGCCCCGGCTCGGTCCGGTCGCGGAGTGGGCGTCGATCGGGCCGTACCGCCTGCTCACCGCGCTGCCGCCGGAGGCTGCCCAGGACCCGGCGACCGGCCCCCTCCTCTCCCCCGCCCACCGCGAACTCGCCCGTACCGCCGAGATCTACCTGGACTGCGCAGGCCAGGCCGGCCGCACGGCAGCGGAGCTCGGCATCCACCGCCAGACCCTGTACTACCGGCTGTCCCGGGTGGAGCAGCTGACGGGGCTCGACCTGGACGACGGCGAGGACCGGCTGCTGCTGCACATGGCGCTGAAAGGGGCGCGGCTGTAGGTCTCCCGGCAGGTCCGGCGTCAGCTCACTCGCACCTGACCGAGCAGGTCCCCCACGATCGCGATCCCCTCCTTGATCCCACGCTCCGTCACATCTCCGAAGCCGAGCACCAGTTGAGGCGAGCTCGTCGCGCCCGAGGAGCGGCAGACGCGCCCGTGCCGTACAGGGACGGAGGATCAGCCCTTCGCCGCACCCTTGATGACCCGGCGCAGCCCCTCGGTGAGCTGCTCGGCGTCCGTCGCGGTGTCGGGGTCGAAGAGCCACTGGACCATGAGCCCATTGAGGAGGGTCTGGTAGAAGCGGCCCTCCGTGCCGACGGTCTCCTTGTCGAGCTCGGCCTCCGGAACATCGTTGAAGAGGGGCACGATCCCCGAGCGGCCCTGCTCCTGCGCCTCGGCGAGCAGCTTGCGCACCTCCTGGAGCCGGTCCGCGTAGATGATGACCTCCAGGCTCAGCATCCAGATCGCGCGCGCCTCGGGCAGTGAGCGGATGATGGTCGCCCACACCTCCTGGAAGCGCTCCAGCGACCCCGGGGCCGACGTGGCCTCGGCCCCGCCCCAGGCTGGGTCGAAGGTGTCGCCGAGTCCCTCGATCAGCGAGACGTACGCCTGTACCAGCAGCGCGTCCTTCGATCCGTAGTGGTAGCCGATCGAAGCCAGGTTGGTCCCCGACTCCTTGACGATGTCGCGCGCGGTCGTGCGTACGAACCCCTGGCCCAGCAAGCAGCGCTTGGCGCCTTCGAGCAGATCCTCACGATGTCCCATGCCGACACCCTACAGCCGATCCATACAAACGTCCTAGACGTTTGACCTATACGATCGATTTAAACGTTCGTACTAGACAAGCGTTTAAGACGCTCGTACAGTCCTCGGCATGACGAACCCGACGAGCACTTCCACCGGCTCCCGAGCCGGCCGCCGCGAATGGACCGCCCTCGGCGTCCTGATGCTTCCGCTCCTGCTGGTCTCGATGGACGTCTCGGTCCTGTACTTCGCGATCCCGGCGATCAGCGCGGACCTCGAACCGAGCGGCACCCAGCAGCTGTGGATCTTCGACATCTACGCGTTCGTGCTGGCCGGCCTGCTGATGACGATGGGCTCGCTCGGCGACCGCATCGGCCGCCGCAAACTCCTGATGATCGGCGCCGCCGCCTTCGGCACCGCGTCCCTGATCGCGGCCTACGCGAACAGCGCGGAGACCCTGATAGCGGCCCGCGCGGTCCTCGGCATCGGCGGCGCGACCCTGATGCCCTCGACGATGGCCCTGATCCGCACGATGTTCACCGACCCCGCCCAGCGCGCGAAGGCGATCGGCCTGTGGTCCGGCGTGATGACGGCGGGCGTCGCGCTCGGCTCGGTGCTGAGCGGTGTCCTGGTCGAGTACTTCTGGTGGGGCTCGGTCTTCCTGGTCAACCTGCCGGCGATGGCGCTGCTCCTGGTCCTCGGCCCGGTCCTGCTGCCCGAGTCGCGTGACCCCGCTCCCGGCCGCTTCGACTGGCCGAGCGTCCCGCTGTCGATGGCCGCCGTGCTTCCCGTCGTCTACGGCCTGAAGGAGATCCCCTCCGAGGGCTGGCACACCGAGTACGTCGTCTCGGTCACCGTCGGCCTGCTCTTCGCGGCCCTCTTCGTCCAGCGCCAGCGCACGGCGGACTCTCCGATGATCTCCCCGGCGCTGTTCCGCGGCCACGGGTTCACGCCCGCCGTCGTCCTCAACCTCGTCTCCTCGTTCGGAATGATGGGTTCGGCATTCTTCACCACGCAGTACCTTCAGTCGGTGCTCGGCAAGAGCGCGCTGGAGGCGGCCCTGTGGGCGCTGCTGCCCGCGGTGCCGATCGGCATGGCCGCCCCGCTGGCCACCTCCCTGGTTCAGAAGGGCGTCAACCGCGCCTACGTCGTGACGGCGGGCTTCGCGATCGCCGCGGCCGGCTACGCCCTGCTGGCCTTCACCGGCACCGACTCGATGTGGCTCGTGCTGGTCGCCTGCGGCGTCCTCGCCTCCGGAATCGTCATGGTCGTCTCCCAGATGACCGACCTGGCCATGGGCGCGGCCCCGGTCGAACGCGCGGGCTCCGCCTCCTCCCTCCTGGAGACCGGCGCCGAGTTCGGCGGCGCCCTCGGCATGGCGATCCTCGGCTCCATCGGTACGGCCATCTACCGCCACGAGATGCCGACGTCGGCGCCGGCTCCGGCCCAGGAGACGCTGGGCGGCGCGCTGGCGGTCGCGGACCAGCTCCCGGGGCGCGCGGGAGACGCCCTGGTGACGGCCGCGCGGGAAGCCTTCACCAGCGGGATGCAGGGGGCGGGCATCGCGGGGGCGGTGCTGCTGGCCGGGGCGGCGGTGGCGGCTTCGATGACGCTGCGCAGGATTCGCGTCAAGTAGGGGCATGCGAAAGGCGCCGGCGGCTGGTTCACTCCAGCCGCCGGCGCCTTTTCAGCCGGGTTCAGCTACAACAGCCCGTCCGACGTTCGAGGACGAGGCCCACTTCTAGACCAGGTTCACCGCGCGAGCAGACGTCGCGCCGATCTCCGCGGCGACCTCGGCCAGCACACCGGCCGGCACCGTGTCGTCGACGGTCAGCACCGCCAGCGCCTCGCCGCCCGCCGCCGCACGGGCGACCTGCATACCGGCGATGTTGATGCCCGCCTCGCCGAAGATACGGCCGACCGTGCCGACGACGCCGGGACGGTCCTCGTACTTCAGGACGACCATGTGGTCGGCGAGCGCGAGGTCGACGTCGTACTCACCGACCGCGACGATCTTCTGCAGGTGCTTCGGACCGGCCAGCGTGCCGGAGACCGACACCTCCTCGCCGCCCGAGAGCGTGCCGCGCACGGTGACGACGTTGCGGTGGTCCGACGACTCGGAGCTGGTGGTCAGCCGCACCTCGACACCGCGCTCCTGGGCGAAGAGCGGCGCGTTCACGTACGACACCGTCTCGTCGACGACGTCCTCGAAGACACCCTTGAGAGCGCTGAGCTCCAGCACCTTCACGTCGTGCTGGGTGATCTCGCCGTACACCTCGACGTCGAGCCGGACCGCGACCTCGCCCGCGAGGGCGGTGAAGATGCGGCCGAGGCGCTCGGCGAGCGGCAGACCGGGCTTGACGTCCTCGGCGATGACACCGCCCTGAACGTTCACGGCGTCCGGCACGAGCTCACCGGCGAGCGCCAGGCGCACGGACCTCGCGACGGCGATACCGGCCTTCTCCTGCGCCTCGTCGGTGGAGGCACCGAGGTGCGGCGTGGCCACGACCTGGTCGAACTCGAACAGCGGGGAGTCGGTGCACGGCTCCTTCGCGTACACGTCCAGGCCCGCGCCGGCGACCCGGCCCTCCTTGAGCGCCGAGTACAGCGCCTCCTCGTCGACGATCCCGCCGCGCGCGGCGTTGACGATGCGCACGCTCGGCTTGACCTTGCGCAGCGCCTCGTCGCCGATCAGGCCGACCGTCTCGGGGGTCTTGGGCAGGTGGACGGTGATGAAGTCGGAGACCTCGAGCAGCTCGTCCAGCGACAGCACCTTGACGCCCATCTGCGCGGCGCGCGCGGGCTGCACGTAGGGGTCGTAGGCGACGACCTTCATGCCGAAGCCGGACATGCGCTGCGCGACGAGCGCACCGATGCGGCCGAGGCCGACGACACCGAGGGTCTTCTCGGCGAGCTCCACGCCCGTGTACTTGCTGCGCTTCCACTCGCCGTTCTTCAGCGCGGCGTTGGCCTGCGGGATGTGGCGGGCGGTGGCGAGGAGGAGACCGCAGGCCAGCTCGGCGGCGGTCACGATGTTGGAGGTGGGGGCGTTGACGACCATCACGCCGGCCTTGGTGGAGGCGGAGACGTCGACGTTGTCCAGGCCGACGCCGGCTCGGGCGACGACCTTCAGCTTCTTCGCGGCGGCGACCGCCTCGGCGTCGACCTTGGTGGCCGAGCGGATCAGGATCGCGTCGACGTCGGCGATGGCCGGGAGCAGTTCGGCGCGGTCCGCTCCGTTGCAGTGCCGGATCTCGAAGTCCGGGCCAAGCGCGTCCACGGTCGCGGGCGACAGCTCTTCAGCGATGAGTACGACGGGTTTCGAGCTCACGTGAGTCCTCACAAGTCCAATGCGTGCGGACGGCCGTCCCGACGGCCGCAGCGGAGGAGGTTTGCTAGCCGCGTGGAAGACGCACGACGCTGTGGGCCTGACGCGTATGTAGTGCAGCAGTGTAGTGGCGCCGCGAACGTCGCCTTACGCCACGACGGCGGGATCACCCGGACGAGGCTGTACACGCCGGATAACACCAAAATAGCCCCTCCGGCGTTTGTGGAGCGGGGTCCGGGGCGGAGCCCCGCGACGGCGCCCCGAAGGTGGCGGCACCGTCGCGGAGCACGAGGCTCACGCCTCTTCGTTCACCCAGCTCATCAGCTTGCGCAGCTGCTTGCCGGTGGTCTCCAGCAGGTGCTCGGAGTCCTGGTCCTTGTACTCGTTGTACTTCTTCAGACCGCCGTGGTACTCGTCCATCCAGTTCTGGGCGAAGGTGCCGTCCTGGATCTCGGCGAGGACCTGCTTCATCTCGGCCTTGGTGGCGTCCGTGATGATGCGCGGGCCGGTGACGTAGTCGCCCCACTCGGCGGTCTCGGAGACGGACCAGCGCATCTTCTCCAGGCCGCCCTCGTACATGAGGTCGACGATCAGCTTCAGCTCGTGCAGGCACTCGAAGTAGGCGATCTCCGGCTGGTAGCCGGCCTCGACCAGGGTCTCGAAGCCCGCCTTGACCAGCGCGGCCGTGCCACCGCAGAGGACGGCCTGCTCACCGAACAGGTCGGTCTCGGTCTCCTCGGTGAAGGTCGTCTTGATGACACCGGCGCGGGTGCCGCCGATGGCCTTGGCGTACGACAGGGCCAGCGCGAAGGCATTGCCGGTGGCGTCCTGCTCGACGGCGGCGATCGCGGGGACGCCGCGGCCCTCCTCGTACTGGCGGCGCACGAGGTGGCCCGGGCCCTTCGGGGCGACCAGGGCGACGTCCACGCCGGCCGGGGCCTTGATGAAGCCGAAGCGGACGTTGAAGCCGTGGGCGAAGAACAGCGCGTCGCCGTCGCTCAGGTTCGGAGCGATGGACTCCTCGTAGACCTGGGACTGGATCGGGTCCGGGATGAGGATCATGATGACGTCGGCCTCGGCGGCGGCCTCCGACGGCGTCACCACGCGCAGGCCCTGCTCCTCGGCCTTGGCCTTGGACTTGGAGCCCTCGTGCAGACCGACACGCACGTCGACACCGGAGTCACGCAGCGACAGGGCGTGGGCGTGGCCCTGGCTGCCGTAGCCGATGACCGCGACCTTGCGGCCCTGGATGATGGACAGGTCGGCGTCAGCGTCGTAGAACAGCTCGGCCACTTTGGGTTCTCTCCTTGGATGCAGGTGTTGCGTCCACCGTATGACGGGGAGCGGGAGGGAGGTTTCGGGGTCTCGGTATACGGGCGGCCGACGACCTGTGGCCGCCCGTTTCCGGTCGTAAGGAGGCTTACGCCGAACGGTCCAGAGCGCGCAGGGACCGGTCGGTGATCGAACGCGCACCGCGTCCGATCGCGATGGTGCCGGACTGGACGAGTTCCTTGATGCCGAAGGGCTCGAGCATCTTGAGCATCGCCGAGAGCTTGTCGCTGCTTCCGGTGGCCTCGATGGTGACGGCCTCCGGGGAGACGTCGACGGTCTTGGCGCGGAACAGCTGGACGATCTCGACGATCTGGGAGCGCGTCTCGTTGTCGGCGCGCACCTTCACCAGAACGAGTTCGCGGTGAACGGCCTGCGACGGCTCCAGCTCGACGATCTTCAGCACCTCGACGAGCTTGTTGAGCTGCTTGGTGACCTGCTCCAGCGGCAGGGCGTCGACGCTCACCACGATGGTGATGCGGGAAATGTCGGGGTGCTCGGTGACGCCCACGGCGAGCGAGTCGATGTTGAATCCGCGGCGGGAGAACAGGGCGGCGATCCGGGCGAGGATGCCCGGCTTGTTCTCCACCAGGACGGAGAGCGTGTGCTTGGACATGTCTCTTGGTCTCTCTCGCTCAGTCGTCTTCGTTGTCGCCGAAGTCGGGGCGGACGTCCCGTGCGGCCATGATCTCGTCGTTGGAGGTGCCGGCGGCGACCATCGGCCACACCATCGCGTCCTCGTGGACGATGAAGTCGACGACGACCGGGCGGTCGTTGATGGAGTTCGCCTCCTCGATGACCTTGTCGAGGTCGTCCAGGGACTCGCAGCGGATGGCGTAGCAGCCCATGGCCTCCGACAGCTTCACGAAGTCGGGGACGCGGGTGCCGGAACTGGGCCCCGCGGCGGAGCCGCCGTTGGATGCAGCACCGTCGGCCTCGGGGCCGGAGTGCAGCACGGTGTTGGAGTAGCGCTGGTTGTAGAACAGGGTCTGCCACTGGCGGACCATCCCGAGGGCGCCGTTGTTGATGATGGCGACCTTGATCGGGATGTTGTTCAGGGCGCAGGTGGTGAGCTCTTGATTCGTCATCTGGAAGCAGCCGTCGCCGTCGATCGCCCAGACGGTCTTCCCGGGCACGCCGGCCTTGGCGCCCATGGCGGCCGGGACGGCGTAGCCCATGGTCCCGGCGCCGCCGGAGTTCAGCCAGGTGGCGGGCTTGTCGTACTCGATGAAGTGGGCGGCCCACATCTGGTGCTGGCCGACGCCGGCTGCGAAGACCGTGCCCTCGGGGGCGAGCCGGCCGATCCGCTCGATGACCTGCTGCGGGGAGAGCGAGCCGTCGGCGGGCTGGTCGTAGCCGAGCGGGTAGGTCTCGCGCCAGCGGTTGAGGTCCTTCCACCAGGCGGTGTAATCGCCGGCGTGACCTTCGCTGTGCTCGTTCTGGACGGCCTGGATCAGGTCGGCGACGACCTCGCGGGCATCGCCCACGATCGGCACGTCGGCGGCGCGGTTCTTGCCGATCTCCGCCGGGTCGATATCGGCGTGGACGATCTTGGCGTACGGGGCGAAGCTGTCCAGCTTGCCGGTGACGCGGTCGTCGAAGCGCGCGCCGAGGGCGACGATCAGGTCGGCCTTCTGGAGTCCTGTGACAGCGGCCACCGACCCGTGCATGCCGGGCATGCCCAGGTGCTGCGGGTGACTGTCGGGGAACGCTCCCAGCGCCATCAGGGTGGTGGTGACAGGGGCGCCGGTCAGCTCGGCGAGGACCTTCAGCTCGGCGGTGGCGCCGGCCTTGATGACTCCGCCGCCGACGTAGAGGATCGGCCGCTTGGCGGCGGTGATCAGCTTGGCGGCCTCGCGGATCTGCTTGGCGTGCGGCTTGGTCACCGGTCGGTAGCCGGGCAGGTCCATGACGGGCGGCCAGGTGAAGGTGGTCTTCGCCTGGAGGGCGTCCTTGGCGATGTCGACCAGGACCGGGCCCGGGCGGCCGGTGGAGGCGATGTGGAACGCCTGCGCGATGACCCGCGGGATGTCCTCGGCCTTGGTGACCAGGAAGTTGTGCTTGGTGATCGGCATCGTGATGCCGACGATGTCGGCCTCCTGGAAGGCGTCGGTGCCGATCGCCTTCGACGCGACCTGGCCGGTGATCGCGACCATCGGCACGGAGTCCATGTGCGCGTCGGCGATCGGGGTGACCAGGTTGGTCGCGCCGGGGCCGGAGGTCGCCATGCAGACGCCGACCTTGCCGGTGGCCTGCGCGTAGCCGGTGGCCGCGTGGCCGGCGCCCTGCTCGTGACGGACCAGGACGTGGCGCACCCGGGTCGAGTCCATCAGCGGGTCGTAGGCGGGAAGGATCGCACCGCCGGGAATGCCGAATACCGTGTCGGCGCCGACCTCCTCGAGAGAACGGATGAGGGACTGCGCACCCGTGACGTGCTCGATGGGAGCGGAGTGCTGTCCTCCGGATCGGGGCCGCGGCTGCGGATGGGCCCCGGTGGCCTGCTCGGTCATCGTCATTCTCTTCTCGATGCTGAGGGTTTGTGCGAGGTTTGTACGACGTTGGGCTCGTGCCCGGGCGGAGTTCGACTCGCGTCCGTGCAACAAAAAACCCCTCGTGCCGCAAGGCAAGCGAGGGGAGCGCGCCGGGAGTGGTCGCTGGGGTTTCCGGATCGTCCTCCGGTGGATCCCAGCTCAGCCGACGCGCTGTCCAAGTACGAGAATTCGGGTGCGCATGGCTCTGACCCTCCCCCCGGCACGCACTGACTGTCAAGTGGGTGGGACGGGAGTCTCATTATGTGGGCGCAGTCCACTTCCGCCTCCGAGAACGGCGGGTACGCCACTGGTGTACACCCCCGCGCCCCCCTTCATGGTTCGTTCACCTGCGGGGCGCCGCAGTGGGTGTCGAGGCCACGACCGTGCTCAGCCCTTCGGGCCTCCGCGCGGTCGCATCCTCGGCACCGACGCGCCCCTGTGGTTCTCGCACGCCGCCCGCGAACGCTGGTTCGGCCGGCCCGTGCGGCATCGGATAGTGGCCGCAACCCAGCGCCCGGCGCAGCCGGTACTCGTCCAGCGGCCCGGAGAACGCCGTGCCCTGTCCGTGGGTGCAGCCCATGGCACGCAGGGCGACGATCTGCTCCGGGAGGTCCACGCCGTCGGCGACGGACTGGAGTCCGAGGTCGGTGGCGATGCGCAGCAGCCCACTGGTGATCTTGTGCAGCCGCGCGGACTCGACGACTCCTTCGACGAGGCTGCGGTCGAGCCTCAGCACGTCGACGGGGAGTCGCCTGAGGGCCGTGATCGCGCCATAGCCGCTGCCGAACCCTTCGAGCGCGATCCGGACGCCGACCCGCCTGAGGGCGCTCAGCCGGCGCTCCAGCTCGTCCAGCGGGACCCGTGGGTCCGTGTCGGACAGCTCGATCAACAGCGACCCGGACGGCAGCCCGTGCCGGGTCAGCAGGGCCTCGACGGTGCCCAGCGGCATCGACCGGTCCAGCAGGCGCCGGGCGCTCATCCGGACCGCCACCGGCACGTCGATGCCGTTCGCGGCGCGCTCGGCGGCCTGTTCGACGGCCTCCTGGAGCACCCAGCGGCCGAGCTCGGCCGTCTTGTCGCTGTCCTCCGCCACCCGCAGGAACTCCGCGGGCGTGAACAGCACTCCCTGCGAGGAGCGCCAGCGGGCCTGAGCGGTGACCGACGTGATCCGGCCGTCCTCCAGGCACACCACGGGCTGGTGCAGCAGCGCGAACTCGCCGTCGTGCAGCGCGGCCCGCAGACGCGTGGCCAGCTCCGCCTTGCGTACGACGTCCTGCTGCATCTGCGGCTTGTACAGCTCGACCCGGCCCTTGCCGCCCGCCTTGGCGCGGTACATGGCGAGGTCGGCGTTGCGCAGCAGTTCGCCCGCGCCCAGGCCGGGCTCGGCGAAGGCGACGCCGATGGAGGCTGCGACGCGGACGTCGTTGCCGTCGATCAGGTACGGCTGGGAGAGGGTGAGCCTGAGGCGGTCGGCGAGCTCCACGATGTGGCGTTCGCGGGCGGTGCGGTCGCGGGTGCCGTCGCCGATGATCAGCGCCGCGAACTCGTCGCCGCCGAGCCGGGACGCCGTGTCCCCGTGCCGGACCGCTTCCTGGAGCCTGCGGGCGGCCTGGACGAGCAGTTCGTCCCCGGCCTGGTGGCCGATGGTGTCGTTGACGGCCTTGAAGCCGTCCAGGTCGATGAAGAGGACGGCCGTGCCGCGCAGGATGGCCCCGCGGTCGGTGGCACGGCGGCCGGACACGGCCTGCTGGACGCGCCTGGTGAACAGGGCGCGGTTGGGCAGGTCGGTGAGCGGGTCGTGCTCGGCGTTGTGCTGGAGCTGCGCCTGCAGGCGCACGCGTTCGGTCACGTCCCGGCTGTTGAAGATGAGGCCGCCGTGGTGGCGGTTGACGGTCGACTCGACGTTGAGCCAGCCTCCCCCACTCTCGGCTTCTCCCCCAGCCTCCGGCCGGGAGGTGCCCCCAGAGCGGGAGGTGCCCCCACCGCCGGACCGGAAGCGGCACTCGATGCGGGTGGTGGGTTCCTCGAGCGGGCTGGCGGCGAGGAAGCGGCGCACCTCGTGCACCACGCAGCCCAGGTCCTCCGGGTGGATGAGGTTGGCCAGTTCGGTGCCGACGAGCTCCTCGGCGGGCCGTCCGTAGACCCCGGCGGCGGCCGGGGAGACGTAGCGGAGGATGCCGTTGGGCGCGGCGATCATGATGACGTCGCTGGAGCCCTGGACCAGGGAGCGGAAGTGGTTCTCCTTCTGCGCCAGTTCCTGGGTGAGGGTCATGTTGTCGAGCAGCATGATGCCCTGGCGCATCACGAGGGCGAGCACGACGGTGCCTCCGGTGAGGAGGACCACGCGGTCGACGCTGCGGCCGTTGAGGACGTTGTAGAGGATGCCCAGGGTGCAGACCGCGGCGGCCAGGTAGGGCGTGAGGGCGGCCAGGGAGCCGGTGATGGGGCGGGTGGCCGGGTACCGGCTGTGATCGCTCCCCTGCGGGGGTGCGTGGTGATGGCCGGTGGCGCGCTGGCCGGGCACGTGCTCGTGGACCACGCGCGTGTGCCCGTCCGGGACGTGCCCGTCCGGGTGGTGCGGGTCGGTCTCCGGCTGCCCCTGCCGGGGCATGACCCAGGGGGCGTACGCCAGGAGCAGCGAGCCGGCGAACCAGCCCGCGTCGAGCAGCTGGCCGGAGCGGTAGCTGTGGTGCAGCAGCGGTGAGGTGAACAGGGCGTCGCACATCACGGTCAGGGCGAGCGCGCCGATCGCGGTGTTGACCGCGGAGCGGTTGACCGCCGAGCGCCGGAAGTGCAGCGCGAGCACCATGCTGACGAGGGCGATGTCGAGCAGCGGGTAGGCCAGCGACAGCGCGGTGTGCGCGACGCTGGAGCCGTCGGACTTGGCGGCCTGGGCGAGCGCCAGGCTCCACGACAGGGTGAGCAGCGAGCCGCCGATCAGCGAGGCGTCCAGGCCCAGGCAGACCCAGCCGGCCTTGGTCACCGGCCGCTTGGCGAGCACGAGCAGGCCGACGATGGCCGGGGGCGCGAAGCACAGGAAGAACCCGTCGGCATAGCTGGGGCTGGGCACGGGCTGCTCCAGGACGACCTCGTACCACCCCCAGACCAGGTTGCCCAGGGACGCCATCACCGAGGAGAGGGCGAACAGCAGCCAGGCGGGTCGAAAGCGGACGCGGCGGGTGCGCGCGTAGAGGAAGCAGGAGACCGCGGCGGTGCCCGCCGCGGCGCTCAGCCCGAAGTCGCCCATGATCAGCGCGACTTCCTCGGAGCCCCAGCCGAGCGCGGAACCGACGGCGTATCCCGCGCACACCAGGGCCAGTGCGAGTTGGCGGACCAGGCTCGTCCCGCCGCCGGAGGCTGGCGGCGGGACGAGCGGTGCCCCGGTCGGAGGCTGTGCCCGCAGCGCTCCGTCGAGAGTGGTCGCGGGAGGCGGGGGCGAACTCACCGGTCCCTCCCGGTCCGCGTCGCTCCCGGGTCCCACGGGACACGCTGCGCCGGCGGCGCGTGCCTGCGGCAGTTGTTGCGGTTGGGGTGGTAGTGACTGTGGTGGCCGCTGTCACTGCCGTGGCGGCCGCGCCTGCGCGCGGTCGTGGGCCAGGGTCGCCGTCGGCGGCCCCGCCGCGTCGGATCGTTCGTCCATAGGCCGTGCATCGCCCGTCGCCCCCCTCACAAGTCTGAAATGCCCATCCCCCGCGCCGAACGGTGCACGGCGCAGCCCCTGTCGGGACGATACACCAGTCTCGTCACTCAGGGACATAGTTCCTCTACGCTCCGTGACGACCAGCGCCGATGCGAGTACGGACCGCTTTCGCGAGATTGCGGAGGGTACTCGAACCGGACTAGGCGCCTGTCGCGCCCGTCGTAAGGATCACGTTGCCCAGCGGCTCCCGGTTCACGAAACGGTTCAACTGATCGACCAGCAGCCGCTTGGCGCGGGGCAGGAACGCGGACGTGGGGCCGCCGACGTGGGGGCTGATCAGCACGCCCGGCGCACGCCACAGGGGGTGTTCCAGGGGCAGCGGCTCGGGATCGGTGACGTCGAGGGCGGCGGTGATGCGGCCGCTGTCCAGCTCGGCGAGCAGGGCCTTGGTGTCGACGACGGGGCCGCGGGCCACGTTCACCAGGAGCGCGCCGTCCTTCATCCGGCCGAGGAAGCCGGCGTTCGCCAGGCCGCGCGTGCTCTCCGTCAGGGGCGTCGAGAGGATCACCACGTCCGCCTCGGGAAGGAGGGCGGGCAGGTCGGTGAGCGGATGCACCAGCCCGCGCGCCGTGGTGCGCTCGGAGCGCGCAACGCGCGCCACCCGCGCGACCTCGAACGGAACGAGCCGGTCCTCGATCGCCGATCCGATCGATCCGTACCCCACGATGAGCACGTTCTTGTCGGCGAGCGCGGGCCGGAATCCGCCGAGCCACTCCCCCTTGTCCTGCGCCCGCACGAAGTCGGGGACGCCGCGCAGTGCGGCGAGGACGAGGGTCAGCGTGAGCTCGGCGGTGCTCGCCTCGTGCACTCCGCGCGCGTTGCAGAGCCGCACGCCGGGCGGCAGGTGCTTCAGGGCGGGCTCGACGTGGTCGATGCCGGCGGAGAGCGTCTGGACGACCTGGAGGGAGCTCATCCCGGGCAGCGGGCGCTGTCCGACCTCGGGCGGCTTCATGTACGGGACGACGTAGAAGACGCAGTCGGCCGGGTCCGCGGGGAACTCCGGCTCACCGTCCCAGAAGCGGTAGGCGGGGCCCTCGGGCAGTCCCTCGATCTCGTCCGGCGGGATGGGCAGCCACACGTCAGCAGTCATGCTCAGGAGGCTATGTCAGGTACGCGCGGGCGCAGAGGTTAGGTTGGGGGGCCAGGAAAGGGAGGGTCACGACCAGGTGGAGCGCAGGACGATCGGCGCGGCGGCGCTCGCGGTGGGGGCCGTCGGACTCGGGTGCATGCCGATGAGCTGGGCGTACAACGGGTCGCGGCAGCGGGGCGACGAGTCGCTGCGGGCCGTGCACCGGGCGCTCGATCTGGGCTCGACGCTGCTTGACACGGCTGACATGTACGGCCCGTTCACCAACGAGCTGTTGGTGGGGCGGGCGTTGAAGGAGCGGCGGCAGGACGCCTTCGTGTCGACGAAGGTCGGGCTGCTGGTGGGCGAGCAGCACATCGTGGCCAACGGTCGTCCCGGCTATGTGAGACGGGCCTGCGACGCGTCGCTGCGCCGGCTGCAGACCGACGTGATCGACCTCTACCAGCTGCACCGCGCCGACCCCGAGGTCCCGGTCGAGGAGACCTGGGGCGCGATGGCGGATCTCGTGCGGGCCGGGAAGGTACGGGCGTTGGGGCTGTGCGCGGTGGGCGCGCGGGGCGGGCGGCGGTCCGGGGGGCTGCACGACGCGACGATCCGGCAGCTGAAGCGGGTGCAGCAGGTGTTCCCGGTGGGCGCGGTGGAGGCGGAGCTGTCGGTGTGGTCGCCGGAGGCGCTGGACACGCTGCTGCCGTGGTGCGAGGCGCGCGGGATCGGCTTCCTGGCGGCGATGCCGCTCGGCAACGGTTTCCTGACCGGCACGCTGACCCCCGGCGAGGGCTTCGAACGCGACGACATGCGGGCCCGCCACCCCCGCTTCACCGGCGAGATGATGGCCGCGAACCAGCCGATCGTCGTCGGCCTGCGACGCGTCGCCCGGCGCCACGGCGAGGGCGTCACACCGGCCCAGGTGGCGTTGGCGTGGGTGCTGGCGCAGGGTCGGCACGTGGTGCCCGTACCGGGTTCGAAGCAGGAGCGCTGGGTGACGGAGAACGCGGCGTCGTCCGGCCTGCGCCTCACCGAGCGGGATCTGACGGAGGTGGCGGAGCTGCCGAGGGCACTGGGGTCGTGGGACTGAGGGGACGCACCTGGAGGGGCGGGTCCTGCTCGGGGGCGTGAGACGAGGGGCGGCTCTGCTCCAGGGCGCTGGACGACCGGACCGGCTCTGCTCCTGGGCGCCGAACGGCACGGCAGGCTCCGCTCCCCGGCGCCGAACGGCACAGCCGGCCCTGCCTCGGGGCGCCGGGCCGCGGGGCCGATTCTGCTTGGGGGGCGGTGTGATCGGGAACCCGGGGCGTGTGAGGTGCGTATGACTGGGAGAGCGGTCGTGGCGAAGGGACGATGAATGGTGCAACGTCGAGCTGGTGCGGCCGTGTTGGCTGCCGCCGCGCTCCTGGTGACGGCCGGTTGCTCCGCCGACGAAGGAGGGTCGTCGGGCGGCGCCGGGAGCCCGGCGCCGAGTCGTACGGGGACGCAGTCGTCGTCGCCCTCCGCGTCCGCCGAGGAGACCCCGCCCGCGAAGGGCACGGTGAAGGTGGTCCGCACGGTCGCCGAGGACCTCGACTCGCCCTGGGGTCTCGCCCCGCTCCCCGACGGCGGCCTGCTCGTCTCCTCCCGCGACGAGGGCACGATCGTCCGGGTCGACGAGAAGACCGGGAAGAAGACGGAGCTCGGCGAGGTGCCCGGGGTGTCGGCGGCGGGCGAGGGCGGCCTGCTGGGCATCGCGCTCTCCCCCGACTACGCCTCGGACCACATGGTCTACGCGTACTTCACCTCGGCCTCGGACAACCGCATCGTCCGCATGCTGTACGACGACAAGAAGCCCGCCGGTGAGCAGCTGGGCGCCCCCGACACGATCTTCAAGGGCATCCCCAAGGGCGTGATCCACAACGGCGGCCGGATCGCCTTCGGCCCGGACCGGATGCTGTACGCGGGCACGGGCGAGAGCGGTGACCGCGGGCTGTCGCAGGACCGGAAGTCGCTGGGCGGCAAGATCCTGCGCCTGACCCCGGAGGGCGAGCCGGCCCCCGGGAACCCGTTCCCCGACTCCCCGGTGTATTCCTACGGCCACCGCAACGTGCAGGGGCTGGCCTGGGACTCCCGGCAGCGCCTGTTCGCCTCGGAGTTCGGCCAGAACACCTGGGACGAGCTGAACGCGATCAAGCCGGGCGCCAACTACGGCTGGCCGCAGGCGGAGGGCGAGTCGGACGACTCCGGGTATGTGAACCCGATAGCCCAGTGGCGCACCGAACAGGCCTCCCCCAGCGGCATCGCCTACGCCGAGGGCTCCGTGTGGATGGCGGGCCTGCGCGGCCAACGCCTGTGGCGCGTCCCCCTCAAGGGCACGGAGGCCTCGGCGGCCCCCCAGGCGTTCCTCGACGGCGACTACGGCCGCCTGCGCACGGTGGTGTCGGCGGGCGGCGGCAAGCTGTGGCTGGTCACGAGCGAGACGGACGGCCGCGGCTCGCCGCAGGGCGGTGACGACAGGATCCTTGAGCTGCAGGTGAGCTGAGCCGCCCCCTCAGTCCTGCCCCGCGCCGTCGTCCCTCTCGGCCGACGGTTCGGGCCGGCGTACGACGACCTTTCCCGACGCGAGGTCTATCGGCCCGCGCCCGGGATCGTTGTCCCCGACGTCCTCCCGGGTCAGCTCCAGCCGCTTCTGCTCGTCGCGGGTGTGCTTGCGGCCGGGTGCGAACAGTTCCTCGAACATGTTGAACAACAGCGCCTCCCTGCCGGTCTCCCTCAGCGTACGCCTCACCCCGTCGGGAAAGCCGTGCGAGCGTCGGGCGGAAACAGGCCACGTCGGTGTGCCACCGCCGCCGCCTCTCCTCGGCCCGCGACGTTGAGCTTGGCCAGGATGTTGGAGACGTGGACGCTTGCCGTCTTCGGGGAGATGAAGAGTTCCTCGGCTATCTGACGGTTGGTGCGGCCCACGGCGACCAGGCGCAGCACGTCGCGTTCCCGGCCGGTGAGGCCGAGGGCCTCGACGGGGTCGGACGGCGGTTCGAGGGCGTGGGTCAGGGACAGGCGGGCGCGCTGGGCGAGGAGCGTGACGGCGTCGGCCAGCGGGCGGGCGCGGAGGTGGTCGGCGACGGCGCGGGCGAGCCGCAGCAGCTCCGTGGCGCGGGCGCGTTCGTCGTCGCCGCCGGCTGTGAGGAGGACCTCGGCCAGGCGGCGGCGGACGCGGGCGAGGTCGTAGGGGCGCTCCAGCGACTCGAAGGCGCTGACCACGTCGGTCCAGGTGTCGGCGGTGTCCCGGCCCTCCGCGCGCAGGAGTTCGGCGCGGACCCACTTCTCGTGGGCGTGCCAGACCGGGGCGTTCGTGGTGAGTCTTTTGACCGTCTCGAAGACGCGTTCCAAGGCCTCGGTGCGCCCCTGTTGTGCTGCGGGTGTGCGGGCCTCGGCCTCGGCGGTGGCGGCGGCCAGCAGCAGGGGCCAGCCGTAGCGGTGCGTGCCCGGTGGCAGGCCCGGGCCCAGGGCGCGTTCGAGGTGCGTCCGGGCGTCGGGGAGGCGGCCCTCGGCCGCGGCGATGCCGATGGCGAGGCGGACGAGGGGCAGTTGGTGCTGGGGGGCGTCCTCGTGGTCACCGAAGTGGGCGTGCGCGGCGGTCACTTGGTCGGCGGCCTCGGCCAGATCGCCCCGGGCGAGGGCGAGTTCGGCGCGCAGGGTGGCGTGGAAGCCGCGGGTCTTGGCGCTCCGGCCGAGCTGCCGGGCGGTGGCTCCGGCGCGGTCCGCCTCGTCCCATCGGCCGAGGGAGAAGAGGGATTCCGCGAGGTTGCCCCACATCCACGCCTCGGTGTCGGGCAGTCCGTGCCGCTTGGCGTGGGCGACGCCCTCCTCCAGGATCGGGACGGCCTCCCGCGAGCGGCCCACCGCTTCGAGTTCAGCCGGCAGGTTCACGTAGGCGTTCAGCGCGACGTGGGGGATGTTCTCCGCGAGCGCCCGCTCCTTGATCTCCTGCAGCTCCCCGAGGCCGTCCTCGATGTGGCCGGCGTCGACCATGAGGACTCCGAGGACCTGGCGGGCGTCGAGTTCGGTCTCACGGGCACCGACCATGCGGGCGTACTCCACCGCCCGCTCGGCGGCCGAGTACGCGTCGGGCCCGGGGGCGTGCACCATGGACCAGTTGGCGACGTGCACGAGCACGTCGGCGTGCACGTGGCTGGGCGGCAGACCGCGCACCAGGTCCTCCGCGGCGGCCAGTTCCGCCCGGCCGTCGCCCCGGGACAGGGCGTGGACCAGCCGGGAGCGCTGCACCAGGAACCAGGCCGTACGCAGGGGCTCGTGTGCGTCCTCCAGCAGGTGCAGCGCCCGCTTGGTGATCTTCAGGGCGCGTTCGCGTTCGCCGCAGAGGCGTCCCGCGACGGCGGCCTCGGCCATCAGGTCCAGGTAGCGCAGCGGGGTGGTGGTCGGGGCGCAGCCGCAGGGAGGGTAGAGCTCGGCGTGGTCGACGGGGCGCAGGGTGGCCCGTACGGACTCGGGGGCGGTGTCCCACAGCTCCATCGCGCGTTCCAGGAGCCGGAGTTGTTCGGCGTATGCGTGGCGGCGGCGGGCGGTGACGGCGGCGTCGAGGACGGCGGGGAGGGCCTTGGCCGGGTCGTGGGCGTGGTACCAGTAGCTGGCCAGGCGCGTGACGCGTTCGTCGGCGGGGACGAGCGTCGGGTCGGCCTCCAGGGCCTCGGCGTAGCGGCGGTTGCAGCGGGAGCGTTCGCCGGGCAGCAGGTCGTCGCTGACGGCTTCGCGGACCAGGGAGTGGCGGAAGCGGTAGCCGTCGCCGGTGGGTGCGGCGAGCAGGATGTTGGCGTTCACGGCGGCGCGCAGCGCGTCGATGAGGTCGTCCTCGGCGAGCCGGGCGACGGCGGCGAGCAGCCGGTACTCGACGGTGGAGCCGCCCTCGGCGACGATGCGGGCGATGCGCTGGGCGGCCTCGGGCAGGCGCTCGACGCGGACGAGGAGCAGGTCGCGCAGGGTCGCGGTGAGGCCGGTGCGGCAGCCGTCGGCGGCGGCCACGGCGAGTTCCTCGACGAAGAAGGCGTTGCCGTCGGAGCGGGCGAAGATCGCGTCGACCTGGTCGGGGTCGGGCTCGGCGCCGAGGATGCCGGCGATCTGACGGCCGACCTCCTCGCGGGTGAGGCGGGCGAGTTCGAGGCGGCGGACGGAGCGCAGCCGGTCGAGTTCGGCGAGCAGGGGGCGCAGCGGGTGGCGGCGGTGGATGTCGTCGGCGCGGTAGGTGGCGAGGACGACGAGGCGGCCGGTGCGCAGCGTGCGCAGCAGGTAGGCGAGGAGGTGGCGGGTGGAGGCGTCGGCCCAGTGCAGGTCCTCCAGGGCGACGACGACCGTGCGGTCGGCGGCGACGCGTTCCAGCAGGCGGGCGGTGAGTTCGAAGAGGCGGGCCATGCCCTCCTCGTCGTGCCGGCCCGAGGGGGCTTCGCCGAGTTCGGGCAGCAGCCGGGCGAGTTCCTCCTCCTGGCCCGCAGCGGCGGCGGCCAGGTCGTCCGGCAGTGCCCGGCGCAGGGCGCGCAGGACGGTGGAGAACGGGGCGAAGGGCAGCCCGTCGGCGCCGATCTCGACACAGCCGCCGACCGCGACGACGGCGCCCCCGCGGGAGGCCGCCGCCGCGAACTCCTCGATCAGCCGGGTCTTGCCGACCCCCGCCTCCCCACCGATCACCCAGGCCTGCGGCTCGCCCTCGGCGGCGCGGTCGAGCGCCTCGTGCAGCGCGCTCAACTCGTCGGCACGGCCGACGAACACGGGACTGACGCACCTGGTCTCCACGGGCCCGAGCATCGCACGCGGCGGTGACGGCACGGGATCGGTTTTCGCGAGGGCGAGGGCGACGGCGACTGAGGGGTCGGGGTCGGCCGTCACCGGGTTCATGCGACGCGGGCGAACCAGGGCCGCCGCGGGCGGCCGGTATGGGAGTCGTGCTCGGCGGCGTGTTCGGCGGCTTCCCGGCGGGCGGCGCGGCGACTGCGGACGGCCTCGCGGACCTGCCGTTCGTGCTCGGCCCGGCGGATGAGCTCGGCGGACCTGAACTGCTGGAGGTCGTACTCGTACATGGTGTTTCCCTTGAGAGAGTTCGGGGTGGTGCGTCGCTCGTTGCGATGCCTCAACCTTCGTCTCCCAGGGGGGTCCGCCACATCGGGAGAGTTCCGCATCTTCGGCCCCGGGGCGGGGCCTTAGACGTGCCTGAGGGGTCTTAGGGCCGCCGTAAGTGCCTTACGGCGGCCCTAAGGGGTCCTTGCACTATGCCCGCCCGGGTCGCGCGGCCTGGCACCGCACCTCGCCGCGTTGCCGAAAAGCCCTAGTAGCTCCGCTACAAGGGCTCTCCGGCGCCTTGCGATGCACGGCACCAGACCACGCGACCTGATCGGGCGCTCATTGTGCAAGGACCCCTAAGACCCCTCGGGGCCCGCGATGGACGCGGGCTGTGCTCAGCCGGCCGACGGCAGGCCGAGCAGGACGTCCGTGTACTTGAGGACGGCCAGGAACAGGCCGAGGACGCCGAGCGAGACGCCGGCCCAGGCGACCGACTTGATCCACGGGGCCTGCGGCCGGCCCGGGGCGCCGAACGCGGGCCGGGCGAGGACGACGACGCCGACTACCAGCGCGACCAGGGCGAACACGCCGCCCCACAGCGCGGTGGCCTGCCAGGCGTCGCCGTAGCCCTCCTTGATCATCTTGGCCACGCTGGAGGACTGCGTGTTCTGGAGCTGGCCGATGAGGGACTCCCGCGCGGAGGCCACCGTGCCGACCCAGCTGCCGGTCAGCGACACGATGCCGAGCCCGGCGGAGACGACGGCACCGGCGCCCTGGCCGACCCCGGCGGCGCCCTCTTCCTTCGCCGCCTCGATCTCGTCCACCTCGGTCTCCGCCACCACGTCCGGTGTGTCGGTCACTCCGCTCACTCCAGTCGCTTCGGTGGCGTCCACCGTTTCGTCGTCGTGCTTCACGTCAGCCGCGGCGGCCTCGTCAACTGTCTTGGTTCCCATACCTCGCACCGTACGGACGCTCTCTGAGAGGTCTCTTAATGATCGTTGTGTGCGGCACGCGTGCGTGCCTCGCGCCACTCGGGGGCGAGCACCGACCAGATCTCGGTGTTCTGCCGTACGCCTCGGTACGGGTAGTCCTCGCGGAGCACCCCGTCGCGGTTCATGCCCAGCCGCCGCGCCACGCTGATGCTGGCCGTGTTCGCGGACGACGCATGCCACTCCACACGGTGCATGCCGCGTTCGTCAAACGCCCGGTCGACGAGCACGCGCGCGCCGCGCGTGACGAGCCCCCGAGCCCCCGTTCGGTCCCTGCGGGCTCCAGGGGGCGCAGCTCGGCTCCGTCACCCGGGGATGTCGCGTGCATCCGGTTGCCGCTCCTTCTCCATGACCTCCACGACGTCCGTGAGCCGCTCATGGGCGGCACGGCTCTCGGGCGGTTCGATGCTGATCCGCGGCATACGGCGGTCGAGCCACCGGGGCAGCCACCAGTTGGCGCCGCCGAGCATGTGCATGAGGGCGGGGACGAGGAGGGTGCGCAGGACGAAGGCGTCCAGGGCGACGGCGGAGGCGAGCGCGATGCCGAACATGGCGATCACGCGGTCGCCGCTGAGGACGAAGGCGAGGAACACCGAGATCATGATGACGGCCGCGGAGTTGATCACCCGGCTGGTCTCGGCGAGCCCGATCCGCACCGCGCGCCGGTTGTCGCCGGTCTCCAGCCACTCCTCGTACATCCGGCTGACGAGGAAGACCTGGTAGTCCATGGAGAGGCCGAACAGGACCGACACCATGATCACGGGGAGGAAGGGTTCGATGGGGCCCGCGCGGCCGAGGCCGAGGAGTTCGCTGCCCCAGCCCCACTGGAAGACCGCGACGACGATGCCGAAGGCGGCGGCCACGGCGGCGATGTTCATCACGGCGGCCTTCAGCGGGATGCCGAGGGAGCGGAAGGCCAACAGGAGCAGCACACAGCCGAGTCCGACGACGACCCCGACGAACAGCGGCAGCTTGCCGACGATGACCTCGGCGAAGTCGTCGTAGGAGGCCGTCACCCCGCCGACGTGCACGTCGAGCGAGGTGCCCGTCTCGGCGCGCGGCAGCACCTCGGTGCGCAGGCGGTCCACGAGGTCGCTGGTCTTCTGGGACTGTGGCGCGGACTCCGGGACGATCGTGAAGTACGCGGTGTCGCCGCCGGTGTTGTACGTCACCGGTGTCGACGAGGCGACGCCCTCGGTGGTGCGGATGGTGGCGTCGAGGTTGTCGAGGGTGAGCTTGTCCTCGGCGCCGTCGACATGGGTGACGAGGGTGAGGGGGCCGTTGACGCCGGATCCGAAGCCGTCGGCGAGGAGGTCGTAGGCCTGGCGCGTGGTCGAGGTCTGCGGGTTGTTGCCCTGGTCGGAGGTGCCCAGGCGCAGGGAGAACGTGGGGAGGGCGAGAACGGCGATGACAACGACGGCGACCGCTCCGAGCACCTTGGGGTGGCGCTCCACGAACGCCGACCAGCGGGCGGCGAACCCGGTCGGCAGCTCCGGCTCGGGCCCGTGTTCCTCCAGGCGGCGCCGTTCGCGGCGGCTGAGGGCGCGCATGCCGATGAAGGACAGCAGCGCGGGCAGCAGGGTCACGGAGGCCGCGACGGTCAGCACCACGGTCAGGGACGCGGCTATCGCGACGCCGTTGAGGAAGTTCAGCCGCAGGATCAGCATGCCCAGGAGAGCTATGCACACCGTCGCACCCGCGAAGACGACCGCGCGTCCGGTGGTGGCGACGGCGTTGGTGACCGCCTCGGCGACCGGCAGTCCCCGCTTCAGTCCGCGTCTGTGCCGGGTGACGATGAACAGCGCGTAGTCGATGCCCACGCCGAGCCCGATGAGCATGCCGAGCATGGGCGCGAAGTCGGCGACGGTCATGGCGTGCCCGAGCAGCTCGATCCCGGCGTACGCGGTGCCGACGCTCACCAGCGCGGTCGCGATGGGCAGCAGCGATGCGGCGGGCGAGCCGAAGGCGAGGAACAGCACGACCGCGGCGACGACGACGCCGACGACCTCGGCGAGGTGCCCGCCGGACGACTCGGTGAGGCCGATCGCGGTGCCGCCCAGCTCCACCTGGAGCCCGTCCGTCTCGGCGGCCTCGGCGGTCGTGACCACGGCCTGCGCCTCGGACCGGTCGATGTCCTCGGCCCGGTCGTCGAAGGTGACGGTGGCGTACGCGGTCCGTCCGTCCTCGCTGATCTGCCGGGCGCCCTGGTCGTCGTACGGGCTGGTCACCGCGGCCACTCCGGGCAGGCCGGCGATCTTCTCCAGGGTGTTGGTCATCGTCTGCTCGACGTCGGCGGCGCGGACGGTGCCGGACGTGGTGTGCCAGACGACGGTGTCACTGTCGCCGCCGAGTCCCCGGAAGCCGTCCTCGAGGAGCTGGGTGGCGCGGCCCGACTCGGTGCCGGGGACCTCGTAGTCGTTGGAGTACGCGGCGCCCGTGGCGACGGCGGCCGCGGTCACCCCGCCGAAGGCGAGGAGCCACAGCAGAACGGCGACGAGGCGACGTTCGACACACCAGCGCGCGAGGGCTGCCACGGAATCGTGCTCCCGGAGTCAAATTGTGGATCTTTGGCCGGGAATCATCGTCCATGAACTGAACAGCCCGCAAAGAACGCATGAGCAATGCGAAGCCACTCTTGCAGGCGGAAATGATCGTTTGCCTTGTTCGTGTGCTTATTCACAAGAGTGGGAGGCAGATCACAGGACAGTAACGTTCACTCTGTCGCCCCTGCCGCGTCAGTCGAACTGGTCCCCCATGGCCATCACCATCACTCCGAGGATCAGCAGCCACAGGGCCCGCCGGGTGCGCCCCCGGGAGCCGAGGACGGACGCGAGCGCGCACACGGCGGCGCCGACGGCGTAGGCGACGGGGACGAGCGCCGGGGCGGACCCGGTGAGACGGAGCACCGACGCGGCCAGCCCGGCGAGGGCCAGCAGCGCCCCGGTCCCGGCCGCCGTCCAGCGGGCCCGCCGCGCGTCCTCGTCCGGGTCGTCCGTGAGGTCGGGATCCTCCAGGGCTGGCACCTCGGGTATTTCGGAATCACCGCTTCCACTCATGGCGGGCGAGCGTAGTGCCTCCGGCTGAGAAACCGGGTGCGCGGCGGCG
Organism: Streptomyces sp. NPDC002888; assembly: GCF_042888465.1. NCBI lineage: Bacteria > Bacillati > Actinomycetota > Actinomycetes > Kitasatosporales > Streptomycetaceae > Streptomyces > Streptomyces sp. NPDC002888. Next base: position 99,109 of record NZ_JBIAPU010000005.1, on the reverse strand, counting down.
CGGCGCACTGCTACCGTCCCGCCGTCCGTCGTCTCCGGCTCATCGCCGCCGACCGAAGCAGGTGCATTGTTTGAAGGTCCGACCGAGCTCCTACGCATCTCTTTCCCCTACGAAGGACTCAAGGAGCCCGTTCACCGATGTCCGACATCACGACCGACATCACATCGACGACCTCGAACGACGACCTCGCTAGCCGTCTGACCCACCCCCGCTTCCCGCGCAGCAGCCGCTACGACGCCCGCTGGACCATCGAGAACCAGATGGGGCCGAACGCGCTGTGGCTGCTGGAGTGGCTGGCCCCCGCCCTCGGCCTGGAGGAGCTGCGCCCCGGCGCACGCGTCCTGGACCTGGGCTGCGGCCGCGCCATGACGTCCGTCTTCCTCGCCAGGGAGTACGACGTCCAGGTCACCGCGGCCGACCTGTGGGTCAAGCCCGACGAGAACGCGGCCCGTATCGCCGAGGCGGGCGTCGCGGACCGGGTGCTGCCCGTGTTCGCCGAGGCGCACGACCTGCCGTTCGGCGAGGGCACTTTCGACGCGATCGTGAGCATCGACGCGTACCAGTACTTCGGCACCAACGATCTGTACCTGCCCACGCTGACCCGGCTGCTGAAGCCGGGCGGGCGGATCGGGGTCGTGATGCCGGCGCTGCGGGAGGAGCCCGAGGGCGACGAGCCGCCGGCGCACCTGAAGGAGTACTGGCAGAAGGATCCCGGCTTCTGGGCCTTCCACTCCCCCGCCTGGTGGCGGCGGCTGTGGGCCCGCAGCCGGGCCGTGGAGGTCGAGGCGGCCGACTGGCTGGACGACGGCTGGCGCGACTGGCTGCTGTGGAGCGAGGTGTGCGCCGAGGAGAGCCCGAGCGAGTTCATGGCGGAGATGGCCCGCTGGTCGGTCGAGCTGATGCACGCCGACGTGGAGCACGTCCTGGGCTTCGCCCGGGTCGTCGGCCGCCGCTTGTAAGGGACACACCCAGGGGGATGCATCGGACCCGATGCATCCCCCTGGGGTTCACTGCCGAAGGCTCAGCCCTCGCTGACGCCCAGCTTCTGAAGGATCAGCTCCTTGACGCGGGCCGCGTCCGCCTGGCCGCGCGTGGCCTTCATGACCGCGCCGACCAGGGCACCGGCCGCGGCCACCTTGCCGCCGCGGATCTTGTCGGCGACGCCCGGGTTGCCGGCGATGGCCTCCTCGACGGCGGCGGTGAGCGCGCCCTCGTCGGAGACGACCTTCAGACCACGCCGGTCGACGACCTCGTCCGGGGTGCCCTCGCCCGCGAGGACTCCCTCGATGACCTGACGGGCCAGCTTGTCGTTCAGGTCGCCGGAGCGCACGAGCTCGGTGACCCGGGCGACCTGCTCCGGCGTGATGGCCAGTTCGTCCAGCGCCTTGCCCGACTCGTTGGCGGCGCGGGCCAGCTCACCCATCCACCACTTGCGGGCGGAGGCCGCGTCGGCACCGGCCTCGATCGTGGCGACGATCAGGTCCAGTGCACCGGCGTTGGTGATCGACTGCATGTCGGTGGCGCTGATGCCCCACTCTTCGAGCAGCCGGTTGCGGCGGGCCAGCGGCAGCTCCGGCAGCGCGGAGCGGATCTCCTCGACCCACTCGCGGGACGGGGCGACCGGGACGAGGTCGGGCTCCGGGAAGTACCGGTAGTCCTCGGCCTCCTCCTTCACACGGCCCGAGGTCGTCGACCCGGTGTCCTCGTGGAAGTGCCGGGTCTCCTGGACGATCGTGCCGCCCGCGCCCAGCACCGCCGCGTGACGCTGGATCTCGAAGCGGGCCGCGCGCTCCACGGACCGCAGCGAGTTCACGTTCTTCGTCTCGGAGCGCGTGCCGAACTTCTCGCGGCCGTGCGGACGCAGCGACAGGTTCACGTCGCAGCGCATCTGGCCCATCTCCATACGGGCCTCGGAGACGCCGAGCGCCTTGATGACCTCGCGCAGCTCACGCACGTACGCCCGCGCGACCTCGGGGGCGCGCTCGCCCGCACCCTCGATCGGCTTGGTGACGATCTCGATGAGCGGGATGCCGGCGCGGTTGTAGTCCAGCAGGGAGTGGGACGCGCCGTGGATACGGCCGGTGGCGCCGCCGACGTGCGTCGACTTGCCGGTGTCCTCCTCCATGTGGGCGCGCTCGATCTCCACGCGGAAGGTCTCGCCGTCCTCCAGCTGCACGTCGAGGTAGCCGTTGAAGGCGATCGGCTCGTCGTACTGGGAGGTCTGGAAGTTCTTCGGCATGTCCGGATAGAAGTAGTTCTTCCGGGCGAAGCGGCACCACTCGGCGATCTCGCAGTTCAGCGCGAGACCGATCTTGATCGCGGACTCGATGCCGATCGCGTTGACGACCGGGAGCGCGCCGGGCATGCCGAGGCAGGTGGGGCAGGTCTGCGAGTTGGGCTCCGCGCCGAGCTCGGTGGAACACCCGCAGAACATCTTGGTCTTGGTGCCGAGTTCGACATGGACCTCGAGGCCCATGACGGGGTCGTACGACGCCAGCGCGTCCTCGTACGACACCAGGTCGGTCGTGGTGGTCACGGTGTAACTTCCCTCTCAGCCCAGCAGGACGTCGTCGTCGCCCAGCCGCTTCAGCTCGCGGTAGAGGATGGCGAGGCCGGTGACGATCGCGGCGGCGGACACGGTGGCGTCGATCAGGACGAGCGTGTCCTTCTCGGCGCGGGCCTTCTTCAGCCGCTTGGCGACACCGAGGGCGCCGAACGCCGTGGCGGCCATGGACAGGTACGTACCGGACTTGGACTTCTTGAAGCCCTTGGCCTTGTTCAGTGCGCTCACAGCGACGGAGCCTCCTCGATCAGCGGGTGCCCCCACTTTTCCACGAAGGCGGCCTCGACGGCGGCGCCCACCTTGTAGAGGCGCTCGTCCTTCATCACCGGGGCGATGATCTGCAGGCCCACCGGGAGGTTGTCCTCCGGGGCGAGGCCGCAGGGCAGGGACATGGCCGCGTTGCCCGCCAGGTTGGTCGGGATCGTGCACAGGTCGGCGAGGTACATCGCCATCGGGTCGTCGGCACGCTCGCCGATCGCGAAGGCGGTGGTCGGGGTCGTCGGGGAGACGATCACGTCGACCTGCTCGAACGCCTTGTCGAAGTCCTGCTTGATGAGCGTACGGACCTTCTGGGCGCTGCCGTAGTAGGCGTCGTAGTAGCCGCTCGACAGGGCGTACGTGCCGAGGATGATGCGGCGCTTGACCTCGGGGCCGAAGCCCGCCTCACGCGTGTGGGAGGTGACCTCCTCGGCCGAGTGGTTGCCGTCGTCTCCGGTCCGCAGGCCGTAACGCAGGCCGTCGAAGCGGGCGAGGTTGGACGAACACTCGGACGGGGCGATCAGGTAGTAAGCCGAGAGGGCCAGGTCGAAGGACGGGCAGTCCAGCTCGACGATCTCGGCGCCCAGCTCCTTGAGGAGGGCGACGGACTCGTCGAAGCGCTGGATGACGCCGGCCTGGTAGCCCTCGCCGCGGAACTGCTTGACCACGCCGACGCGCATGCCCGCCACGCTGCCGTTGCGGGCGGCCTCGACGACCGGCGGGACCGGGGCGTCGATGGAGGTGGAGTCGAGCGGGTCGTGCCCGGCGATCACCTCGTGCAGCAGGGCCGCGTCCAGGACCGTGCGGGCGCAGGGGCCGCCCTGGTCGAGGGAGGACGAGAAGGCGACCATGCCGTAGCGGGAGACCGCGCCGTACGTCGGCTTGACGCCGACCGTGCCGGTGACGGCGGCCGGCTGGCGGATGGAGCCGCCGGTGTCGGTGCCGATGGCGAGCGGGGCCTGGAAGGAGGCGAGCGCGGCGGACGAGCCGCCGCCGGAGCCGCCGGGGATCTTGGTGAGGTCCCAGGGGTTGCCGGTCGGGCCGTAGGCGCTGTTCTCCGTCGACGACCCCATGGCGAACTCGTCCATGTTGGTCTTGCCGAGGATGACGACGTCGGCGGCCTTCAGCCGCTTGGTGAGGGTCGCGTCGTACGGCGGGATCCAGCCCTCGAGGATCTTCGAGCCGACGGTCGTGGGCACGCCCTCGGTGGTGAAGATGTCCTTGAGCGCGAGGGGGACGCCGGCCAGCGGGCCGAGCTTCTCGCCGCGCTCGCGCTTGGCGTCGACGGCGCGGGCCTGCGCGAGGGCGCCCTCACGGTCGACGTGCAGGAAGGCGTGCACCTTCTCGTCGACGGCCTCGATCCGGGCAAGGTGGGCCTCGGCGACCTGAACCGCGGTGAGCTCGCCGGAGGCGATCTTCGCGGCGGTCTCGGCGGCGGTGAGCTTGATGATGTCCGTCATGACGATTAGTCCTCCCCCAGGATCTGCGGCACCTTGAAACGCTGCTGCTCCTGTGCGGGGGCGCCGGAGAGCGCCTGCTCGGGGGTGAGCGAGGGACGGACCTCGTCCGCGCGCATGACGTTCGTCAGCGGAAGCGGGTGCGAGGTCGGCGGTACGTCTTGGTCGGCGACCTCGCTGACGCGTGCGACCGCGCCGATGATGTCGTCCAGCTGTCCCGCGAAGTGCTCGAGCTCTTCGGGCTTCAGCTCCAGACGCGCCAGCCGGGCGAGGTGGGCGACCTCCTCGCGCGTGATGCCAGGCATGCAGCGATCCTCTGGGGTGAGTATGTGTGGTGTGGGCCCAATCCTATGGGGCGGGGACCCATGCCCGTGAAACGGATTGCCGCCGGGCCCTCCGTCAGCGGCGCTCGTCCCAGGCCTTGCTGCGCAGGAAGTGGTTGTCGTAGAGCTCCTGCACCTGCAGAAGGCTCTCCGGGGTGACCTCGCCGAGGCGGATGCGCTGGAGGTGGCGGAAGTACTCGAAGCGCTCGACGCCCGGGGTGATGACGATGAGGAGTTCGGCGGTGCTGTCCGGGGCGGCGGCGAAGGCGTGCGGTTTGTCGGGCGGGACGATCACAAGGTCGCCGCGCTCGGCGGTCAGGACGTCGTCGCCGGAGAGGATCTCGGCCTCGCCGTCGAGCAGGTAGAACATCTCTGCCGAGTTGCGGTGCAGGTGCGGGCGGGCGCCGTCGGCGCCTTCGGCGAGGGTGACGCGGACGGTGGACAGCGCACCGCCGGACGCGCTGCTGTCGGCGAGCAGCTTGATGGCGACGGGGTCACCCCCGACGACCTCCGCCTCGGCCTCGCGGACGACCACGGAGTCGTCGAACTTCGGTACGAACAGCGACATCTTCGAACCCCCTGTCGGTGATGTGCGGACGCGTTCAGACCGCGAAGAGCAGCCCGGCGCTGATCAGGACAACCACGGCCGTGGCGAAGTGAATCCCGAAGGCGACCGCCTTCGTTCCCCCATGGCGCAGCACTATCAGCGTGTCGGACAGCGGCACGAGTGCCACGGCGAGCATGAACCAGGCCTCGGCGCGGGCACCGACGAAGGCCGGCAGGGCCAGGCCCAGCAGGCCGAAGGTGCCGTCCCTCAGACCCTTGATCGAGAGGTAGGCACCGGCGTCGCCGTCCGGGCGGGCCGGGACGCCCCTGCGGCTCTGTGGGACGCCTTCAACGAGCTGGCACAGGCGGTGGAACCGGTGGCGTCCGAGGGCGACGACCCGGGCCTGCTGACGGAGACGTACTGGGCGAGCCTCCACGGCCTGGCCACCCTGATGCTCAGCGGCCGCCTGCCGGAGGGCGCCCACGACAGCCGCCTGGAGCTGCTGATCGGGCACTTCGCGGCGGGGGTGGCCTGAGGGCGCGGGCCGACGCGTGGGGGCCACCGACGGCGGGCGGCCCCCGGGGGTGTGAGCCGTGCCGTGGCCCTAGTCGTCCGCCGCCGCTGCCGGGAGGGCGGCCGCGGGGCGCTGCCAGCCGCGTGAGCCACGGGCCCGCAGCCAGGCCGTGGTCTCGTCCGGAGGCATCGCCGCGGCGACCAGCCAGCCCTGTACGGCGTCGCAGCCGAGGTCGCGCAGCCGCTCCCAGGTCTCGTCGTCCTCGACGCCCTCGGCGACGACGAGCAGGCCGAGCGAGTGGGCGAGGTCGACGGTGCAGCGCACGATCTCGGCGTCCTCGGTGTCGACGGCGAGCCGGGCCACGAAGGAGCGGTCGATCTTGAGCTCGCTGACGGGAAGCCGTTTGAGGTGCACGAGCGAGGAGTAGCCGGTACCGAAGTCGTCCAGGGACATCTTCACGCCGTGCCCGGTCAGCCCGTGGAGGGTGTCGGCGGCCCGCTGCGGGTCCTCCAGGAGGACGTGTTCCGTTATCTCGAGTTGGAGCGCTCCCGCGGGGACTCCGTGGCGGGCGAGGCGGGCGGCGACGGAGCCCGCGAAGCCGGGCGTGTGGACGTCGCGGGGGGAGACGTTGACGGCGACCGGCACGTACAGACCCTGGGCCCGCCAGGCGGCGACCTGGCCGAGCGCGGTCTCCAGCACGTATTCCGTCAGGTGGGGCATCAGCCCGGACGACTCGGCGATGGCTATGAACTCGTCCGGCGGCACCTTGCCGCGTTCGGGGTGCACCCAGCGGACCAGGGCCTCCAGGCCGGCCACCTGTCCGTCGAAGCGGACCTTCGGCTGGTAGTGCAGCTGCACCTCGTGGGCGTCGAGGGCGCGACGCAGATCGCCCAGCAGGCCCAGGCGGTCGGGGGTGTTGGAGTCCCGCTTGGACTCGTAGACCTCCACGCCCGTACGGTCGCGCTTCGCCTGGTACATCGCCACGTCCGCCCGGCGCAGCAGACCCTCGGCGTCGAGGGCGTGGTCGGGGAAGACGGCGACGCCCGCGCTGGCCTCCAGCACGAGCGTGAGGCCGTCGAGGTCGAGGGGGGAGCTGAGGGCCGTGACCAGGTTGCGGGCGATGCGGGTCGCGGAGGTGGTGGAGTCCGCGACGGGCAGTAAGACCGCGAACTCGTCGCCACCGAGCCGCGCGGCCTCCGCCCCGCGCGGGAGGGCGAGACGCAGCCGGTCGGCTATCTGGAGCAGCAGCCGGTCACCGGCGAGATGACCGAGGGTGTCGTTGACCGAGCGGAAGCGGTCGAGGTCGATCAGCATCAGGGCGGCGCGGGCGCCGATGCGCTCGGCGTCGTCGAGGGCGGTCCAGGTGCGCTCCAGGAGCCACTGCCGGTTGGGCAGCCCGGTCAGCGGGTCGCGCAGTTGCTCCTCGGCGCGGGCCCGGGCTATCCACAGGGTGGAGTCGAGCGCGATGAGCGGGATGGAGAACAGCGGCAGCAGGATCGGCTTGGCGACGGCCACCACGCACACCAGGGGCGCGATGCCGAGCAGCGCGACCGCGACCAGGCCCTGCCTGACCAGGGCGGTGCGGGCGACCGTGGGCAGACCGGCGCGCGGGGCGTGCAGATACCAGAGCAGGACGCGGGTGATTACGAGGTAGGCGGCCGCGACCAGCACCACTTGGGGGCCGGTGTAAGGCGTCCAGCTGTCGGGATTCCAGGGGGCCTCGACGGACGGTACGGACCCGAAGGCGCCGAGGACGAGGGCGCCGGCGCCGATGCCGAGGATGTCGACCCCGCCGTGCAGGACGCCCTGCCGCCAGCGGTTGCGCCGGGCTATGCCGACCAGCACGACGACGGTGAGGCTCACCATGCCGGCGGGCACCCAGCCGTACAGCAGCAGGACGGCGAGGGTGAGGGCGGCGCCGGAGCCGGTGCCGCCCCACCAGCGGGCGCGGCCCAGCATGACCAGGTGGCCGACGATGACGCCGGTGAGCACGGCCAGGGACCAGCCGACGGTGCCGGACGGGAAGAGGGCGTGGCCGTCGGTGAAGCCGCGGTAGAAGCCGGCGCCGAGGACGAAGCCGGCCGCCGCGACGACCGCCGCGGGCAGCGCGGGCCAGGACAGGTGCCGTTCGTGCTCCGCGCCGGGCAGTCCGGCGGCGGTGAGCCCGGCGTGGCCGTGCCCGTCCGCGGCTGTGTACTGTCCGGCGCGCCCCTCCGCGCCGGGCCGTTCCGCGGACCGCGTCACCCACCGGCTGCCCCGCCAGGCGCCGGTGATCCGGCGTCGGCGCAGCCGTGAGCCCGGGGCGGCGCTCTCGGTCGGTTTCATTCCCGTCCCTCTCACAGCCGGCGGTGCCCGCGCCACGCGGCCCGGTGCCCGACATCCGTCAACGGCGCCGCGTTGGAAAACCCTTCCCGTTGTTCTTCAAGGGCCCTGCAAGAACAACGGGATGCCCCGACCGCAGCTGGGCACGGCAGGCGCACATCTCAACAGTAGGCCGCAGAAGGCTTCCACGGGCAGCGGTCGTCGACGGTTGCCCGAATGCGACCCGGCCACCCGTATGCATCTGGTATGCGCCGATCGGGTGGCCTTCAACCGCCACTTCGCGCTACTCCTGCGCGGGTAGGGCCACTTCGGCCGCCGCCTGCGGACCCTGTTCCAGCAGGACGTCGAAGCCGTCCTCGTTCAGGACGGGCACTTTGAGCTGCATCGCCTTGTCGTATTTGGAGCCCGGGTTGTCACCCACGACGACGAAGGACGTCTTCTTCGAAACCGAGCCGGTCACCTTGGCTCCGCGGCTCTGCAGGGCCTCCTTCGCGCCGTCGCGGGTGAAGCGTTCGAGGGTTCCGGTGACCACGACGGTGAGGCCTTCGAGGGGGCGGGGGCCTTCGTCCTCGCCGGAGCCCTCCTCCTCCATGCGGACGCCGGCCGCCTTCCACTTGCGGAGGATCTCCTGGTGCCACTCCTCGGCGAACCACTCCTTCAGCGACGCGGCGATGATCGATCCGACGCCGTCGGTGCTCGCCAACTCCTCCTCGGTGGCCTGCTCGATGCGCTCGATCGAGCGGAATTCACGGGCCAGTGCCTCGGCGGCGACCGGTCCGACGTGACGGATCGACAGCCCGGTGAGGATGCGGGCGAGCGGGCGTTCCTTGGCGGCGGCGATGTTCTCCAGCATGGCGAGCGCGTTCTTTCGGGGCTCGCCCTGCTGGTTGGCGAAGACCGTGGCGATCTTCTCCTCGCCGGTCTTCGGGTCGCGCTTGGGCAGGCCGCTGTCCTGGTCGAGGACGTACGCCTTGATGGGCAGCAACTGCTCGATGGTGAGGTCGAACAGGTCGCCCTCGTCGACGAGCGGCGGCTCCGCGGGCTCCAGCGGCTTGGTGAGGGCGGCCGCGGCGACATAGCCGAACTGCTCGATGTCCAGCGCCTTGCGGCCTGCCAGGTAGAACAGGCGCTCGCGCAACTGGGCGGGGCAGGTGCGGGCGTTGGGGCAGCGCAGGTCGACGTCGCCCTCCTTCATCGGCCTGAGCGGCGTCCCGCACTCCGGGCACTCGGCCGGCATCACGAACTCGCGCTCGCTGCCGTCGCGCAGGTCGACGACCGGGCCGAGGATCTCCGGGATGACGTCACCGGCCTTGCGCAGCACCACCGTGTCGCCGATGAGGACGCCCTTGGCCTTGACGACGTCCTGGTTGTGCAGGGTCGCGAACTCGACCTCGGAGCCGGCGACGGTGACCGGCTCGACCTGCGCGTACGGCGTGACACGGCCCGTGCGGCCGACGCCCACGCGGATGTTCACCAGCTTGGTGTTGACCTCCTCCGGCGCGTACTTGTACGCGATCGCCCAGCGCGGGGCGCGGGCCGTGGAACCGAGGCGGCCCTGGAGCCGGATCTCGTCGAGCTTGACGACGACGCCGTCGATCTCGTGCTCCACGGAGTGGCGGTTCTCGCCGTAGTACGCGATGAACTCCCGTACGCCGTCGAGGTCGTCGACCACCCTGTTGTGCCGGGAGGTGGGCAGGCCCCAGGTCCTGAGGAGGTCGTAGGCCTCGGAGAGGCGGGTGAGGCCGTCGAAGCCCTCCAGGGCTCCGATGCCGTGGACGACCATGTGGAGGGGGCGGGTGGCGGTGACGCGCGGGTCCTTCTGGCGCAGGGAACCGGCCGCCGCGTTGCGCGGGTTGGCGAAGGGCTTGTCGCCGGCCGCGACCAGGCGGGCGTTGAGCTCCTCGAACTTCTCCATCGGGAAGTAGACCTCGCCGCGGATCTCCACGAGGTCCGGGACGCGGTCGCCGTCCAGACGGTCGGGGATCTCGGCGATGGTCCGGACGTTGGGCGTGATGTCCTCGCCGGTGCGGCCGTCGCCGCGGGTCGCCGCGCGGGTGAGACGGCCGTGCTCGTAGGTGAGGTTGACGGCGAGGCCGTCCACCTTGAGCTCGCACAGGAAGTGGTGGTCGGAGGTGCCGACGTCCTTGTGGACGCGCTCGGCCCAGGCGGCCAGTTCCAGGTCGTCGAAGGCGTTGTCCAGGGAGAGCATGCGCTCGCGGTGCTGGACCGCGGTGAACTCCGTCTCGTACGCCCCCGCGACCTTCTGGGTCGGCGAGTCCGGCGTGCGCAGCTCGGCGTACTCCTCCTCCAACGCCTCCAGGGCGCGCAGGAGCTTGTCGAACTCCGCGTCGCTGATGACGGGAGCGTCCTTCACGTAGTACCGGAAGCGGTGCTCCTCGATCTGCTCAGCGAGCTGCGCGTGCTTGTCGCGTGCCTCGGCGGGCACCGTCGTCTCCGCTTGCTTGTCGCCGGCCACCGTGTTGTCCTCCCGTTACTCTGGGTTGTCCGCGAGGGATCTCGCCGCCCGGGCGCAGTGGGCGAGCGCCCTGCGCGCGTACTCGGGGGAGGCGCCCGCGAGTCCGCACGCCGGAGTGACGGTGACCGCCTCCGTGAGAAGCCCCGGTTGCAGCCCCAGCCTGCGCCACAGCGTCCTGACACCCATGACGCTACCGGCAGGGTCTGACAATGGGCCGTCCGTGCCCGGCACGACACCGGTGAAGAGGCGGGTACCCGCTTCCACCGCCTCACCGATCGCGTCGTCGTCACGCTCGGTGAGGAGCGAGAAGTCGAAGGAGATCCCCGCGGCGCCCGCCCGGCGCAGCAGGGCGAAGGGGACGTCCGGTGCGCACGAGTGGACCACGGCGGGGCCGGTGCCGTGAACCCCGATGACGTCGCGGAGCGTGGACTCGACGAGCTGGCGGTCGACGGCGCGGTGGGCGCGGTAGCCACTGGCCGATTTGACGTGGCCTCGGAGGACGGAGATGAGGGACGGCTCGTCGAGCTGGAGGACGAGGTGGGCTCCGGGGACGCGGCGCTGGGTCTCTTCCAGATGCAGCCGCAGTCCCTCGGTGAGGGAGGCGGCGAGGTCGCGGCAGGCGCCGGGGTCGGAGAGGACGGCCTCGCCGTTCTTCAGCTCCAGGTTCGCGGCGAGGGTCCAGGGCCCGACGGCCTGCACCTTCAGCGGGCCCTGGTACTCCTGGGTGAACTCCTCCAGCGCGTCGAGGTCCTCGCCGAGCCAGGAGCGGGCCCGCCTGGTGTCCCGGCCCGGCCGGTCGCCGACACGCCACCCGCTGGGCTCCACGCGCGCGTACAGCTCGACCAGCATCCCCGCGGTGCGGCCGATCATGTCGGCGCCGGGTCCTCTGTCCGGCAGCTCCGGCAGGAACGGGAAGTCCTCGAAGCTTCCGGTGGCCGTCCTGGCGGCTTCCCTGGCGTCGGTGCCGGGGAGGGAGCCGACGCCGGTGGCGGGTCCAAAGCGAAAGTTGTCGTTCACGGGTGAAGCCTACGTAGGTCGGCGGTCATCGGCCCGGGCGCACCGTCAGGTCGTTGATCTCCGCGTCCCTCGGTAGGTCGATCGCCGTCAGGATGGTGGTCGCGACCGACTCCGGGTCGATCCACTGAGCCGGGTCGTACTCCTTGCCCTCCTGTTGGTGGACCTTCGCCTGCATGGGGCTGGCGGTGCGGCCGGGGTAGACGGAGGTGACGCGGACGCCGTTCGCGTGTTCCTCGTGGCGGAGGGAGTCGGCGAGGGCCTTGAGGCCGTGCTTGGAGGCCGCGTAGGCGGACCAGGCGGCGTGGGCGTTCAGGCCCGCGCCGGAGTTGACGAACACCACGTGCCCCCGGGCGGCGCGGAGTTGGGGCAGGAAGTGGCGGGTCAGCTCGGCCGGCGCGATGAGGTTGACGTTGAGCTGGTGGCGCCAGGACTTGGGGGTCAGATCACCGACGGGGCCGAGGTCGACCACGCCGGCGATGTGCAGCAGGGAGTCCACGCGGTCCGGGAGCGTCTGGTGCGAGAACGCCCAGGACAGCTTGTCGGGGTCCGCCAGGTCCCCCACGAGCGTCTTCGCGCCGGGGAACTCCGCCGCCAGCTCCTTCGCACGGCCCGCGTCGCGCGCGTGCAGCACGACGTCGTCCCCGCGCGCATGCAGACGGCGGGCGACGGCCGCGCCGATGCCGGAACCCGCACCGGTGATCACATGAGTAGCCATGCCCGCCATGCTCGCATCATCGAAAGGTCACCCACGCCTCATTCGATGCCCTGGCTCTCCTCCAGGTAGGCCAGCGCCCCCACCGGCTCCTGCGCGAAGAACACCAGGTCGGTGAGCGGGCGGGGCAGGAATCCCTCGTCCTCCATGCGCCGGAACTGCTCCTTCAGGCCGTCGTAGAAGCCGGCGGTGTTCAGCAGGACCACCGGCTTGTCCGTGTGGCCGTGCTTCTTCAGCTCCAGGATCTCGGTCGCCTCGTCGAGCGTGCCCGTGCCGCCCACCAGGATGACCACCGCGTCGGACTTCTCCAGGAGCAGCTTCTTGCGCTCGGCGAGGTCCTTGGCGATCACCATCTCTTCGACGCCCGGGCGGGCCTTGGCGGCGAGGAACTGCACGGAGACCCCGCAGAGCCGGCCGCCCGCCTCGTGCACTCCGTCGGCGACGACCTTCATCAGTCCGACGTCGGAGCCGCCCCACACGAGCGTGTGACCGCCCTTGCCCAGCAGTTCCGCGAACTCCCGCGCGGGGCGCGTGTAACGGTCGTCGAGGTCGGCGGCGGAAAGGAAGACACAGATACGCATGCAGCCACCGTACGCGGGAAGAACCCGGGGCCCGCGAGTGCTTCCCTGGTATGGCAGACGGACACACGATCACGATCGAGCAAGGCGGCCGGCACCTGCGGGTCGTCCACGGCGACCTGGTGCTGGCGGAGACCGACCAGGCCCTCGCCCTGAGGGAGACCGGCTGTCCCGTGCGGTACTACATCCCCGCCGAGGACGTACGCCTGGACCTCCTCACCCCGTCCGAGACGCACACGTACTGCCCCTTCAAGGGGACGGCGTCGTACTGGTCGCTGCCCGACGCGGCGGACCTCGTCTGGGCGTACCCCGACCCCAAGCCCGACGTCGCGGAGATCAAGGACCACCTCTGCTTCTACGATGTGGAAGTGTCGTAGGTCGCAGTGTCGTAGAGCGATGACCACCGTGCCGTGCGGCAGTCTGCACAGGCATGGACAAGAGGATTGTTTCGCGCGACGGCACCGAACTCGCCTACGCACGCGCCGGTCAGGGGCCCACGGTCATCCTGGTGAGCGGGGCGATGTCGACGGGCGGCACGGTGGCGCCCCTGGCCGGGCTCCTCGCGGGCCGCTTCACCGCCCTCTGGTACGACCGCCGGGGCCGGGGCGAGAGCGGTGACACGGCGCCGTACTCGGTGGAACGCGAGGTCGAGGACCTCGCCGCGCTCATCGACGCGGCGGGCGGCGAGGCGGCGCTGTACGGCATCTCCTCGGGCGGCGCGCTGGCGCTCGAGGCGGCGGCCCGCGGGCTGCCCGTGCGCCGGGTGGCCGTGTACGAGACGCCGTATGCCCTCGACCCGGAGGGCGCGAAGGGACGCGCCGAGTACACCGCGAACCTCACCGAGGCGCTGGCGCAGGGGCGGCGCGGAGACGCGGTCGAGCTGTTCCTGCGGCTGACGGGCCTGGCCGAGACGATGATCCAGGGGGCCCGTCAGTCGCCGATGTGGGCCGCCATGGAGGCGATCGCACCGACTCTCGCGTACGACGACGCCGTGATGGGCGATGGTCTGCTCCCCCGCGAACGGCTGGCCTCGGTCGATGTGCCGGTGCTGGCCGTCGCGGGCGGGGAGAGCCCCGACTGGCTGGAACAGGCCACCCGCGCGGTCGCCGAAGCGACGCCCAGGGGCACGTACCGCGTGCTGGAGGGCCAGACCCACATGGTGGACCCGAACGAGCTCGCGCCGGTGCTCGCGGAGTTCCTCGCGCCCTAGGGAGCGCCGGCGCGGGCCCGAGGCCGCCTACGCGACCGCTGTCCTCGCGCGCGTGGTCGACGCGATCGTCGCCGAGCCCACCACGCGGGTGCCGTCGTACAGGACGATCGCCTGGCCGGGTGCCACGCCGCGGACCGGCTCGGTGAACGTGACCTGCAGGCGACCGTCGACAAGTTCGGCGGTCACCTCGGTCTCGCCGCCGTGGGCGCGGAGCTGGGCGGTGTAGGTGCCTGGGCCGGTGGGGGCGGCGCCGCACCAGCGGGGCTTGACGGCCGACAGGCCCGTCACGTCCAGGGCGTCGGCCGGGCCGACGGTCACCGTGTTGTTCACGGGCGAGATGTCGAGGACGTAGCGCGGCTTGCCGTCGGCGGCCGGGGTGCCGATGCGCAGGCCCTTGCGCTGGCCGATCGTGAAGCCGTACGCCCCGTCGTGCGTGCCGAGCTTGGAGCCGGTCTCGTCGACGATGTCGCCCTCGGCCTTGCCGAGACGGGAGGCGAGGAAGCCCTGGGTGTCGCCGTCGGCGATGAAGCAGATGTCGTGCGAGTCGGGCTTCTTGGCGACGGCCAGGCCGCGGCTCTCGGCCTCCGCGCGGATCTCGTCCTTCGTGGTCACCGTGTCGCCGAGCGGGAAGAGAGCGTGGGCGAGCTGCTTCTCGTCCAGGACGCCGAGGACGTACGACTGGTCCTTGGCCATGTCGGAGGCGCGGTGCAGCTCGCGGCTGCCGTCCTCGTGGACGATCACCTGCGCGTAATGGCCCGTGCACACCGCGTCGAAGCCCAGCGCGAGCGCCTTGTCGAGGAGGGCGGCGAACTTGATCTTCTCGTTGCAGCGCAGGCACGGGTTGGGGGTGCGGCCGGCCTCGTACTCGGCGACGAAGTCCTCGACGACGTCCTCGCGGAAGCGGTCGGCGAGGTCCCACACGTAGAAGGGGATGCCGATGACGTCCGCCGCGCGGCGTGCGTCGCGCGAGTCCTCGATGGTGCAACAGCCCCGGGCACCCGTGCGGAACGACTGCGGGTTCGCGGAGAGCGCGAGGTGGACTCCGGTCACGTCGTGGCCGGCTTCCGCGGCACGGGCGGCGGCGACGGCGGAGTCGACCCCGCCGGACATGGCGGCGAGGACACGGAGGGGACGGGGGCGCTGCGAGGTGTCAGTCATAGCTCTTCAAGAGTAAGGGGACGCGGGAACCGGAGCCCGCGGGTATCCGTTGTCGATCGCAGGGGGGACGAGAAGGGATCACATGGGGGCGAGGACGAAGGACACGGACCGGCGGATCGGGCGGCGTGCCCTGCTCGTGGGCGGGACCGCGGCGGTCGTCGGCTCGGCGGTGCTGGCGCGCGAGGAGCTGGCGCACCTGTGGTGGCGGCTGCCCGGTGTGGAGAAGCCGCGGGTCGAGGGCGCGGTCGACTACCGGGGCGCGCGCTGGGTGGCGGCCTCGTCGGCGAACTGGCGCCGCGCGGACCGGCCGGACGACTACGGCGTCGACATGGTGGTCATCCATGTCACCCAGGGCGGCTACGACAGCGCGGTGAAGGCCTTCCAGGACCCGGAGCACCGGGCCGCGGCGCACTACATCGTCCGCAAGGACGGGCACATCACCCAGATGATCCGCGAGCTGGACGTGGCGTTCCACGCGGGCAACCGGGAGTACAACGAGCGCAGCATCGGCATCGAGCACGAGGGCTTCGTGGAGCGCGCCTCCTCGTTCACGGACGAGATGTACGCCGCCTCCGCGCGGCTGACGGCGGGGATATGCGCGCGCTACGGCATACCCGTCGACCGCGAGCACATCATCGGGCACGTGGAGGTGCCGGGGACGGACCACACCGACCCCGGGAAACTCTGGGACTGGGACCGGTACATGCGGCTGGTACGGCAGGCCCGCACCGCCATCTCCGCCTGACGTCGACGGGCGGTGGTGCCGCGGCTACGTCAGTCCCGCGGCACGGGCCCGTTCCACCACAGGGCCGATGACCTTGCCGACCGCTTCGACGTCGGCCTCCGTGGAGGTGTGACCGAGGGAGAAGCGCAGGGTACCGCGGGCCAGCTCGGGGTCGGTGCCGGTGGCGAGGAGGACGTGGCTGGGCTGGGCGACGCCGGCGGTGCAGGCGGAGCCGGTGGAGCACTCGATGCCCTGGGCGTCAAGCAGGAGGAGGAGGGAGTCGCCCTCGCAGCCCGGGAAGGTGAAGTGGGCGTTGGCGGGGAGGCGGTCCACCGGGTCGCCGCCGAGGATCGCGTCCGGGACGGCGGTACGGACGGCGGTGACCAGGGCGTCGCGCAGGGTGCCGATCTCGCGGGCGAACCACGCGCGCTGCTGTGCGGCGAGCCGGCCGGCGACGGCGAAGGAGGCGATCGCGGGGACGTCGAGGGTGCCGGAGCGGACGTGGCGCTCCTGGCCGCCGCCGTGCAGCACGGGTACGGGGGTGTGCTCGCGGCCCAGGAGCAGGGCGCCGATGCCGTACGGGCCGCCGATCTTGTGGCCGGAGACGGTCATCGCGGCGAGGCCGGAGGCGGCGAAGTCGACCGGAACCTGACCGAAGGCCTGGACGGCGTCGGCGTGCAGCGGGACGCCGAACTCCGTTGCCACATCGACGAGTTCACGGACCGGGGTGATCGTGCCGATCTCGTTGTTCGCCCACATGACGGTGACCAGGGCGACGTCGTCGGGGTTGCGGCCGATCGCCTCGCGCAGTGCGTCCGGGTGGACGCGGCCGTAGGGGTCGACCGGGAGGTACTCGATCGTGGCGCCCTCGTGTTCGCCGAGCCAGTGGACCGCGTCGAGGACCGCGTGGTGTTCGACGGGGCTGGCGAGGACGCGGGTGCGGCGCGGGTCGGCGGCGCGGCGGGACCAGTACAGGCCCTTGACCGCGAGGTTGTCGGCCTCGGTGCCGCCGGAGGTGAAGACGACCTCGCTGGGGCGGGCGCCGAGGGCTTCCGCGAGGGTTTCGCGGGACTCCTCGACGGTGCGCCTCGCGCGGCGGCCGGATGCGTGGAGGGAGGAGGCGTTGCCGGTGGCGTTGAGGTGCGCCGTGAACGCCTCGACTGCCTCGGGGAGCATCGGGGTGGTCGCGGCGTGGTCGAGGTATGCCATGGTGAGGCCGATTCTACGGCGCGGCTGTGGCGGGCCTCAGTTGAAGGTCGGCCGGATTTGGTGCGGCTTGCCTGCGCTGCGGCTGGAGCGTGTTGCGAGGTGCCCGGCGCTGTCGGCTGTGCCCACCTGTTCCGCCCTGCGGAACGATTGCCCACAGCCGGTACCGGCGTTCAGCGGTCGCGCCCCGTCGTCCTCGGGGCCCCGCTCGACCGTTACCTCTAGAAGCTCCACGAGATCGTGCTGTCCGCCTGCATGAACGCGACCAGGACCAGGAGGTCGGCGATGCCCAGGGCCAGGCCCAGGTAGGCGCGGCCGCGGCGGGCCGTGCCGCGCCAGAGGGACACCGCGGCCAGGGCGATGGCGATGGGGCCGAGGAAGACGTTGAGGACGAGGAGGCCGACGAGACCGAGGATGAAGGCCGCGACGGCCATGCCGTCGGCGTCGTGGATACCGGTGCGGCGCGTGGCCGGTGCGGTGAGTTGCATGGTGTTCAGCTCCCGGGGATCAGGGGTGGGTGTCAGTGGGTCGAGGTGTGCCGGCGTCCGTGGCGCTCGCGGAGCGCGAAGATGCCGAGCCACGCGGCGATGACGGCGGCCGCGACGATGGTGAAGGTGAACGGCGCGTGGGCGACGGTGCCCAGGACGGCGCCGAACAGCAGCAGGGCGGCGACGAGGAACAGCATGGGGTGAATCCCCCTCCCTAGACGTGTGCGAGTGGGTCTCGTGACGTTTCGGTGAACGGTTGTAGTTACACTTGTTCACTGACTCTGGAGTCTAGCGCGCCCCACGGCTTTCCAATTACAGAGAACAGTTGTTAACTGCATGGTATGAGTCACACCTTCGGCATCCGGCAGGCCCAGAAGCAGAAGACCCGGCAGGCGCTCCTGGACGCCGCCCTGGGCCTGCTGGAGGAGCAGAGCCTGAGCAGCCTGGGCCTGCGCGAGGTCACCCGCGCCGTCGGCGTCGCCCCCACCGCCTTCTACCGGCACTTCCGTTCCACCGCGGACCTCGGCGTCGCCCTGGTCGAGGAGGCGCTGGGCAGCCTGCACCCGATGATCCGCACGACGGTGACCAACGCGGACAGCAGCGAGGAACGGATCACACGAGCCGTCGAGTTGATCGCCCGTCATGTGAGCGCGTACCCCGCACATGTCCGTTTTATCGCCCGCGAGCGACATGGCGGAGTCCAGCCGGTGCGGGAGGCCATCCGCGCCCAACTGGTTCGCTTCGCCGAAGAGGTGAAGGCGGAGCTGGCCAAGGACCCGGAGTCCGAGGGCTGGAACGACGACGACCTGCTGATGCTCGCCCATCTCTACGTCGACCAGATGCTCATCACGGCCTCACTGTTCCTGGAAGCCCTGGAGGCCTCGGACGACGAGCGGGAACGGGTCACCCAGGTGGCCACGCGCCAGATGCGTCTCATCAGCATCGGGCGCCATCACTGGCTCGGCTGAGGACAGGCCAAGGGGCGGCGCACCCGGTTCCGGGTGCGCCGCCCCTCGTCGTACGAGGCAGCACGAGGTCGTACGAGGCAGTACGTCGTACGAGGTCGTACGAGGCAGACCGAGGCAGTCCGGGGCCGCGCCTCAGCCCTGCTGCTGCGCCTGCTGCCCCTGACCACCCCCCTGCTGGCCCCCGCCCTGGCCCCCGCCCTGGCCGCCGCAGCCACCGCCCTGGCCGCCGCCCTGGCCACCCTGACCGCCACCGGGGCCGCCACTCGGCGCACCCGAGGGAGCCGCCGTGGGTGCCCCGGACGGGGCTCCGGACGGCGCTCCGGACAGGGCTCCGGACGGCGCACCCGACGGCGCACCCGACGGCGCTCCGCTGGGTCGGCCCGAGGCGTTGCCGGTCGGCATGCCGGACGGCGCCTGGCAGGCCTGCTGGCCGGAGTTGCCGCTGTTCGAGGACGAGGAGTCGCCGGAGCCGCAGGCCACCAGGGCGAGGGGCGAGAGCGCCAGCAGGGCCACCGCGGGGACGAGACGCGCACGCATCATGAGAAACAACTCCAAGGAGGATGAGGGAGTCCTGAGGCGGGCACTCAACCAACGGCGCTTAGGGCTTCCTTGAGCCTCTGCTGTACGCCTCCTGTCAGCGGAGTAAAGGCCGACCCAAGTCACCTCGCTGACCTGGGGTTTCAGTCGGCTGGTCCACTCACGCGCTGGTACAGCTCCGTGACAGAGGCGGCTGCCGCGCGCAGTTCCTCGCGCACCTGGGGCGGGGAGAGGACCTCCACGCGGTCGGAGAACGCGAGCAGCTGGCGGGCCTCGCGGACGAAGCCGTACGACAGCCGGACGGTCACCCACTCGCTCTCGCCGTCGTCCTCGGGGAGTTCGGCCAGCACGGCGGCGTTCAGGCGCAGGAACATGTCGAGGCGGTCGCGCCGGACGCGGACGGTGACGTCGAGGCCGCCGGGACGCTCCTCGACCTGGCGGCGCAGCACCTCCCACACGTCGGCGAGTTCGACGCCGGACCGCCGCCGCACGGGATCATCGAGGACCGTCGCCGAGTGCACCCGGTCGGCGCGGAACAGCTGCGGTTTCGCCCGGCGGTCGGCGACCAGGTACCAGACGCCCGCCTTGGAGACGAGGCCGTAGGGGTCGACGGTGTAGGTGCGGGGCTCGCGGTCGCCGCTGTGGCGGTAGCGCAGGCGCAGCCGCCGGTCCGTGAAGACGGCGTCCTGGAGGGTGTCCAGGTCGATGGCGGGCCGGGGTCCGCCCTTCCAGCGGGTGGCGTCGACCAGGATGCGCCGGCTGGTGACCTCGGCGGCCGGCCGGTGCGGGGCCGGAAGCGCGGCCATCACCTTGCGCAGGGCGGAACCGAGCGCGGCGTCCAGGCCGAGGGCGGCGTGCGCGCCCTGCGCGGCCAGGATGAACAGCGCGCGGGACTCGTCGGCGGTCAGCCCTGTCACGTCCGTACGGAACCCGGCGAGCAGCTCGATACCGCCGTGGCGCCCGCGTTCGGCGTAGACCGGGACGCCGGCGGCCGAGAGGGCCTCGATGTCGCGGTAGATGGTGCGGACCGACACCTCCAGGCGGTCGGCGAGTTCGTGGGCCGGGACGCGGCCGCGGGTCTGAAGGAGCAGCAGGATCGACAGCAGGCGGTCGGACTTCACGGCCCCAGGATTCCGCCGCGCACGGGTCCGGGGCAAATGTTGACGGAAGTTGTCAGGTTATTCGAGGAATCTCGACGCACCGAAACCCACAGACTCACCGACTCACAAACTCACCGACCCACAGACCCACCGAGAGGCCCAGCGTGATGAACGCCGTCGACCCCCGCCCCTTCTACACCCGCGCCACCGAACAGGCCGCCTCGCTCATCAAGACCGTACGACCCGAGCAGTTGACCGGCCCCACCCCGTGCGGCGACTTCGACGTCCGCACGCTGCTCTCCCACATCGTCGGCGGCACCCTGCGCATCGCGGTCGTCGGGGAGGGCGGTGACGGGCTCGCCGTGCGGCCGTTCGCCGAGGGTGTCGGGGACGACGGGTGGACCGCCGCGTACGAGGACGTGCGGGAGCGGGTCCTGGCCGCCTGGAAGCACGACGAGCGGATGGTGGCGCCGGTCCGGGTGCCGTGGGGCGAAGTGCCGGGGCACGCCGCCCTCTCCGGTTACGTCATGGAGCTCGTCACCCACAGCTGGGACCTCGCCGAGTCCGTGGGCCACCCCCTCGAACTCGACCCCGAACTGGCCGAGTTCGCCCTCGCAGCCGCCCACCGCGCCCTGCCCGACGCCCAGCGCGACGAGCAGACCCCGTTCGGCTCCGCGCTGTCGGCCCCCGAAGGAGCCGACGCCTACGAACAGTTGGCGGCGTGGCTGGGCCGCAGGCCCCTCAGCCGAGCCTGACCCGCGCCAGCTGTCGCGACTGGGCCACCAGCCGGTCCGTGCTGTCCCAGACCTCCGCGTCCTCCTCCAGGAAGCCGCCGGCGAGGTTGCGGGTCGTGATGGAGACGCGCAGCGGGCCCGGGGCCGGGCGGGAGCGGACGTGGACGGTCAGCTCGACCGTGGGTACCCAGCCGCTCAGGCCGATCTCGAAGGCGGTGGGCGGCAGCGCGTCCACCGCCAGGAGCAGGGAGAGCGGGTCGGGGTCGCGGCCGTCGGCGAGCCCGAACCAGGCGCGCATCTCGCCCTTGCCGGAGGGCTGCCCGAGCGCCCAGCCCAGGGTGGACGGGTCGAGCTTGAGCATCAGGCGGTCGGCGATGGCGGAGCTGCCGTCGACGGGGGCCGGTCCGTCTTCGGGGCCGAAGCAGTGCTCCATGGGCGGGATCGCGGGCGGCTTCGCCGATGTGCGCACGTCGTCAGGGAGCGCGTCCAGGTCGCCGTAGGAGGCGAGGACGCGAATGCGCTCGACCTCGCGGCCCTCGGCGTCGTACTGGAAGAGGGAGGCCTGGCCGGTGGAGAGGGTGCGGCCGGTGCGTACGACGTCCGTGCGGACGACCGCCGGGCCCGGCTGGGAGGCGGTCAGGTAGTGCGCGGAGATGGTGAACGGGTCGCCGTGCGGCAGGGCGTCCGCGAGGGCGCGGCCGAGGACGGCCAGCAGGTAGCCGCCGTTGACGGCACTGATGATCGTCCAGCCGGCCGAGAGGTCGATGTCATAGACGCCGGGTTCACGCCGGGTGAGCGCGGTGTCGCGGTCGAACTCGCTGTCGCCGATGGTGGCGCACGTGGTCCCGGTAGCTGCTTCTGGCATGGCTGAAAGGTACAACATCTGATTACTAAGCGGTAGCTTTGGAGTGGGGGGTAGGTGAGATGTGGTCAATTTCTCGGTAAGCGTCCGCACTCGTCCGTCAACCCTGAGCCCCCGCTTTGACTCTTCAAGGACATGAGCCTCACCGGGACTGCATTCCTCTACACCCTGATCGCATTGGCGGTCGTCGCGCTCGCGCTGCCCCTCGTCCTGTGGTCGCGGATGCGCGGGCCCAGGATCGTGCGGGCGGCGACGCGGGTGCTGATGCTGCTGTTCGCCCAGGGCACGGCCGTTTCCCTGGTCTTCGTCCTGGTCAACAACTCCAACAACCTGTACGACAACTGGGGCGACCTCCTCGGTACGGCCGACCATGTGCAGCAGGCCGCCGACCTCGGCGCCAGCGGTACCGGCGGCATCGCGCTGGAGCGGCTGCCCAAGGTGGAGCAGAAGTTCAAGGCCGCGCACGGACCGGGCATGCGCAAGGCCGGCGGGGTCCGCGTCACACAGCTCAAGGGTCGCGTGTCCGGCGTGAACGCCGAGGTCTACGTGTGGCTGCCGCCGCAGTACGACGAGCCCGCCTACCGGAACCACAAGTTCCCCGTCGTCGAGCTGCTGCCCGGCTATCCGGGCTCGGCGAAGGCCTGGTTCGGGTCGATGAAGGCGCACCAGCAGCTGCTGCCGCTGATGCGTGAGGGCCGCGTCGCGCCGTTCATCCTGGTCGCGCCGCGCACCTCCCTGCTCCCCGGTGTCGACACCGGCTGCGCCAACGTCCCGGGCACCGTCAACGCGGACACCTGGCTGAGCGTCGACGTACCGAAGATGGTCATGGACAACTTCCGGGCCCAGCCCGCGCCGCGCGGCTGGGCGGTCGCCGGGTACTCGGCCGGCGGGCACTGCGCGGCGAAACTGGCGGTGGCGCACCCCGATCGCTACCGGGCGGCGGTGAGCCTGTCCGGCTACAACGACCCGATCGGCGAACGCAACTCACTCGCCGCCGAGACCCCGGCCCTGCGCGCCGAGAACAACCCCTACCTGCTGCTGCGCAAGGCGACCGTCCCGCCCCGCATCGCCCTCTACCTCTCCGGCCAGCCGCGCGACGGCTACGAGGCCGCCATGGACCTGGAGAAGATCGCGAAGGCGCCGACCGCCGTGCACGTGGTGTACGTCCCGAAGAGCGCGGGCGGGCACACCATGGCACTGTGGCGGCCGCAGGTGGTGCCGGCGTTCCGCTGGCTGACGGAGCAGACGGGCGAGCGGCACGTCACGCGAGGCACCGACGGAGGCGCCGGCGGGGGCGCCGGGGGCACTACTCCTCCCGCACCGTCGAGCGACGGTTCCACGCGCGCGGAGCTCGCCAGTGGTACCGCATCGCGAGCAGGCGCAGCACGAAGGCCGTGACGGCGGCGGTACCGCTGGTCAACGGGTTCAGCGCGTCGTAGCGGATGCACAGGACGACCATCGTGGCGCCGACCATCGCCGGGACCGCGTAGAGGTCGCGGTCCCAGCGCAGCAGGGAGGGCACCTCGTTGGCCAGCACGTCGCGCAGTACGCCGCCGCCGACGGCGGTGGCGAGGCCGAGGGCCGCCGACGCGGTGAGGCCGAGCCCGTGGTCGTACGCCTTGGTCGTGCCCGTGACGCAGAACAGGCCGAGGCCCGCCGCGTCGAAGGCGTTGACGCCGACCTGGATGCGCTCCACCTGCGGGTGGAGGAAGACGACCAGGAGGGCGGCGAGCAGCGGCGTGAGGAAGTACCCCAGGTCCGTGAAGGCGGCCGGCGGCACCGCGCCGATCACCACGTCCCGGAACAGCCCGCCGCCCAGCGCGGTGACCTCGGCGAGCATGGCGATGCCGAAGACGTCGAAGTTCTTGCGGACGGCCAGCAGCGCACCCGAGATGGCGAAGACGAAGATGCCGATCAGGTCGAGCGTGTGCTGGACGGACGGGGTGAAGAGTTCCTGGACCACCCTTCCATTCTGACCCAACACTGAGCCCCCGCCTTACATTGCAAGGCGGGGGCTCGGTTTTGTGCTACTTTTCGGTGGTTTCGGTGGGGTCGGGGGTCTCCTTGGTGACCTTGGGAGTCTCCTTGGCGACCTCCGCCGCCACCGCAGCCGACGTCTCCGCCGACTCCGCCAGCACCTCGTCGGCCACCAGCTCCGCCGCTTCCTTCGCGGCGCTCAGCAGGACGGTGTCCTGCGGGGCCTGGTCCGCGAAGTTCTCCGGGTGGTGGCAGGCGACCTGCTGGCCGGGACGCAGCTCGATCAGCGGCGGCTCGGTCGTCTTGCAGATCTGGGTCGCCTTCCAGCACCGGGTGTGGAAGCGGCAGCCGCTCGGCGGGGAGATCGGCGAGGGCACGTCACCCTTGAGCAAAATGCGCTCGCTCTTGGCCGCCTTGCGCCTCGGGTCCGGTATCGGGACCGCCGACATCAGCGCCTTGGTGTACGGATGCATCGGCGTCTTGTAGAGCAGGTCGCGGTCGGCGAGCTCCACGATCTTGCCGAGGTACATCACCGCGATCCGGTCCGAGACGTGCCGGACGACCGAGAGGTCGTGCGCGATGATCACGTACGTCAGGCCCAGTTCCTGCTGGAGGTCGTCCAGCAGGTTCACGACCTGCGCCTGGATCGACACGTCGAGCGCGGAGACCGGCTCGTCCGCGACCACCAGCTTCGGGTTGAGCGCGAGGGCGCGGGCGATGCCGATGCGCTGGCGCTGACCGCCGGAGAACTCGTGCGGGTAGCGGTTGTAGTGCTCGGGGTTGAGGCCGACCACCGACAGCAGCCGCTGGACCTCCTTCTTGATGCCGCCCTCGGGCTCGACGCCCTGCAGCTTGAAGGGGGCGCCGATGATCGTGCCGATGGTGTGGCGCGGGTTCAGCGACGAGTACGGGTCCTGGAAGATCATCTGCACGTCGCGGCGCAGCGGACGCATGCCCGCCACCCCGAGGTGCGTGATGTCCTTGCCCTCGAACTCGACCTTGCCGCCGGTCGGTTCGAGCAGCCGGGTGATCAGCCGGCCCATCGTGGACTTGCCGCAGCCCGACTCGCCCACGACACCCAGGGTCTCGCCGGCCTTGACCTCGAAGTCGATCCCGTCGACCGCGTGCACCGCCCCGACCTGCCGCTGGAGCAGGCCCTTCTTGATCGGGAAGTGCTTCTTGAGCCCGGTCACCTTCAGCAGGGTCTCGCCGGGGGCGGCGTCCTTGGTGAGCGTGGCGCCGTCGGTCTGCGCGGACTTGGTCACTGCTTTGTCGTCACTCACAGCTTCGGCGCAATCTCTTCGGTCCAGATACGCTCCCGCTGGTCCTTGCCCAGGTGGCAGGCGGCCCAGTGCCGGCTGCCGACCTCGGCCAGCTCCGGGCGGACCGTGCGGGTGACGTTGTCCTTCGGGAGGTCCGCGTACGGGCAGCGCGGGTTGAAGGCGCAGCCGGACGGGATGTTGATCAGCGAGGGCGGGGAGCCCTTGACCGGGATCAGGCGCTCCTGCTGCTCGCGGTCGAGACGCGGCATCGAGCCGAGCAGGCCCCAGGTGTAGGGGTGGCGGGGCTCGTAGAACACCTTCTCGGCCGGACCGCGCTCCACGCAGCGGCCGCCGTACATCACCAGGATGTCGTCGGCCAGTTCGGCGACGACGCCCAGGTCGTGGGTGATGACGATGACCGCGGAGCCGAACTCCTTCTGCAGGTCGCGGATCAGGTCGAGGATCTGCGCCTGGACGGTCACGTCGAGGGCGGTCGTCGGCTCGTCCGCGATGAGCAGCTCGGGGTTGTTGACCAGCGACATCGCGATCATCGCGCGCTGGCGCATGCCGCCGGAGAACTCGTGCGGGTAGCTGTCGACGCGCTTGTCCGGCTGCGGGATGCCCACCCGGTCGAGCATCTCGACCGCGCGGCGCTTGGCGGTCTTCTTGTCGACATTGTGGTGGATGCGGTACGCCTCCACGATCTGCTGACCGATCGTGTAGTACGGGTGCAGCGCGGACAGCGGGTCCTGGAAGATCATCGCCATCTGACGGCCACGCAGCTTGCGCACGTGGTCCGGGTCGGCGGACAGCAGCTCGGTGCCGTCCAGCCAGATCTCCCCGGAGATCTGCGCCTTGCGCTTGCCGTACTGGCCGGCGGTGTGCAGGCCCATGATGCCGAGCGAGGTCACCGACTTGCCGGAACCCGACTCGCCCACGATGCCGAGGGTCTTGCCCTTCTCCAGCTGGAAGCTGAGCCCGTCGACGGACTTGACCAGGCCGTCGTCGGTCGGGAAGTGCACCTTCAGGTCGCGCACTTCGAGGAAGGCACTCGGGGTCGGCGAGCCGCTCATGGGCTCGCCCAGGGCCGCTCCGGTCTTGCTGAGTTCGGTCATGAGAGCCTCACTCGGGGGTCGATCACGGCGTACAGGACGTCCACCACGAGGTTGGCGACGAGCACCGCCAGCGAGGTGATCAGGACGACGCCCAGAATGATGGGCAGGTCCTGCGTCTTGATGGCGTTCAGCACGGCCTGGCCGAGTCCGGGAAGGCTGAACGTGGTCTCGGTCAGGATCGCGCCGCCGATGAGGGCGCCGAGGTCCATGCCGAGCATGGTCAGGATGGGCGTCATCGTCGAACGCATGGCGTGCTTGCCTATGACGGTCTTCTCGCGCAGGCCCTTGGCGCGGGCGGTGCGGATGTAGTCCTCACCGAGCACCTCCAGCATGGTGGCGCGGGTGATGCGCGCGTACATCGCCGCATAGAGGAACGCCAAGGTGACCCAGGGCAGGATCATGCCGCCGAACCAGCCGGTGAAGCTGTCCTCCAGGGGCACGTACTCGCCCTTGAACCAGTTCAGCCCGAAGACGAAGACCGCCAGCGAGAGCATGCCGGTGAAGTAGATGGGGAGGGAGACGCCCGCGAGCGCGACGATCATCGCGCTGCGGTCCCAGAGGGTGCCGCGCTTGAGCGCGGAGAGCACACCCGCCGCGAGACCGAAGATCAGCCACAGCACGGCGGCGCCGAGCGCGAGACCCAGGGTCACCGGGAGACGGTCGGTCAACACCGGCCAGACGGCCTGCTCGGTGCGGAAGGAGTAGCCGAAGCACGGAGCGGCGCACTGCGTGACGTCGCCGCCGCCCGAGTAGGTGCGGCCCGCGAAGATGCCCTTGAAGAACTCCCAGGCCTGGAAGTAGATCGGTTCGTCCAGTCCCAGCTTCTGCCGGACCCCCTCGACCGCGGCCGGGTCGGCCTGCTTGCCGACGAAGCTCAGGGCCACGTCGACGCCCGCCCACTTGGGGAAGAGGAAGAAGATGCTGAAGACCACCAGGACGATGACGACCAGCATCACTGCGGCGGCGAACAGCCGCCTGATGAGGTAAGCGAGCACAGCTCTCGGCCCGCCGCGGACCGCGGGCCACCGGAGGTTGTCCGGTGGCCCGCGCTCACGCGTCGCCGGCCTTCACCTGCCTTTCGTGCCGTACGGCGGGTGTGCCGGGTTTACTTCGCGGCCTTCAGGCCGAGGTTGACGAAGTCGTACATGCCGCTGTAGCCGTCGGTCGTGTAGACGTTCGCCAGGCGGCTGGAGCGCCAGTTGATGAACTTCTCGAAGACGAAGGGCAGGTAGTAACCGCCCTCCATCACCTTGTGGTTGATCTCCGTGGCGATCTTGGTCTTGCCGGAGTCGTCCAGCGTGTTGACGTACTGGTCGAACAGGCCGTCGATCGTCTTGTCGTTGATGAGCGCGAAGTTGTTGTTGGCGCTCTCAAGGATGTACTTGCTGTCCCACAGCGGCAGACCGAAGCCCTGGACGGACGGGAAGTCCGGGCCCCAGCCCATGATGATGATGCCGTAGCCCTTCTTCTTCACGTTCGAGGGGCTGCCGATGACGCTGGAGCTCTGCGAGCCGTCGTACTGGTCGATCTCGACCTTGACGCCGATCTTGTCCAGCGACGCCTGCAGGGACTGGGCGGTGGCCACCTCGACCGGCTTGTTGTTGCGGACGGCGATGGTGGTCTTGAAGCCGTTCGGCTGGCCGCAGGCCTTCAGCTCTTCCTTGGCCTTGGCGACGTTGCCGGTCTTGTTGGCACCCGCGAGCTCGTACGGGTCGTACTTCTGGCCCTCGGCACCCGCGACGGACGGCGGCAGCATGTTGGTGCCGATGTCACCACCGGCGACCGGGCCACCGCGCGCGGTCTGCAGCGACACGTGGTCGGCACCGTAGATCACGGCCTTGCGGCAGTGCTCGTTGTCGAACGGCTTCACGTTCTGCGGGAAGGTCGCGTAACGGATGTAGCCGGAGACCGGGTTGTCCAGGTTGGCCTTGTGCTGCTTCAGGGCGGTGGTGCGACCCTGCGGCGACAGACCGGTCTGGTTGAGGTCGAGGTCCAGGTCACCGCTGATCAGGCGCTGGTCCAGGTCGTTGGCGTTGGAGAAGAACTTGATCGAGATCTTGTCCGGGTACGCCTTGCGGATCGGGTCCGAGGCCTGCTTCCAGCCGGAGTTGCGGACCAGGGTGAGGTCCTTGCCCGGGTTGTACGACTCGAACTTGTACGGGCCCGAGGAGAAGGGCTTCAGCTGGTACTTGGACTTGGTGTCCATGTCCTGGCGGACCGGGGAGGCCGAGATCAGGCCCAGCATCTCCTCGAAGTCCGAGTTGGCCTTCGGCAGCTTGAAGACGATGGTCTTGTCGTCCGGCGTCTCGATGGCCTTCAGACCCAGCTTGTCCTTGGAGGTGTCCTTGTACGGGCCCTTGTACTCGGCCTTGGGGTCGAGGACTTCCTTGAGGTAGGTCGGGCCGCCGGACAGCACGTCCTGCGCCCAGACGCGCTCGATGCCGTACTTGACGTCCTTGGAGGTGATCGGCTTGCCGTCCTCCCAGGTGATGCCGTCACGCAGGGTGTACGAGTAGGTCTTGCCGTCGTCCGTGATCTTGGCGAGACCCGTGGCGAGGTCCGGGGTGAGCTCCGCGCCGGCCTTGCCGGGCTCCGTCTTGTTCGTGACGAGCTGACGGCTGTAGTAGCGGGCGAAGTTCCACATCATGCCGTAGTAACCACGCGTGGTGTCCCACGAGTCGGCGTCCTGAGCGGCGCCGAACTTGAGCTCGCCGCCCTTCTTGGCCAGCGACGCCTGGGCAACCTTGTTGTTGGCGGCGTCGAAGCCGGCCGCACCGCTCTTCGAGCCGCCGTTGCCATCGTCGTCTCCGCCGCCGCACGCCGCCGTGGTCAGCAGCGCGGCGACCACGGCGGCAGCGGCCATGGCCTGCTTGCGCCGCCCTGAGGTGCGTTGGGTAGTCACGATCTCGGATCCTCCGGATTTGATGAGAGACCCCGTAGTCGATGCCACGGGACGCTTGGGGTACGGCAGTTCAGCGGGAGCCCTTCGGGTCCAGCGCGTCACGCACGCCGTCGCCGAAGAGGTTGAAGGCAAGAACGGTGATGAAGATCGCCACACCCGGGACCACCATGTACATGGGGTCCGAGTCGTAGTAGTCGATCGCGCTCGACAGCATCTGTCCCCAGGAGGCCGTGGGCGGCTTGACGCCCACGCCCAGGAAGCTGAGTGCCGCCTCGGTGAGGATGTTGGTGGGGATCATCATCGTCGTGTACACGATGATGGGCGCAACGAGGTTGGGCAGCAGTTCCTTGAACAGGATGTACAGCCGCCCGGCGCCCAGCGATCGGGCCGCCTCGACGTACTCGCGCTCACGCAGCGAGAGCGTCTGACCGCGTACCACGCGTCCGATGTAGGGCCAGCCGAAGAAACCGATGACGAGGATCATCACGAAGACGCGTACGCCCGTGCCGGTCAGCCCCAGCATCTGGTTCGGCATGACGGAGACCAGCGCGATGATGAACAGCAGCTGGGGGAAGGCGAGCAGACCGTCCATCACCCGGCTGATCAGGGAGTCGACCCAGCCGCCGAAGAAGCCGGCGAGGACACCGAGGACGGTGCCGAGGATCACGGCGACCACCGCGGACAGGAAGCCGACCAGGAGCGAGATCCGGGCTCCGTAGAGGATGCGGGCGAAGATGTCACGGCCGTTGACCGGCTCGACGCCCAGCAGGTGATCGCCGCTGATGCCGCCCAGCGACCCCGTGGGGGTGCCGAACAGCGGGTCGATGAGGTTCTCGTGATACTCATTCGGGTCCTGCCCGACGAGGCTGGTGATCACCGGCGCGAGCAGCGCTATCACGATGAGCACGAGCACCACGACGCCGCCCGTCAGGGCGAGCTTGTCCCGCTTCAGGCGCTCCCAGGCGATCCGGCCCAGGGAGCGACCCTGTACGGCCTTCGCGC
This sequence comes from Streptomyces sp. NPDC002888, assembly GCF_042888465.1. Classification (NCBI taxonomy): domain Bacteria; kingdom Bacillati; phylum Actinomycetota; class Actinomycetes; order Kitasatosporales; family Streptomycetaceae; genus Streptomyces; species Streptomyces sp. NPDC002888. The sequence continues at coordinate 69,097 of NZ_JBIAPU010000005.1, read as the reverse complement.
CGGCGGTGGCGACCGCCGCTTCCTCGGCCGCACTTGGGGCCGCTTCCGCGGTCGGCTCGTGCAATGGTGCCGTCATCTGGCAGGGACCCCTCTCAACCGGCGGTTGGCCGGCCCGCACTTGCCGCTGTGGCGGCATTGATCCGTCCGTCGTACACAGGGGCGAACCCACCCCTGGAGCGGGAGTCTTCAACGCTTTGGCGATCTGTTGCCAGACTTAAGGGTGAAAGGATGCGTAAACGTGATGCTGTTTGGGGGGTTCCGTTATCCGGACAGCAGGTAACGGCGGCCGGACGGGTATCAAATGGGACAACTCTGAGCGTAAGCGCACTTTCTGGCGTCATCTACGCGCGAAGATGAAGCTCCGCTCCCGCTTCGGCGATGCCGGAGCACCGCCGCCGGTCAGTATCTTCCGGACGCCGGCGGATACCCGTACCCGCCCGCCGGAGCCGTCGCGGGAGCCGCGTGGGCCTCGCGGTCGTAGAAGGGGCGCGCCTGGCCGCGCAGCCACATCACGACCGGGTCGTACTCGTCGGTCATGGCGACGGTCGACACCGGCAGACCGTCCGGGACCGCGCCTATGGACTGCTGCATCATCGCCCGCACCGAGTCGACGGCGGTCGGGGAGGTCTCGTAGACATCGAGACCGATGGCGAGATACGGCGCTCCGAGCGCCGGTTGCACCCAGGCGCGGCGCAACGAGCGGACGGCCGGGGTGCGGTGGGCGTTCTGCGAGAGCAGGGCGTAGAACTGCGGGATCTCGATGCCGGGTTCGGACAGCCGCAGAGGTCCGGCCGGCTGGCGGTCCAGGCCGGTCGCGATCCGCCGCATGTCGAGCCAGGGGATGCCGACGCCGCCGCCCGGGGCGTGCGGGTTCAGCCAGAGGCCGAAGTGGTCCGGGTAGAGCGTGCGGGCCACGTCCAGGCCGTCGACCACCTCGTACGACCGGTTCCAGCCGCTCGCCGAGAGCTCCTGGGCGGAGGTGACACAGGGGGTGTAGCCGTGGCCGTCGACCTCCATGTTGCCGTACTGGGCGTCGGGGGAGCCGGCCTGGCCGTGCCACAGCAGCATCCAGACCTGGCCGGAGGAGGGGGTGGCGAGCGCGCGCAGGAGTGCCTCGTAGGCGTCGTAACGCCCGGGCGTCACCTGGCGCAGCATGTGCTCGACCTGACCGGTCGCGGCAGTGCCGCTCGCGCTCACCTTTGCCGCCCTTCGTGAGTTGAGTGGACCTCGATTATGAAACAGCTTAGGCGCTCTGCCGGGTTGAGCCGTTGAGGGCACGGGGGCTGGTTCGCGGTGGTGGGGCGCGGGTCGTTCGTGGGTGATCGCGCCCCGTGGCGGAGCCGCATATCGACACAGCCCCGCGCCCCTGAGGCGTAGCCCCTGGCGGTGTTTCCAGTGGTCCCGCTAGTGGTCCCTGTTGTAGAAGGGGCGGACCCTTTCTCGCATCCACTCCGCCACCGGGTCGCCCTGGGCCACGTCCAGGAGGACCAGGTTGACCGGCCAGGGGGCCGGGGCCTGGCCGAGGGCTCGGCCGAGGGCGTCGAGGGGGAGGGCGCGGACGTCGCCCTCCAGATGGGAGAGTTCGACGCCCACGAACATGACCGGGTCGGCCGTTTCGATGGTGGCGAGGCAGCGGCGCGCGGTGAGGACGACGCCGGTGCCGGCGAACTCGGTGGCGGCGGCGGCGAGGAAGTCGACGGGGTCGTCCTGCCAGTCGGGCTCGAAGAGGCGGACCCGGCCGCCGCTCGCGGGACCGTCCAGCGGGGTGCGGCCGGAGCGGCACAGCTCGGCGACGGCCTGCGGCGGCAGCGGGACGCCGACCAGGCCGTCCGGGTTGACCATGATGCCGACCTGCGGGGGCAGGCCGCGGGCGAACTCGACGGCCGGGGCGATCGTGTACGACATGTGGGGGCCGACGACCTGGCGGAACTGCTCCTCGGAGCTGAAGACGGGCACAAAGGCCTGGCCCTCGATCTCCAGTGTGGGCAGGTCCAGGGGGCCGCTGTGCGGGCCCCTGCCGTTGGGCAGCGGCACCCAGACGAAGCTACGGCCGAGGACCTCCACGATCCGGCCGCCGGCGCCCGGCACGCCGAGGGAGGCGGAGAGCACCTCCTCCAGTTCGTTGCCGGGCCAACCGCCGTGCGAGTGGGGGTGTGCCTGTGCCGGGAAGTCCGCTGGAAAATCCGCCGGGAAGTCCATCTCTCTCAACCGTCTGCCGGGAACCACTGCTGTGGCGGAAAGGCTAGCGGGTACCGGGCGGCACGTTCCCGCCCGTTCCCCGCCCGTTGCCGGACCGTAGTCGGCGCGCACTCGGCCCGACTCGGCGCGTACCACCTCGGCTCATCCCCGCTCAGCCCGGCTCAGCCCGTGAATCCGATGCGCCGCAGGGTGTCCGCCGCGTCCCGGTCGGCCAGCACCGCCGAGCCGCAGCCCTGGGGCAGCTCGCCCCGCTCCACGGCGCGCAGCAGGCGGGCGGCCGCCGTGCGGTGGCGCAGGAACGCGTACGGGGAGACGCCGCGGCCGCGCTCACGCTGGCCGGCCAGGGCGGTGTCCGGGGTGACGTCGAGGAGGAGCAGGTGCAGGGTGCCGCCCCGGCGGCGGGCCTCGCGGGCCAGCCAGCGGCGCACCCAGGCCTGCGTACCGCAGTCGTGCACGACGACGCCCGTGCCGGAGCGCAGGGCGCGGCGCAGTCCGGCGTAGTGGGCGAGGCGGACGAGGGGGCGGTAGACGGCGTAGGGCAGGAGGCGGGGCATGCCGGCGTCCCAGCGGTCGCGGGTGTCCTGGGAGTCGATGCCGACGCCCTGCACCGTGCGCCGCATCAGGGTGGACTTGCCGCTGCCGGGCAGGCCGGTGACCACGACGAGGTCGTTGGGGCCGAAGAGCAGTGCGTGGGGGCTGTGGCCCGCGCGTTCGCGCAGGTCGCGGACGACGGGCTGCGGGCCGTGCGCCTCCCGGGCCGGGGCGGTCGGCTGCACGGGCAGCGCGACGGCCGAGCTGGTCGCGTACGCGGTGGTCCTGTTCACCGTGATGGTCCTCCCCTGGGGTGGCTCACGAGTAACCCTCCCCGCCGAGTGTAAAGAGAAGGTAATGCGCGATGCCTCGCCATTTCGTTCGCTTCCTGCCACAAGCCGGTTACAGATGCGGCCTGCCGCACCGGGGCGCGGGCGTGCAATGATGAGGCCGCCAACTGCATACCGGCCGTTTGAATCCGCGCGGGAGAGTCCCCAGCAGCAGCTGTCGCTGGGGCGCCGAAGGAGCAAGTCCCTCCCTTGAATCTCTCAGGCACCGTTACCGCGCGGGCGAGGCACATCTGAAAAGCGGGCCGCCGTCCGAGGTGGTCCCACCCAAGGTGCAAGCCATGCCCGGTGCGGTCATGGCGAACCTCTCAGGTTCCGATGACAGATGGGGAGGATCGACCTCGCCTGTCATGCCTTGGGAGACGACCGACCGATGAGCAGTACCGAACCCCGCCGTACCGCGCTGGATGCCCTGCATCGCGCGCTCGGCGCGACGATGACCGACTTCGCCGGCTGGGACATGCCCCTGCGCTACGGCTCCGAGCGCAACGAGCACCTCGCCGTGCGCACCCGGGCCGGCCTGTTCGACCTCTCCCACATGGGCGAGATCACCGTCACCGGCCCGCAGGCCGCAGCCCTCCTCGACCACGCCCTGGTGGGCAACATCGGCGGCGTCAAGGTCGGCCGGGCCCGCTACACCATGATCTGCAGGGCCGACGGCGGCATCCTCGACGACCTGATCGTCTACCGGCTGGCGGAGACGGAAGCCGGGTCATCTCACTACATGGTCGTCGCCAACGCCTCCAACGCCCAGGTGGTGCTGGACGCGCTCGTCGAGCGGTCCGCCGGGTTCGACGCCGAAGTGCGCGACGACCGGGACGCCTACGCGCTGATCGCCGTGCAGGGGCCGCAGTCCCCCGGCATCCTGAAGTCGCTCACCGACGCCGACCTCGACGGGCTGAAGTACTACGCGGGCCTGCCCGGCACGGTCGCCGGCGTCCCGGCGCTGATCGCGCGCACCGGCTACACCGGTGAGGACGGCTTCGAGCTGTTCGTGAAGCCGGAGCACGCCGTCGAGCTGTGGCAGGCGCTGACCAAGGCGGGCGAGGGCGCAGGCCTGGTCCCCTGCGGTCTGTCCTGCCGGGACACGCTGCGCCTGGAGGCGGGCATGCCGCTGTACGGGCACGAGCTGAGCACCTCCCTCACGCCCTTCGACGCGGGCCTCGGCCGGGTGGTGAAGTTCGAGAAGGAGGGCGACTTCGTGGGCCGCCAGGCGCTGGCCGAGGCTGCCTCCAGGGCTCAGGAGAACCCCCCGCGCGTCCTCGTCGGCCTGGTCGCCGAGGGCCGTCGCGTCCCGCGTGCCGGGTACGCCGTCGTCGCCGGCGGCGGCGAGGTGATCGGCGAGGTCACCTCCGGCGCCCCCTCCCCCACGCTTGGCCGGCCCATCGCCATGGCGTACGTCGACGCGGCGCACGCGGAGCCGGGCACGAAGGGCGTCGGCGTGGACATCCGGGGCACTCACGAGTCGTACGAGGTCGTGGCGCTGCCGTTCTACAAGCGCCAGAAGTAGACACTGGGCGCGGTGCTTCGCCTTCCGGCGTGACCCCGCGCACATTTCGCTGTTCACCAGCGGTTTCAGCAGTCACTCATTCACCAGCACTCCCCCGCGTACAGGAGAATTCAGGCCATGAGCAACCCCCAGCAGCTGCGCTACAGCAAGGAGCACGAGTGGCTGTCGGCCGCCGAGGACGGCGTCGCGACGGTCGGCATCACGGAGTTCGCGGCCAACGCGCTCGGTGACGTCGTCTACGCCCAGCTCCCGGACGTCGGCTCCACGGTCACCGCGGGCGAGACCTGTGGCGAACTGGAGTCCACCAAGTCGGTCAGCGACCTGTACTCCCCCGTCGGCGGCGAGGTCACCGAGATCAACGAGGACGTGGTGAACGACCCGTCGCTGGTGAACTCGGCCCCCTTCGAGGGTGGCTGGCTGTTCAAGGTGCGGGTCACGGAGGAGCCCTCCGACCTGCTCACCGCCGACGAGTACGCCGCCCACTCCGCCGGCTGAGGAGCCGTAGTCGACATGTCTGTTCTGAACACGCCCCTGCACGAGCTCGACCCGGACGTGGCCGCCGCGGTCGACGCCGAGCTGAACCGCCAGCAGTCCACGCTCGAGATGATCGCCTCGGAGAACTTCGCTCCGCTCGCGGTCATGGAGGCGCAGGGCTCGGTCCTGACCAACAAGTACGCCGAGGGTTACCCGGGCCGCCGTTACTACGGTGGCTGTGAGCACGTCGACGTCGCCGAGCAGATCGCGATCGACCGGGTCAAGGAGCTGTTCGGCGCCGAGTACGCCAACGTGCAGCCGCACTCGGGCGCCTCCGCCAACCAGGCCGCGCTGTTCGCGCTGGCCCAGCCCGGCGACACCATCCTGGGCCTGGACCTGGCGCACGGCGGCCACCTGACCCACGGGATGCGGCTGAATTTCTCCGGCAAGCAGTTCAACGTGGTCGCCTACCACGTGGACGAGGCCGGTCTGGTCGACATGGCCGAGGTCGAGCGGCTCGCCAAGGAGCACCGCCCGAAGGTGATCATCGCGGGCTGGTCGGCGTACCCGCGGCAGCTGGACTTCGCGGAGTTCCGCCGCATCGCCGACGAGGTCGAGGCGTACCTGTGGGTCGACATGGCGCACTTCGCGGGCCTGGTCGCGGCCGGACTCCACCCGAACCCGGTGGAGTACGCGGACGTGGTCACCTCCACCACCCACAAGACGCTGGGCGGCCCCCGCGGCGGCATCATCCTGGCGAAGAAGGACTTCGCGAAGAAGCTCAACTCGTCCGTCTTCCCGGGCTTCCAGGGCGGTCCCCTGGAGCACGTGATCGCGGCGAAGGCGGTCTCCTTCAAGGTCGCCGCCTCGGAGGACTTCAAGGAGCGCCAGCGGCGTACCGTGGACGGCGCGCGGATCCTCGCCGAGCGGCTGACCGCGCCGGACGCCCGTGCGGCCGGGGTCAACGTCCTGTCCGGCGGCACGGACGTGCACCTGATCCTCGTCGACCTGCGTGAGTCCGAGCTGGACGGGCAGCAGGCCGAGGACCGCCTCCACGAGGTCGGCATCACGGTCAACCGCAACGCCGTCCCGAACGACCCGCGCCCGCCGATGGTGACGTCGGGTCTGCGGATCGGTACGCCCGCCCTCGCGACCCGCGGCTTCACGGCCGAGGACTTCGCCGAGGTCGCGGACGTCATCGCCGAGGCACTGAAGCCGTCCTACGACGTCGAGGCGCTCAAGACCCGGGTGAAGGCCCTGGCCGACAAGCACCCGCTGTACCCCGGTCTGAACAAGTAAGTCCCGGTGGGGCACCCGTCACGAGGTGCCCCACCACCCCCCCGTATTGAGGAGTCACCCGTGGCCATCTCGGTCTTCGACCTGTTCTCGATCGGCATCGGCCCGTCCAGCTCCCACACGGTCGGCCCGATGCGTGCGGCGCGCATGTTCGCCCGCCGGCTGCGCAACGAGGGCCTGGTGGACTCCGTCGCCTCCGTGCGCTCCGAGCTGTACGGCTCGCTGGGCGCCACCGGCCACGGCCACGGCACCCCCAAGGCCGTCCTCCTCGGCCTGGAGGGCGACTCGCCGCGCACGGTGGACGTGGAGACGGCGGACGAGCGGGTGGAGGAGATCAAGGCCTCGGGGCGGCTTCGTCTGCTCGGTGAGCGCGAGATCCCGTTCTCCTTCGACGACGACATGGTCCTGCACCGCCGCAAGGCGCTGCCGTACCACGCGAACGGCATGACCCTGTGGGCGTACGACGCCCAGGGTGGTGAGCTCCTGTCGAAGACGTACTACTCGGTGGGCGGCGGGTTCGTCGTCGACGAGGAGGCGGTCGGCGCGGACCGGATCAAGCTGGACGACACGGCCCTGAAGTACCCCTTCCGCACGGGCGACGAGCTGCTGCGTCTGACGCAGGAGACCGGTCTTTCGATCTCCTCGCTGATGCTGGAGAACGAGCGTGCCTGGCGCACCGAGGGAGAGATCCGCGCGGGTCTGCTGGAGATCTGGCGGGTGATGCGGGAGTGCGTCTCGCGCGGCATGTCCCGCGAGGGCATCCTGCCGGGCGGGCTGCGGGTGCGCCGTCGCGCCGCGATGACGGCACGCCAACTCCGCGCCGAGGGCGACCCCCTGGCCCACTCCATGGAGTGGATCACGCTGTACGCGATGGCCGTGAACGAGGAGAACGCGGCCGGCGGCCGGGTCGTGACCGCCCCGACGAACGGCGCGGCCGGCATCATCCCGGCGGTCCTGCACTACTACATCAACTTCATCCCGGGCGCCGACGAGGACGGGGTCGTACGGTTCCTGCTGGCGGCCGGGGCCATCGGCATGCTGTTCAAGGAGAACGCCTCCATCTCCGGCGCCGAGGTCGGCTGTCAGGGCGAGGTCGGCTCGGCCTGCTCGATGGCGGCGGGCGCGCTGGCGGAGGTGCTCGGCGGATCCCCGGAACAGGTCGAGAACGCGGCCGAGATCGGCATGGAGCACAACCTCGGCCTCACCTGCGACCCCGTGGGCGGCCTCGTCCAGATCCCCTGCATCGAGCGCAACGGCATGGCCGCGGTGAAGGCGGTCACCGCGGCCCGCATGGCGATGCGCGGCGACGGCTCCCACAAGGTGTCCCTCGACAAGGTCATCAAGACCATGAAGGACACCGGCGCCGACATGTCGGTCAAGTACAAGGAGACGGCCCGGGGCGGGCTGGCGGTGAACATCATCGAGTGCTGACCTGGGGCCGGCCCGGCACGGCCGGCGCCGAACTCCCCTTGGGGAACGGCCACGACGCTACACACCTGTACGAGACACCGCTGCGCGTTCGCAGCCGTTCATCACATCGAGTGAATCGACCGGTCACGCGCTCACCAACCCCCTCCCCGGGGCCGTCTCGGGCGGGACACCCGGCCGCTCCCCGGCCGAGCAGACACAGTGAAGCTATTCGCTGAACGTCGACGACACCTCGTACACCGGCGACGGCCTGTGGATCGCCGACTACGTCGGCGCGGGCAAGCCCCGCATCAAGGCGAAGTGGCGCTTCCACCAGTACACCGACGAGCCGCACGACAAGAACGTGGCGAACTTCGCGAGCGAGGACGCGCTGCGCGCGTGGGCCAAGGTGAGCTGAGCGTCGTACGGGCCGTCAGCCGCCGTCCGTCGCCAGCAGGAAGAGCACCGCGCCCGCCACGACGGCGACCGAGGCGAGCAGGGTGTGTATCCGCGCCCTGCGCAGGGCGCGGCGCACCTGCCAGGCGTGGACGAGCTCCAGCAGGGCCCGGCGGCGTGCGGTCGCGTTCGCGGCGTTGGCGCGGGCGTCGGCCAGGCCCCGGGTAAGTCCCGCGCGTCGCTCCTCGTCGCGTTCCCGGGCGAGGAGGGCCGCCAGCTGCACCGCGACGGCGGTGTGTTCGCGGCAGGCGGCCTCCAGTTGGGCGGCGGTACGGCCGAAGGGACCGAAGAAGGTCTCGGGTGCCGCGTCGATCTCAGCCTGGAGGTCGGCCAGCGCGGGGTCCGCCAGCGAACGCAGTGTGGTGAAGCGGGGCGTGAGGACCTCGCCCGTCGTCCACAGCGCCCAGGCCACCCCGGCCACCGCCACGACCAGCCCGCCGACTGCGAGCGCGACATCGGTCGCGCCGTGGATCTTCCCTACGGCCGTCAGCGGGAAGCCGCCCAGGAGCAGCCCGCCGACGGCGCCGGTGGTCGCGACGGACCAGCGGGCCGTGGCCCGCATGTCGGCGACGGCGGCCTGCGCGGCGCCGGCGGCGGGCGGGAGGTCCGGCAGGAGCTCGGGCTCGGGTGAGTTCACGTCGCTTCGCGCTCCGTATCCGGGTCCTCGCCCCGGAGCAGGTTGTCCGAACCGTCGTCCGGGAGTTGTCGGTACGGCTGCCACCGGGCGCCGTCGTACCGCTCCACCTCGTTGTCGTCGTTGAGCCTGACGCTGCCCGCCTCCGGCTGTTCCTCGGGTTCCACGCGCAACCTCCCCTTCCGTTCTCGTCGCTCCTCGTCAGTCCTCTTCGCAGGAGTTGGTGTAGTAGACGTCGACGCGCACCGCGTCGTAGGACCGGCTGCTGTCGCCCAGGGGGTCGCCGTCCCAGAAGGGGCGGGTGCCGACGTTCCCGCCGCAGAACAGCTTCGGCGCCTTCGCCAGCAGGGCCGCGTTGGTGTGGCGGGCCAGGGTGCGGGCGTTCTCCTCGAAGTGGGGGGCGCCGCCGAAGGTGATCAGCATGCCGACCTTGCGGCCCTTGCTGCTGCGGTCCACCTCCCGCGCCACGGCGGCGGTGACCTTGGCCGCGTCGGCGGCCGTGAGCCCCTTGCGCTGCCCGGCGCGGACGGTGGACTGCGCGGAGAGCGCGACGCCGACCGTGTGGTATTTGGGGTCGATGCCGCCGGCCACCACCTTCCCGGCAGGCTGGCCCGACACGGGCGTGGACGCCGGACCGGTGGGCTCCACCGGCGGTTCCTTCTTCTCCCGGGGTGCGGGCGGCAACAGCCCCAGGACCAGCACGAACAGCACGAGGAAGAGGTCCGCGAAGAGCCAGCCGGCGAGGTGGCGGGGGGCTGTGGCCGCGCGTTGCTCGTGCGCCGGCCCCTCGTCGCCCTCCCAATCCCCGCCTTCGTGGCCTTCGTACGTCTCCTCCCAGGCGTGCCCGGTCGGGGCGCTCACCGGCGGCCCTCGTCGTCGCCGTACCACAGGTCGGTGTCCGAGGAGCCCCGCTCGCCGGGACCGAAGCCGGTCGACGGGTCGGCCGGGCCGGGGGCCGGCTCGGGCTCGGGCTCGGGCTGTGCCGTCGGCTCCGGGTCGGGCCGGGGCTCCTCGGCCGTCATGCGGGCGTCGGCCCAGCCCCGGCCCGCCGCGGGCGCGGTCCTGCCGTCGTCGTGTTCGTTCAGGTGGTCGAAGCCGTCGTCGCCCATCGGGTCGTAGAGCCCGGAGGGTGCCGCGGTGGGCCCCGCCGATGGTGGGGCGTCCGCCCAGTTGGGGTCGAGGCGGTTGAGCGTGCCCTCCATGGCTTCCATGTACATGTCCAGCAGCTGGGTGCGCTCGACGAACCGCTCCATGGCCTCACGCACCTGCCGGGTGCCCTCCAGCACCACCTCGGCCACGCGCACGTGTGCCTGGTCGGAGTCCCGGGAGGTCTCGGTCGCCTCGTTCAGTTCGGCGAGCAGTACCGCGAGGGCGCGGCGGGTGGCCTCCTCGTCCGCGCCGAGGGACTTGCGCATCGCGGCGAACTCCTGGATGAGCTGGTGCGGAACGGTCAGGGACTTGCCCATCCGTTCCAGGGCGCCGGCCGACGCCGTCCAGCCCTCCAGCGCCTTGGTGAAGCCCGATTCCGGGCCGGGGTCGAAGATCTTCCCCAGCCGCTCGGTGGCCTCGCGCAGGATCCAGGTGAGACGGTCGGTGGCGCCGCTGATCTCTCCGGCGGCGCGGACCAGCCGACCGGTGGGCACGGCGGCCGCCTGGGCGCCGGTCGTCGTCGACAGCTCGAAGGTGATCAGCGCCAGCTGTTCGCCCACGGACCGGCGCAGCTCCGCGCGCGAGGAGGTCTTCTGGGCCTGCAGGCGCAGCCAGTGCAAGGAGACGGTGAGGGCCACCACCACCAATATCAGCGCCACGACCGACAGCACGGCGACCCCGCCGAAGTCGTGGGCCCACAGCGTGAGGAAGTTGGCGCCGTCCTCGTACTGTTCGAGCGCGGAGAACAGCGAGAGCCAGGTCACCACGATCGGCGCGAAGACGCACACGTCCCGCGCCACACCCAGCCAGCCCATGATCTGTCGGTTGGGCAGCGGGGCGTCGGGCACCAGCAGGTGCGGCGGGTAGACATGGACGAGGTCGAGGCCGACGAGGGCCCGGCCGCCCGCGGCGGCGTCGTCGGCCACCCGTTTCAGCACCGCGCGGCCGGTGACGCTGGGGGACCGCAGGGCGAGTTTCGCCAACTGCACCCCTGCCGCGCGCAGTTCCGGGGTCGCGGTCGGCGGGGCCGCCGCCCCGGGCGGCTGCGGCGGGACTGTGTTCGTGGTCACGCTGTGCCTTTCGTGTTCGTGACTCCGGTCGGCGTGGCGACGCCGTCGGTCAGTCGTGGCGCCGGTCGGGTTCGTCGTGGTGCGACGCGCCCGGCCGCTCGCTCTGCCGGACGGCAGACGCCGAGTGGTCGGAGTGGTCCGTCGGTTCGGAGGGCCGCTGACGCGGCGACAGGTTCTGCCGGAAGTACTCGCTGGCCGCGATCGCGTCGACGGACTGGACGGCGTACTTGCTCCCCCTCTCCCGCATCGCCCTGAGCAGGGCCGCAGGCGGTGGATGGCCGACGAGGCCCAGCACGTCGTGCACGTCCCGGCGCTGGATGGTCGGCGTGCCGGTGAGGCAGTACAGCAGCCACTGGTAGTACTTGACGGCCAGGCCCGGTTGCCCGTCGGACATGGCCTGCACGGCGTTCGACAGGAAGCGGTGGTCGCCGAGGACGGAGGCGATCCGGTATTTGTTGTCGCGGCGGGCGCGTCGCCGGAAGCAGACCTGGAGGAGTTCCCGGCCCAGCGAGGGGTCCGTCGCGGTGATGCGGTCCACCTGCGCCAGCAGGATCTCGACGGGCAGCTCGGACAGGGCGAGCCGGCGCACCTCCTCGACGAGATCGTCCTCGGGCAGCCCGGCGCTGCGGGCGACCAGCAGGACGCCCAGGACGTCGACGTTCAGGCCCTTGCGGCGGGCGAGTTCCAGCTCGTGGTCGAGCCGCTCGCGCATCAGGTCCCCGCGGGGAAGCGCCGACCGCAGGGCGGACACCAGGCCGGGGCTGTTCTCGGCGGCCGTGTGGGAGCCCGGGTCGGTCCGGGCCCGCAGCACACGGCGCAGCACCTCGGTGTGCAGGGTGTCCCGGACGAGGGCCAGCTCCTTCAGGTCCTGGCGGTGCGGCGACCAGTCCCGTACCAGCGCCTCCAGCTCCTGCGGCTTCATGCGGCGCAGGTGTGTCTCCACCTGGGGGACGCTCGCCGGCCGGCGCAGGAACGCGACCTCGTCGGGCTCCAGACGGCCCTGCACCGCGTCGAGCAGCATGCCGGCGACGTCCATGACCATGCCGGTGGCGGTCTGGTGCTGGTCCTGCCAGGCGCGTGCCTCCTGTCCGCTGCGCAGCGGGTGGTGCGGTCTGAGCCGGGCGATGGCCTCGGGGCCGCGCCGGCGGTGGAAGCGGACGAGCCGCGCGGCACGCTCGACGGAGGCGTCCGCCGCCCCCATGTCCTCCACCACGTCGGCGCGCACCAGCAGCCGGGAGTTCCCCTGGTGCAGGGGGCCGCGCTCGTGCTCCAGGAAGACGAAGCGCGGCAGTTCCGGGCCCGAGTCGCTCTCCTCACCGGTCGCGAAGGTCCACTCGCCCGCCGTCAGCGGGCCGAGCACCCCGCTCAGCGCCTGGATCACGACCTCCGCCGGGACTAGCGACCCGACGACGGTCACGGGCTCGGCGGGAGCGGACAGCACCGCGGCCGCGACGGGGGCGATCAGCGCCTCCGGCACCTCGGCCGCGGCCTTCTCCAACGCGGCCACGTCGGGCTCCAGATGGGGCCGCAGCCGGTCCAGCGGCACCAGCGGCAGATGGCTCTGCGTCCCGTCGAGGCCCCCGGGCGGCAGCCAGTTCCAGTCGCTGCGGCACAGGGTCAGCGCGAGCGCCAGGTCGACGTCGGCGGCCGGCCCGGTCAGCACGTGGGCCAGCGTGGATCCGCTGCGGCCGTGGGCGTCCTGGACGGACACCTTGCGCAGGACGGCCGCCTCGTCGTCGTAGGTCAGGTACATGTAGCCGGGCCGGGTGGAGCCCTGGGCCGCCCAGACGAGCGGGGCGAGGCGGCGGTCCCAGCGGCCGAGGTCCGCGTCGCTCAGTGACGTGGCCACCGGGCCCACGCCGTTTCCGCCGGTCAGGGAGAGCTCCGACCACCGGTAGACGGTGAGGTCGGCGAACGCCCTGCGGCCGGAGAGGGCGGGCAGGCTCATGTCCCGGACCCCCCGTGCCGTACGTCGCGGTGCAGGCCGAGGTAGGCCCCTTGCCCCGTCAGTACGCCCTTCATCGCGAGCAGCGACAACAGCGGGGCGAGGACGCGGTGCTGGCCGAAGCCGTCGCCGAAGCGCTGCTCCGTCCTGCCGTCCCGGCGTCTGACCGGGACGGAACGGGTGCCGGTGGCGGAGGCCAGGTGGAGGGTGGCGTCCTCGCACTCCTGGACCAGGTCCAGGGCACGGCGGCCGCCGCGGGCCGCCAGCAGCGTGTACACGTCCTCGCTCTCACGCTCGACGCTCGTGAGGTCGTCCTCGGGTACGTCGCCGCCGGGCAGCCAGGGCTCGGCCTCCGCCAGCCGCAGGTGCCGCAGGGTGTCCGACTTGGAGACGACCAGCGCGCACGGCAGGCGCAGGAGGGGTCCGTCGGTGGCGCTCCGCTGTGCCTTCAGCCGGGTGCGTACGGCCGCCACCGCTCGGTCCTCGCCCTGCCCGGACCCGCGCCGGCCCAGGCGCCGCAGCCCGGTGACCGTGGTGGGGTCGACCACGCACAGCAGGGCGTTGAGCCCGCCGAGGAAGTCGACCTCCGGGCCGTGCCGCTGGAGACGCTCGCCGGCGATGTCGAAGAAGACGACCGTGTGCCGACGGCCTGAGTTCAGGTCGGTGACGATCAGCCCGACGGCGAAGTTCAGGACCTCGGCCGCGGAGGTGGCGGGCAGCTCACGGCGTCCCCGCATCAGCGGATCGATGGTCCTGGACCGGTACTCGTTGTACTGGCGCTGGTCCAGCGGCTGCACCTGGATGCCGTACTGCTGGGCCAGCCCCGCGTCCATCACCTGGTGGATCATCGCGGCGAGCAGGTGCGACTTGCCGGTGGCGGACTCGCCCACGAGGCCGATGCGGACCGGGGTGCCGTAGGAGGGGTAGCGCTCGGGGAGGGCGTGCGGGCCGATCGTGGTGTTGCCCGGGCAGGTGCGGTAGGAGCGCGCCTCCTGGGCGGCCCGGGCGGTGGGCCCGTCGGCCCGGGACGGCGGGGGCTCGGGCTCGTCCGGTTCACCGCGCAGCGCCGGGGGGCGTACGTCCTCGTACGCACCGCGCCGCAGGCTGTCCCAGACGAGGACCTTGAGGCAGACGGGGCACTCCACCGTCAGCTGCTCCGGTTCCCGCGCGGCAGGGGCGACGAACGGCGACGTCCGCGGGGGCGGTGGCGGGCTCGGCTCGGGCGAGGGCTCCACCCCTAACCAGGACAGCAGGGTGGCCCGCAGTCCCCGACGGCCGCCGGCGGCGTGCCGTGGCGGGGGGCCGCCGCGGGCGGCCGCGGCCGCGTCGGCGGCGGCCCGGGCTGCCGCGGCGGCCGCCCGGTCCCGGCGTTCGCGCTCCCGGCGGGCGGCCTCCTCCTCGCGCTGCCGCCTGACCTCACGCACCGACCGCTGCTGGGCGCGGAGTTGGGCGAACTCCTTGCGGGCCAGTTCCTGCGCGCGCTCCAGGTTCCGGTCCCGTCGCTCCTCCCACAGCCGCTGTCCGGGCGGCGGTTGGGGCTCCAGCCAGTCCTGCACCTCCCGGGCCCTGGGCAGCTGGGGCGGCAGCTGTGCCGGTCCGGTGTGGGAGAAGATCCGCAGCATCAGGCCCCGGATCCACTGCTCATGCGGGTCCACGAGGTCCCGCAACGCGCTGCGGCTGCTGCCCGGGGGCACCCTCTGGCCGGTCGCCATCCAGAAGGCGAGCAGTGCCGCGCTGTGCACGTCGTCCTGCTCGTCCGCGGTGCGGCCGTGCCCGAACTCCGGCGGGTCCCAGGCGGTGACGGGCCGCCCGGGCAGGGGCCGGCCCGCCCGAACGGCCGTGTCCAGGCCGGACAGTTGCAGGCTGTCGCCGTCCCACCACAGGTGCTCCGGACTCAGCCGCCCGTGCACCAGCCCGCAGCGGTGCAGCGCGGCGACGGCGGTGAACAGGTCGCGCACCGCGCCCTCGAGCTTGTTGCCGTGCAGTGCGTCCGGGGACGTCCAGTCGGCGAGCCTGCGGCCGCGCAGGGCCAGCAGCAGTCGGGGCCCCGTCGGGTTCGTGTCGTCCCGGGCGACCACGTGGGCGAGCTGCCTCGGCACCCGGTCGCGGTGGAACAGGCGGACCAGGACGGCGGTATTGTCGAACTCCCGTTCCAACGCAGCCACATCGCCGCCGCCACGGGCCGACTTGACCACGAGCTGACGCCCTGTCACCTGATGCCGGTAACGGGTCAAGTGCCAGCCGTCGCAGACGAAGTCGGCTCCCTCACCGGACTCCGGAACGATGGCTATGGTCACCCGCTGGCCCCGTGGCTCTGCGGGTCGTTCACCGCGAAACTCCTCAGCCAACGCCACGACCTCCCCCCAAGTCGACGCGCCCCGCGCAAAGTGCAGGGGCAAAGCTCTACCACAAACGGAACCCCGAGTGAGACGTTTTGTGCAGGATCCGTTACTTGGCGTGAGGTCGTGTGCCAAGCTGTCTTCCACGAGGGGGGTGGGGCGCGTGGAGGCGTTCTCGGCCGGTGACATGCAGCGGGAGGGCATCCTGGGCCTCCTGGCGGAGTTGTATCCCGGGACCGCCGAGACGCGACTGCTGCTGGAGCCCCTGGGCGGCAGCCTGTCCCGGGTCCCCGACCAGGCCGCTCCCCTCGTCCGCTGGTACCAGGTCTGCCGCCTGACGGAGCACGGCGCCTTCCCGTTCAACCTGGAGAAGCTGCTGGAGGCGGTGCTGGCGGAGTATCCGGGCGCGACGCGGCTGGAGACGTTCCTCGCGAGGCGACGCGCCCGCGGGGCCGACGATGCCGGAAGTGCCGGGGCCCTCGCCGAGGTCGCGGTCGGGCTCCCCGATCCGGCGACCGTGCTGTTCCTGATGTCCGGCCCGCTCACCGAGGAACGGCTGCATCTGGGCACGGAGTTCGACGAGATCCAGGAGGCGGTCGCGGGCCCGGGTGTGCGCCGCGTCGACGTACGGGTACGGGCGGCGGCCCGCAACGACGTGGTGGTGTCGGCTCTGGACGCCGCCCGCCCGCACGTCCTGCACTACGCCGGGCACGGCTCGCCCAACGGGCACCTGCTGATGGAGGGGCCCGGCGGGAGCATGGCCCCGGTGCACACCAGCTGGCTGGCGCAGGCGCTCGCGGCGGTCGGCGGGGTGCACTGCCTGGTCCTGACGAGTTGTCACCTGGGGCGGGACCTCGAGGACTTCCGCTCCTGCACCGACTTCGCGATCGGCGCCACCGCCCCGCTCCGCAACCGCGACGCCCGGGCCTTCAGCCGGATCTTCTACGAGGCCCTGCGCCGGGGCAGACCGGTACCGGAGGCCTTCACACTCGGCAAGGCCCAGGTCACCATGACCGCCGGCAAGCCCCAGGGCCTGCGGATCGTACGGGGCCGCCGGGGCGGGGGTGACCTCCCGTGACCGAACCGACGGCCTTTCCACCGCCCGACGGGGGGTTACCGCCGGGCGACGGGGCCTGTTGGTCACCCGACGTGTCCGATTCGCCGCCCGACAGGGCCGGCTCCCCGCCCGACAGGGCCGGCTCCCCGCCCGACAGGGCCGGTTCCCCGCTCGCCGCGGGCTTTCCTCCGTCCGACGGTGTCATTTCGCTGCCCGACGCGGCAGCGCGCCGCCCGGACGACACCGAACCGCCGGACACCGTCGCAGGCGGACCGGCCGAGGCGCAGAGACCGGCCGACCGGCGCGGACCCGCCGACCCGCACAGAACCACCGCCCCGCACACAACCGGCGACGCACCTGGGGCCCGCCCCGCCCCACCCGCGCCCGACGCCGACGCCGGCGCCGACCGGGTCGACGCCGAGGCCGGTGCCGACGAGGTCCACGAGGACTGGGCCGGTGGGGACTGGAGCGCCGATGGGTGGGGTGACTTCGACTGGGCCTCGCATCGGGAGCGGGCCCGCCCGAGGGGCCCGGACGGCGGAGCGGAGGGCCGCAGTCGGCTGGCGATCGAGTTCGAACTCGGGGTCGCGGGCGGTGCGGACGACCCGGACTCCGACGCCGGGTCGGGTCAGCCCGAGGACAGGGTGACGGTCGTGACGGACCGTCTGCTGATCGGGCTGGGCGAGGCCGGGCAGGCCTGTCCCGAGTGCCACCACACCTTCCGGCTCGGCGAAGAGGTCGTGGTGGACCGCGACCCCGCCGCCGGCACGTTCGCCCTGCGCCACCGCGGCAGACTGCTGGGCTGCGGAAACGCCGGCACCCTGGACACCCACACCTCACGGCTCGCGGGGGACTTCCACCGCGGCCTCGACGAGACCAACCCGCCCTCCGGCGACATGCATCCGGTGCGACTGGCACCCGACCACAAGCTGGTCGCCCTGCACGCCGGGGTCGGGGACCGGCCGTCCACCCGTTTCACCTGCTGGGTCTGCGACATGACGCTCCGGCCCGGAGACCTCGTCATCCACTGCACCTGCTCCCCGCACCACCCCGCCTGCATGGGCGCGATTCACCGCGATCCGGAGCGGGGAAACCTCTGCTACGACGACTGGCGGGCCCACAACGACACCATTCCGTGTGTGGGAGGGGGCGGCGGCTGATGACCGACACGAGATCCGCTCCCCCGCCACAACCGGACGGCCCACCTCAGGAGTCGCGCTACGACCGCCACGCGCTGGTCCCCGGCTGGAAGCAGGACGCGCTGGGCTCGGCGACCGTGGTCGTGCTCGGCGTGGGCGCGCTCGGCAACGTCGTCGCGCAGGCCCTCGCCCTGGCCGGGGTCGGCCGGCTGCTGCTGTGCGATCCGGACGTGGTGGCACCCAGCAACCTCAGCCGCTGCCCGCTGTTCCGTCCCGACGACGTCGGCCGTCCCAAGGCACGGGTCGCCGCCGCCGCGCTCACCCGCCTGGCGCCGGAGGTACGGGCCGAGGCCCGCACCGCGCCGCTGGTCTCCGGCGTCGGCCTCGGCGAACTGCGCGCCGCCGAACTCGTCGTGGGCTGCCTCGACAGCCGGGCCGCCCGGATCGAACTCGCCACCCGCTGCAGCCTGGTGGGCGTCGGCATGCTCGACGGCGGCACCCACGACTGGGGCGGCCAGGTCACGTACTTCCCGCCCGGCGGCCGCTGCTGGGCGTGCGGGACACCGACGGACGAACTGGCCGTGGCGGACAGCCCCTGGTCGTGCGCCGCGCCGCTCGCCGCCGGGATGCCGGTCGGCGCGAGCGCCCCGGTGTCGTTCCTCGTCGGATCCTGGCTCGCCGGTCACGCCGTACGGCTGCTGCTGGGACTGCCGGTGGAGCCGCTGCCCCTGCGGATCGACGCGTACGGCTCCACGCTGCCCGTGTCCGGCACGGGCCCCATGGACACGCCAGGAGAGGACTGCCCACTGCACGAGCACATCGACGAGGACGCCGTCCGGCGACTGCCCTTCGGCCACGAGGCCCGGGTGAGTGAACTCCTCGCCCACGTCGGCGCGGACGAGGAGCCGCTGGGCTGGGCCGGCTTCCCGGCCGCGGACGAGCCGCCGAAAGCGCTGCCCGCGGCGTTCCGGCTGCGCGCGGCGGCGCCGGAGGCAACCCTGCGCGAGATCGGGGTGGCTCCCATGGAGCTGCTGGCCGTCACGCGGCGGGACGGAAACGGATTGCGGTATCTGGAGTTGGCGGGGGACGGGGGGATCCCATGCGAGACGACCTGAGAGACGAGCTGTACCGGGAACTGGAGGAGACGGTGACTCCGGACGAGGCGGGGATGTATCTCTCCTCGCTCCGCTTTCCCATGCACCGGCTCGACTTCAACGCCGTCCCGCAGATGTTCTGGTCCCAACTCCGGAAGCTTCTGACGAAGGGCGTCGTGGTCGACGGCGAGGACAGGCTGATCCAGCAGATCGCCCCCGCCTACCCGGGCAACCCGGTGCTCCAGAAGATCTTCTGGTCACTGGTCCCGGCTCCGCCCCACCACCACGGCGGCGGTCACGCACCACCGCCACCGCCACCGCCGCACGGGGGCTACGCGCCGTACGGCGCACCGCCCGCTCCGCCTCCCTACCAGGCGCAGACACAGCACGCGCCCCCGAACTACTTCGCGACACCTCAGGAGCCGGGCCCGCCGGCCCCCGCGCCGGGCATGGGCGCCGCCCCACCGTTCACCGGGCCGTACCACGTCCACCAGCCCCAGCAGCCCCACCCGGGCCGACCACACCCCCAGGACACCCCGCAGGCGGCCGCCGCGCCCACCGAGTTCCACACGCTGGTGTTCATCGCGGTGAGCCACCACGGTGAGTTCATCATGGCCGTGCAGGAGGAGGACCGATCCGCCCAGGTTCTCTTCGTCAGCTCCGGCGCCGGCGCCCCGGTGGGCCAGGTGGCGATGCTGCTGTCGGAGCCGCTGCCGCCGGAACGGATCACGGCCCTGCGGGACAGCCTGCGGGCCCGCGGAGCTTCGGACCTGGAGATCCTGCAGCAGGTGCACGGGCACCGCCCGCACATCTTCCGGAAGTTGCACGCCCTGGGCCCCGACAAGCAGCCGTACGAGTTCGACAACGTGCCCTCCACCACGACGGGGCACGACATCGCGGCCGCCGTCCTCGGGTTCGGTGAGGGCGCCCTGCGCGACCGGCTCGCGCGGCGGCGGCGGACCGTCGTGGACCGGGTGCTGCCCGACGGGGGCCTGGCGCGGCTGGACGATCTGTCGCGGACGCTGTACGACTCCGACGTGCGCGACGGCAACACGCTGCACGTGTGGCCCGAGAGCACCGCGGGCGCGGGCGCGCCGCAGGGTCGGATCCGGGCGATCCTGCGGGTGCGGCAGGAGATCTTTCAATACGCCCAGCAGCACGAGGACTTCTTCCGCATCGACCACATGGACGACGCGGAGTTCCCCACGGTCTACGACATCTCCTTCGATGCGCCCGGTTTCCGCCCCCCGCCCGAGGCCGCGCCCCCCGGTTCGCCCCCGATGCCCCAGAACGTGCACACGGTGACGATCCTGCTGGGTCCCAAGTTCCCGTACGGCGCGCCGCTGGCCGTGTGGCAGACCCCGGTGTTCCACCCGAACATCCTGGGTCCCCAGAGACCACCCGGATGCCCCCCGGAAGCCCCGGACGGACTGGTGTGTCTGGGACCGTTGAACCGGGCGTACCGGCCGACGATGGACTTCGGGAGGCTGTGTCAGATGCTGGTCGACATCGCGGGCTACCGCACCTACGACGTCCGCTCCCACAATGACGGTGGCGAGGGGTGGTTCAACGCGCGCGCCGCGCAGTGGGCCGCCTCCGAGAAGGGGGAGAGGATGATCAGGAAGATCGGCGGCGTGCCGTCGGCCCCGGCGCGGGAGAATCCGGACGGGGACGCCACGAGCCTGCGGGTGCGGGCCCTGCGGCTGCGGAAAGCGAACGTGGTCGGCGATGACGCCTGACGGCGGCCCTCGCAGGTTGCCCGGCCTGGGTCTGGAACCGGGCCGCGAGCCCCAGGTCGAGCTGTACTGGGGCGACGACACCGCGCGCATCGCCCGGCGGCTGCCCATGGTGCCGCTGCTGGAGGCCGTGCTGGCCGACGAACTGCGGGAGTACACGCGGGATCCGGAGTTCGGGTTCGTGCTGCTCTTCCACGACATCGAGGGCCGGGACCGGTACGAGGGGCCGCCCGAGATCGTCAACCTCCGTCCCGACTTCGGGCATCTGACGGTGCTGGCGCACATCGGGGACCGGGTGCTGTACCAGCAGCCGCACTCGGTGACCGGGTTGCTGGGTCCGGTGCTTGCGGCGCTCGGCCGCACCATCGACCCTGGCGAACCACGCTGGTCGTTCCGCGTCGACTCCATCGCGCTGCGCGACTCGGCGGC
Organism: Streptomyces sp. NPDC002888; assembly: GCF_042888465.1. Classification (NCBI taxonomy): domain Bacteria; kingdom Bacillati; phylum Actinomycetota; class Actinomycetes; order Kitasatosporales; family Streptomycetaceae; genus Streptomyces; species Streptomyces sp. NPDC002888. The sequence continues at coordinate 48,285 of NZ_JBIAPU010000005.1, read as the reverse complement.
GCGCCGCGGCCAACGCGACGACGGGGAGCGCGGGGCCTATGAGGAGCGCGGGGACCACGGGGACTACGGGGACTTCGACCGCTACGACCTCTACGACCCGTACGACCGCTACGACGCCTACGACCGCCGTCGGCGCCGCGAGCTGCTCGGCGGCCGGGACGCGTCCCGGCTGCCGCCGATCGTGACGGGCTCCGGTGACGTGGACGTCACCCGCTCCTCGCGGCTGTCCTTCGGCGTGCGGCGGGTGGAGGAGCCGGAGGCGCCGCGGATCAGCTCCTCCGACACGCACGGTGCGGGGCTGCCGCACAACCTGGAGAGGCGGCCGGTGACGGTGCTGTTGACGCCGCACGTCCAGCGGCTGCTGGAGCGCGACCTGTCGCTGTCGCTCGCCGTCGAGGAGGGCGGCTTCCTCCTCGGCAAGGTGTACCGCAGGCCGGACGGCGCCGACGGGCATGTGGTGATCGTCGAACATGTGCTGCCGGCCGAGCACTCCGGGGCCTCGCACATGCACTTCACGTTCACCGGGGACTCGTTCCGCACCATGAGCCGTGTCATGGAGGAGCGTCATCCCGAGGACCAGCTGCTCGGCTGGTACCACACGCATCTCTTCTCGGCGGTCGGCGGGATGGGCCTGTCCCGCACCGACGTCGAGCTGCACCGGGCCACCTTCCGCCGCCCCTGGCAGGTCGCCGCACTGATCAACATCTCGGACGGCCGCCGCGTCGTGCGCTGCTACAGCCGCTCCGAGAACTCCATGGAAGCGTGCCCCCTGTGGAGCCGGGATGACGACACTGCCCCTTACCGTCTTACGCGTCCTTCGCTGGGCCGCCGTTGACTCCTGCGACCTTCCGCCGTCCGTGTCCGGCGCCGCCGACGGGCCGCCGGGTGCCGACGGCGACCCGGCGGCGGGGGTGGAACGCCTCGCGGCCGTGACGGCGGCCCGGCTGCGGCTGTCCGCCCCGCCCCTGGGCGACGGCGGTCCGGCCGGGCTGGGCGCGCTGCTGCTCGCCACCGCCGTGGCCCTGCGCCACACCCCAGAAGTGGCCGGGATGGCCCTGGACGTGTCCGCCCCCGACTCCGTGGCGGACCTGCTGGCCCGGCACGGACTGGTGCGCCGGGTCCGGTCGTGCGGTGACCCGGCGCTCACGCCCGACGGCCGGCTGAGCGACGAACTGCTGCGCCATTCCCCGCTGACCGGGCTGATGGGCGCGCCCGCGACCGCGCCCGGCGCCGAGACGGCCGCCGAGCAGGTCCTGGACCGGCTGCTCGGCCACCCCGAGGGCCGCACGAGCGCCACCACCGCCCTCGCCCCGCCGCCGGCCGACGCCCGCACGGCGCGCTGGCGCGCGCGGCTGTTGGAGCGCCGCCGGTACACCACCGGGGAGCGGCGGTGGGTCCAGGACGTGTACGAGACGGCCCTGCTGCACCACGGGCCGGAACTGCGCCGTCGTACCGCTCACGCCGTCGCCGTGCTGGCATCCGTGGGGCCCGTACCACCCGGCCCCGACGAGCGGGACACCGAGGAGGGCCGGGCTCTGGACGAGGCCGAGGCATTCGCCGAGTGGTGGCGGCCACTGGCGGTGCTCACCCACCGCCACGGGGAGGAGCTGCGCTCCCGCCCGCTGCTGAAGGGCTACGACGACGCCCTGGAGCTGTGCCGGATCCACCGGGGTGTGCGGGCCCGTGCGGAACTGACCCGATTGGCGGCCCGGTGAGCGATATTCCCTACGAGGTGAAGGTGGCGGCCCGCTCCGACGCCGAACGCAACGAGCTGCTGGGGGCGCCGCCGACGCTGTCGCTGCGCGGGGTACTGGCCGCCGGCGACTACCGGCTCCTCCAGGAGGTGCCGGAGGAGCTGTACGACCTGCCGTGGTACCGGTTCGCGCCGGACTGCGTGGTGGAGGGCCGGGCGGAGTCCGGGGCGGGGCCGTCCGAGGCGGTGCCGGACCGGGCGGCGGAGCACCCGGCCGAGCTGAGGGACGGTCAGGCGGTGCGCTCCGCCTACTGGGAGCACATCGAGCAGGTGGCCTCGCTGCTGCGCAACGGCCTCCCGGTCCTCGTCGTCACCGAGAAGCTGGTCGTCACCCACCTGTTCACCGAGATGACCTCGCTCGCGGAACTGCGTCCGGTGCTGCTGGAGGATCCCCAGGACGCGGCGGCCGCGGCCGTCGAGGATCCCCCGGCCGGGCAGGAAGTGGCCGTGCTGTCCGGGATGTCCGCGATGGCGCACACCTTCCAGGCCGAGGCGGGCACCCGCGAGGACCGGCTGAGCCAGCTGCGCACCCTGCTGGTGCACCTCAAGGAGCGCGACGTCATCGTCCTGCCCCACCTCGACCTGCTGTGCGGCGGCCAGGACCTGGGGCGGCACGCCGAGGCCAGGGAGCTCGTGGAGCTGCTGTACGAGTACCCGGACCGGCTCGTGCTCGCCTTCGCGGACACCTCGCTGCCCCTGCCGCACGTCCTCGCCGAGCGGTTCAGCGTCCGTGTCTCGATCACCGGCGTCCCGCCCAGTGTGCCGGTGCCGCACCGGCCGGACGCCCCGAGGACCCCGCTGGGCATCGCACTTGTCACGGCGGACGAGGCGGCCTGCTTCGAGGGGTTCCAGCCGCGGGAGTTCCACAAGCACGTGGCCGGTCTCAACCCGGTGCGGATGCGTCAGGCGATGCGCTACGCCCGGCAGCTGCACGCGGCGGGCGGCCCCGACGGCAGCCGCCCCACCGTCCGGGACCTGCGGGCCACCCTGCGCTCCTTCAAGGCCCAGCAGTCCACGAGTTTCGAGGTGCCCGACGTCACGCTCGACGACATCGGCGGCTACGAGGACGTCAAGAAGGAGATCGCGCAGGCCCTGTCCATCGTCACCGGCGCCCGTCAGCTGCCCGCCGAGCTGGAGGGGGTGCGCGGCGAGCTCGTGCCGCGGGGCTTCATCCTGCACGGCGAACCCGGCACCGGGAAGACGCTTTTCGCGAAGGCGATCGCCAACATCATGGACGCGACGATCCAGGTCGTCTCCGGTCCCGAGGTGCTGAACATGTACGTCGGCGAGAGCGAGCGGATGGTGCGCGAGGTGTTCGCCGCCGGCCGGCGCAGCGCCCCCTCGGTCATCGTCTTCGACGAGTTCGACGCGATCGCCGCGGAGCGCAGCGCCCGCCAGGACGGCGGCTCCCGGGTCGGCAACAGCGTGGTGGCGCAGATCCTCACCGAGATGGACGGCTTCCGTCCCGAGGTGCAGATGCTCGTCATCGGGACCACCAACCGCATCGACATCATCGACTCGGCCCTCCTGCGGCCGAGCCGGTTCCGCAGCATCCACATCGAGCTGCCCAGCCTGGCCGCCCGGCGACAGATCCTGCGCCATCATGCCCACCGCTACCACGTGGAACTCGAGGACGAACTGTTGGAACTGATCAGCGGCGCGACCGACCTCTGGAACGGCGACGAACTGCGCTCCCTGATGCGCAACGCCTCCATCGAGGAGAACCTGGAGGGCAGACCGCCCACCGCGCTCCAGATGGGCAGGCTGGTCGGCCGCATCCAGCACGAGCGCCGCCAGCGCAAGGCGCAGCAGTGACGACGCCCCCCACCGGCGGAGCCGGTCCGGCGCAGCCCGGCTGGGACGCGGACGACCTGCGGGCCATCCGTACGCTGCGCGCCCTCGGCCGCAGTGTGCAGCGGCACTTCACGGGCCGTCGGCAGGCCCTGGACCTGCTGGAGATCGCGGTCGTCGCCCAGGAGCACGTGCTGCTGCTGGGGCCGCCCGGAACCGGCAAGACCGATCTGGTGTCCCGGTTCGCGGCCGGTCTCGGAACGCACCCCTTCATCCGGCTGCTCACCCGCTTCACCGAGCCCGCCGAGCTGTTCGGCCCGATGGACGTGGCCGCCTTCCGCGACGGGCACCACGTGGTCCGCACCGAGGGCATGCTGCCCGAGGCGTCGATCGTGTTCCTGGACGAGGTGTTCCAGTGCGGCAGCCCGATCCTCAACACCCTGCTGACGGTGATGAACGAACGGCTGTTCCGGCACGGCGGGGGCACCGTTCCGGTGCCGCTGATCAGTCTGATCGGTGCCGCCAACGCGCTGCCCCGCGACCCGTCCCTGCTGGCCTTCGCGGACCGCTTCCTGCTGCGGCTGCATGTGGCTCCCGTGGCGGAGAGCCGCCTCGAGGAGCTGCTCGCGGCGCACTTCGCACCGCCGCCGCCGGATGCCGCGCAGCGGGCCGACGGCCAGGTCTACGTCGACAAGGAATCCCTGGCCCGCCTCGGCCGCCAGGCGGCCCGGGTCGACCTGAGCGGGGCGACCGACGCCTACCGGGCGCTGATCCGCGAACTGCTCGGGCAGGGAGTGACCCTGTCGGACCGCCGGATCATCCGCGGCACCCGGCTGGTGGCGGCCGCGGCGATGCTCGACGAGCGGGTGCGGGCCGTGCCCGGCGACCTGTGGCCGCTGCGGCACTTCTGGGCCGATCCGGTGCACGAGCCGGTGGTCGCGGAGGCGGTGAGCCGGTTCGCCGGGAGCACCGGAGCGGGCCCCCCGAAGGAGCACGACTCGCAGCAACTGATCGCGCACGCCCGGGTGTTGTTCCGGCAGCTGGGGACGGCCCCCGAACCCGCCGCCACGGAGGTGACGCTGCGCGGTCTCAACACCGTGCGCCAAGAGCTGGAGGCGGGCAATCCGCGCGACGAGGCCGCGTGTGACGAACTGGCCATTATCATCACCAACACGCTCGAGTTCCTTCCCCGTTGAACGGGGAGGCGACCGGGCCCTGTACGGGGGGAGCCGTCAGGACATGTGCAATCCACGCCGAGTCAGAGTCACCGCGACGCGGGAGGTCGCCGAGGCCTGGCAGGTCGAGCTGGAGCGCCGGGTCGCCCTGAGCGACACCGTCGTCAGCGAACTGGAGATCTCCTTCCCCTTCGGGGGCACCCTGGGCGACCGTACGCGCGCGGTCTTCGAGGGCGCCCTCGCCCGCGATCCGCACTGGCGGGATACGGGCGACGGCGCGTACGAACTGCGGCTCGGCGACGGCCGGGTGACGTACCGTCCGGCGGACGGGACGCTCGTGGTGCGGGCCCGGCTGACGGATACCGCGCGCGCCGAGGGCGTGGCGGCCGAGACGCTGCGCGGCACGGTCAGGGACGTCGCGCACGGCGAGGGCGAGGGCCGCTACTACGACGACAACTATCGCGGCAGGACCCGCCGGATCGCCGACGCGGAGGCCCGCAGGGTCGCCGAGTCCGCGGCGGAGCGCAACGCGCGGGCGCTCCTCGACAGTGTGCGGCGCCGCGCCCAGGCGGCCTCCGCGGCCGCGGAGCGGGGCGCTGAGGAACGCGTACGGCAGGCGGCGACCGCGGACGCCGCCGCCCACCTCGAGGCGGAGCGGGCCCGGGTGCGGGACGAGCTCGACGCCCGCAACCGGCAGCGGGTGGAGCGGCTCGGGCAGGAGGCGCTGCGAGCGGTGAACGCCGTACTGGCGCTGGCGTACCGGGAGGCGCTCGTCGCCTTCGCCCGGGAGCAGGGGGCCCGTGATGTCCGGGTCACGGAGTCGCCGGACTCGCTCGACGTCGAGTTCGAGATGGGGAGCTAGCCATGAGGGTCAGAGTGCGCTTCCGCTTCAACACGGTCTCGGGCGAGGTGGAGCTGTTCCAGATCGACGACATCGGCGCGGAAGAGGCGGACGGGACGCGAGGGGCCCGCCCGCGCGGGGCGGCGCACGACACGGAGCACGACCGGATCAGCGCCGAGCTCGGTGCGGTCGCCGCCAGCCGGCCCGAGATCGAGGAGGTACGACCGGTGGGCGCCGGCGTCGCGTTCGATCCCGCGCTGTGGTCGCAGGTACGTCCGGTCAGGGCCAGGCACGAGGAGTTGGAACCCGACGTCGAGACGGGAGAGCTGGGCACGCAGTGAGCAAGAGGGTCCAACTGCTGCTGCGAGCGGCCCGCGCCTACGCCGAGGCGGGCGCGCACGCCGACGCGGCCCGCTGTTACGACACGCTGGGCTGGCGCTGGAGCGCGGCGGACGCCTACCACCGCGCGGGCGATCTGGAGCACGCCGCCGAGACCTACCGCAGGGCGGGCCATCCGGACCGGGCCGCCCGCTGCTTCCGGCTGCTGGGCCGTCCCGACCGGGCCGCCCGGTGCTGGCAGGAGGCGGGCAGTCCGCTGGAGGCGGGATGGGAGCTGCTGGTGGCCGGACGGACCGAGGCGGCCGCCCCGTTGCTGGCCGCCGCCACCCGCACCCCGCCCAAGGCGCCGGCCCCGCTGCTGCGGCTGCGGCTCGCGCAGGAGCTGTACCGCCGGATCGAGGACCGCGCCGGGCCGGGCCGGGCCGCGGGCCCCGAACCGTTTTCGGCCCTCCTGGCGGAGGTGGAGCAGGCGATCCTCACCGTGTCGTCGCGCACCGAGCGGCTGCGGCTGCTGGAGTGGGGAGTGGAGGCGGCCGACCGCATCGACCGCTTCGACGTGTCCGCCGCGCTGTTCGGCGCCGCACACCGGCCGCGCCGGGACCAGTCGGCGGCCCGCGCCGAGGTGCTGGAGCGGTGGCAGGACTGGGCGGCCCGGCGGTTGGGCGGTACGGCCTGGCTGCCCGTCCCTGGCGCCACCCCTGTGGCGGGGTGAGCCGTGACGGACTTCCTGGGCCGTGCCCGGCGCCGCCCCGGCGAGGGTGTCCGCCCCGCCCCGGCCACTGCGGCGGATGGTGCGGTTCGCTGGCGCAGCGCGGGCCGCTTCGGCTCCGCCCGGCAGACGCTGGCGGCTCTGGGCTCGCTGTACGGGGCGGGCGCGGCGGACTGGGCCTGCCACCGGCAGCCCGGTGCGGCGCCGGGTGAGGCGTCGGCGTACTGGCTGCTCACCACGGTGCACGGGCCGGTGGCCGCCGATGTGATCGCGCTGCACGGCGGCGAGCCCGTGCCGGTGGACAGCCCGCGCACGCACGACGTGCGCGAGGTGCGGTCCTGGCCCGAGGTGACGGCGGTGGAGCTGCTGGCCGCCTTCCCCACCCACGGTCCGCCGACCGTGGGGCACCCGCTGCTGTACGTGCTCACCGCCCCCGCACTGCTGCGGACCGTGGTGCGTCACGCGCGGTCCGCGCGGGTCGACGTCTCGTGCGTCCGGGCCGCGGCGCGTCCCCTGTTCCCGGCGGTGCGGCCCGGCGTGGAGGAGGAGCGGCTGCTGATCCTGCTGAGCGCCCCGGCGGTCCCGGTCCTCGACGATCCGGGCCGCGCGGTTCCCGACGGCCTGGTGCACTCCCTGGTGTCGCTGCCCCGTACCTCCGTGTGCCGTCCGGCCGCCCACTGCGCCCGGCTGCTCCTCGACGTACGGCACGATCCGCCGCTGGACGAGGAGTTGCTGCAACCCTTCCTCCCGGAAGGGGAGTTGTGGCTGCTGGGCGACTCGGGTGAGCAGCCTCCCGTGGCGCTGCGGCTGCTGGCCGCCCCGGCGCCGCTGCGGGTCCAGGCGCCGGTGGACGCGCCCGCGGCGGCCGTGCGGCGGGCGGGCCCCGTGAGCGAGCCGCTCGAGACCCGGTTGCAGGTGGTGCCGGACCCGGAGGCCCGTACGGGGGCGGACGCGGTGCTGCTCACGGACGACGAGCTCCCGCTGCTGCGCCGCTATCTGACGGGACGTCCGCTTGCGGAACAGGCCTTCCTCGCGATGGGGGACGGCACCCACCTCCTCGTCGACGCGTCGGGGCTGGTGGCGTCCGTGCCCTTCGGCGTGCCTTTGCGCCGGGTGGGCCCGGGCGCCTGCTACGTGCAGTCCGGCCATGTGCTCACGCCGCCGCTGCCGCCGGGTGCCCGCGTCCGCTCGCTCGGGCTGCGGGCGGGAGTCGCCGTGGTGTGCTGGTATGCGGGCCGGTCCGAGTTCCGGCTCGATCCGCTCGTACCGGTGTGGACGCTGTGGGCTCCGCCCGAGCCACCGGCCGCGCCTCCCGGCCTGTCCCACACCGCCCGCGAACTCCTCACGCTCTTCGAGTCCCTGATGGACGGCCAGACCGACGCGACCGGTCCGGCGGGCGGCGGCCCGGTGCCCCCCGAGGCGTCCGAGGAGAACCCCACGACGGCTCTCGCCCGGGCCGCCCTGCTGCGGGCCGAGGGGCATCTCTCCGAGGCCGCCGAGGTGTTCCGCACGGCGGGGGATCCGATGGAGGCGGGCCGGCTCTTCGAGCAGGCGGCACTGCGGCTGGGAGAGGCGGAGTGACCTCGCCCGCCCCGAGCGACGGCCTGGCGCCGCAGCGCCGCTGGTTCCGGGCGGACGATGCCCGGTACAGCGGCCTCTCCCCCGACGGCACCCTCTTCCTGCGCGCCGAGGGGACGGCCGTGGAGGCCGTCGACGACAGCGGCCGCAGGCTCTGGTCGGCCGCCCTGGACGGGTCCGGCGCCGGGCCGGTGTCCGCCGTGTGGGCGCCCGACGCGAGCGAGGTCCTGGTGTTCGCCGGCACCCGGGGGCACGCCCTGGACCCCGACACCGGCGCCGAACGCACCCGGTTCCCGGCGGTGCGGGGAGCGGCGGGACCGGCCGTCGCCGTCTCTCCGGACGGCCTGCGCACGGCCCTGCTCTCCGACCGGCGGACCGTGACGGTCCGTCACCGCCGTACGGAGGCGACCGTCCACCTGTCCGTCGGGGACGAGGTCGTCGACCTGGTGTGGGACCCGGGCGGCCGGCTGTTGTGCGTGGCCACTCCGACCGCGTTGCAGCTGTGGAACCCGACCACCCGTGATCCGTACGCCATGCCGTGCTCCGGGCGCACCGCCCTGCACGCGGTCGCGTGGGCCCCCGACCGCAGGACCCTGGCCTTCGCGGACGCCCTGGGCGTGCACCTGGTGGACGCCCAGGGCACGGCCACACCGGTCTCCGCCCTCGCCCCGCTCGTGTACGGGCTCGGCTTCGGCCGCACCGGCCGGCATCTCGCGGTCGCCACCGCCGACCGTGTGCTGATCCTCGACCGCGAGCTCTCCCCCGTCGCCGAGCTCCCGGCGGCCCTGCGCCTCCCGGCCGACTTCAGCGCCTGCGCCGCGGGCCGGCTGCTGGTGCGGACCGAGCGGGACGGTACGGCGGGCTACGCGCTGTGGGAGCTCCCCGACGCCGTCGAGCCCGTGCCCGGACGGCGCACCGACGCCGCGCTGCGGCGCTGGGTCGCCGCCATGTGCGGCTCGGTCGGCCGCCGGGTCCCCGAGCCGGGCGAGGCCCCCACCCTGCACGCCGACCCCCCACACCCGCTCGGCACAGCCGAAGGCCTCCCCGCCCCCGGCTTCGCCTGGCTCGACGACGACAACTCGGTCGGCGAACTACGCCCTGGCCTGCTGACGCGCCGCCGCCCCGGAGCGGGGGCGCGGGGGCGGGCGCCGGCGCCGGCGCCGGGAGGGGCGACGGGACCGCGACGGACGACGGCGGGCCCGGGACAGGCGACCGAACCGGGACGGACGACAGCAGGCCCGGGACAGGCGACCGAACCGCGACGGACGACAGCAGGCCCGGGACAGGCGACCGAACCGCGACGGACGACAGAGGCGGGACGAGCGACGGAGGCGGGGCGGGCGACGGAGGCGGGGCCCGCAGTCGAGTCCGTGTGGACGGTCGAGCTGGCTACCGCCCGCTGGGGTGGGGCCGTCGACATCGAGCCGTCGGCCGAGGCTCTGGATCCGGCGCGGTCGGACTCCCCGGGCGCGGCGGTCGCCCTCGCGACGCGCCGGGGAGCGGCCCCACTCACCGTGCTGGACGCGGTCACGGGCGCCGTACGGGCCCGGTTGCCCGGGGGGCAGGCGCCCGTCTGGTGTCCCATCGGCGGTGGCCGGCTCGTCGTACCCGAACCGGGGCCGACACCCGCTCACCTGTACCTGTACGAGCTGGGGGAACCGCCCTCCGAGGCCACCGCGGTGAGCCGGTTCGTGCCCGGCCGGGTGGGCCGGCCCGCCTGGTCGCCCGACGGGCGGCTGCTGGCGGCGGGCACGTCGGGCGAGGTGCTGCTGTGGCGGATGCCGGAGTTCGCCCTGACCAGCCCCCGGCTGAGACTCCCGTCGGGAGCGTTCGGCACCAGGGTCGCCTGGTCCCCCGACGGCAGCAGGCTCGCGGCCACCTGCGAGGCGGGCCGCGGGCCGACCGTCGTGTGGGACACGGCCGACTGGCAGATCCACCGCGAGCTCGGGGCACCGGGCGGCGTCGGCTGGGCGCCCTCACTCGCCTGGTCGCCGGACGGCTCCCTGCTGGCCGCGCCGGGTCCGGGCAGGTCGACGTCGACCGTGCAGATCTGGGACGTGGCGGAGGCGTCGGTGGTGCTCACCCTCGAACCGCCCCGCGTTCCGGGCCCGTTGTGGGCGGTGCGCTGGTCCCCGGACGGCCGCCGGATCACCACGACGTACGGCGGTGGCACCACGCTCGTGTGGGAGCTACGCACCACCGGCTCCGCCCCGTCCGCGCCGCTCCCGCTGCCCGCGAACCGGCTCGCCGAGCTGGGCGGCGCGGCCGTGGCCGCGGACGCCGCGGCCCCGCTGTCCACCCTCGCCGAACTGCTGACCCTGCTCACGCCCACGACAGCGGGCGTCCCGAGCACCGGTCACGCGGAGCTGCTGCACGGCGCCCGTGCGGCGCGGGCGCTGCGCGCGCTGGACTGGCCACCGGCCGCGCACCCTGCGCTGGCCGCCGTCACCGCCTCCCAGTTGCCGCCGGACTCCCGGTACACGGCGCCCTCGGCCGTTCCCTCGGCCGAACTGCGCTCCGCGCTGGAACGCGGCCTCGGGGGCGCCGCCCAGGACCCGCCGGAACACGGGCACGGGGCCGGTGCCCTGGCCGCCGCGCTGGAACGGACCCGCACCCGCCTGCTGCCCGCCCTGCGCCTGCTCGGCCCGGACGCCGTACGCCAGGACCCCGGGCTGGTGCACCGGGTGGCCCGGGGCCTGGGAACGCAGGGACCGGAGCCGGACGGACGCCATCCCGTTCCGGGGCTGCGGCTGCCGTCGTCCCCCGTGGGCGACGAGATCACCGGCCCCACCGCCGCCGGGGCCCCGGCCGGTCTGGTGCGGCACGGCCCGCCGGACCGCATGGTGCCCAGCCAACTCGCCCTACCCGATGACGTGTTGGGCCCGCTCTACGCGCAGGACGCGCTGCTCTACCGCACCCGCAGCGGCGCGGCACCGCCCGCGACACGCAACGCCGTCCTCGTCCTGGACACGGGACCTGCGGCACACGGGCAGGTCGGCACGTGTCTACGGGTGTGCGCCCACGCCCTGGCCCAGGCGCTGCTGCGAGCGGGACGTCAGGTGGAGCTGCTCCAGCTGAACGGCCTGGGCGGCCCGCTGCCGCTGGCCCACACGGCCGATCTGCGCGCGCTGTGGCAGGTCTCCCCGCCCGCGCCCCCGGATCCGGTACGGGCGGCGGAACGCGCGACGGCCGCGCTGCGCCGGCTGGAGGTCGCCGCGCTCGGCACGCCGCGGGCGGTGCTGCTCACCCACCCGCACCAGCGTCGGCTCGGCCTGCCCGGCCTGCTCACGATCCGGGTCCACTACCCGGGAGTGCCCACGACGACCGACGAACGCAACAGCTGGACCCTGGCGCCCGATCCGGCGCCGCAACGGCTGAAAGCCGTACTCGCCTCCGTGCTGGCGGAGTTGTGACGGCAGCTGATCGGCCTGATCGGCCTGTCCAGCCTGGTAGGTCTGATCGGCCTCGCCGGCCTGGTCAGCCGCACATCATCTGTTCGATCTCGTCCGGGCCGAGGCCCTCCAGCAGCCGCTCCAGCAGGTCCGGCCGGAAGGCGTCGCCGAGGATCTCCACGCCCTCCGCCGACCAGGTCAGCCGCAGCCGCACCAGTCGCCCCTCGGGGTGCCCGGCGTACTCGTCCGCGTCGATCAGATCGGGCAACGAGTCCACCAGCCGGTAGGTCGCCCCCGCCTGCTCCCCCGACCGCACCCGCTCCTCGCCGTACTCCGATGCCGTCATCGCCAGACCCCCTTGATCCGTGTCCCGCACTCCCCGCACCGGCCCGTCCCGTCGAGCCGCAGGGCCGACAGCGCCCAGATGTCCCGGTCGACCGCGGCCGCCGCGCAGCCCGGGCAGTAGGTGGTGCGTCCTTCGGCTCCCAGCGCCCGCTCCACGTACACGTGCCGCAGCCCCGCCGCCCTGCCGATGGCCCGCGCCCGGTCGAGGCGGTCGGGGCCGGTCGGGGCGTGGGTGTCCATGCGGTGCGTCGGGGTGAACCGCATCAGGTGCCAGGGGATGTCCCGGTCGACGGAGACCAGGAAGCCCGCGATGGCCTCCAGCTGGGCGTCGTCGGCACTGGTCCCGGGGATGAGCGGAGTGGTGGCCTCCACCCAGACGCCCCGGTCGTGCATCCGCCGCAGCGTGTCCAGTACGGGGCGCAGCGGGGCCCCGGTGAGCCTGCGGTGCGGCTCCTCCTCGGCGGCCTTGATGTCGATGTTGACGGCGGACAGCGCGGGCGCCAGCCGGTCGGTGGCCTCCGGGGTGAGGAAGCCGTTGCTCTTCCACACCAGCGGCACTCCCGCCGGCCGGGCCTCGGCGGCGAGCGCCAGGGTCAGCTCCGGGGCGAGGGAGGGCTCCGAGTACGACAGCCCCAGGGACGCGGACGCCTCGGCCGCCTCCCGCACCACCGCCGGCACGTCCACCGACTCCAACGGCAGGCCGCGGCCGGCGTCGGGCTCACGGCCGTACTGGGACAGCCGGTGGTTGACGCAGTAGTCGCAGCGGAAGGAGCAGCCGGGCGGCGCCAGCGTCAACACCGTGCTGCCGGGCCTGAAGTGGTAGAAGGGCTTGCGTTCGACGGCGTCCCGGTGCTTGACCGTCGTGGCGAGGGTGAGGGTCTGCACGGAGCCGCCCCGCCGACGCCGTACCTTGCAGGCGCCGGTCTCGCCGTCCCGCAGCCGGCAGCGGAACGGGCACAGCACGCATCTGACCTCGTCGGCCGTGGCCCGGGTGAAGGCGCCGTCGGCGCTCTGCCAGTTCCCCGCCACCGCGCCACCCCCGTCGTCCGTGCCAGCGTAGTGGCGGGGCCGTACGCCTGTCAGGACAACGCCACCGGGTACGCTCGCGGCATGGGTGGGACGGTCAGCGCGGTCAGCAGCAACGCTTCGTACTCGTTCACCAAGCCCAACCGCGACAGCATCACGCTGATCGCCGGGCTCGGTGTGGAGGGGGACGCGCACCTGGGGGTGACGGTGAAGCACCGGTCCCGGGTGCGGCAGGACCCCACGCAGCCGAACCTGCGGCAGGTGCACCTCATCCACGAGGAGCTGTTCGCCGAGGTGGGCGAGGCCGGGTTCGCGGTGGCGGCCGGGCAGCTCGGGGAGAACGTCACCACGCGCGGCATCGATCTGCTGGGGCTGCCCGAAGGGACCCTGCTGCGCCTGGGGGACGAGGCGGTCGTCGAGGTGACCGGGCTGCGCAATCCCTGTCTGCAGATCGACGCCTTCCAGAAGGGGCTCCTCAAGAAGGTCGTCGAGCGGCACGAGGACGGGACGACCCGCTTCAAGGCCGGGATCATGAGCGTCGTCGTCCGTGGGGGCGTGGTACGGCCCGGCGACCCGGTGACGGCCGAGCTGCCGGACGAACCGCACCGGCCCCTGCACATCGTCTGAAACGCGGGCCGCTACGCCTGCCACTCCGGCTTGCGCCCGGGTGTCGCCTCCGCCAGGGCCTTCGTCACGTCCGCCACACCGCCGCGCAGGCCGTAGACCGGGGTGTCGGGCTGCTGGCGCCAGGAGTCGTCGAGGCCGCCCGCGTCGACCGTGTCGAAGCCCAGCTCGTCTATGAGGGACCGTACGACCGCCTTCGCCGCCTCGTCGTCGCCGGCCACCGGCAGGGCGATGCGGTCGGGGGCGCCGGCCGGTCGGGGGCGGTCCAGGATGTCCTGGGCGTAGGTGCCGTTGAACGCCTTGATCACGGGGTGGCCGAGGGCGCGTTCCGTCCAGCGGCTCTCGGTGAGGCCCTCGACCTCGATCGCGAGGATCTTCCCGTCCCGCTGCTTCGGGTAGTAGTTGCCGGTGTCGATGACGGCGACGCCGTCGGCCGCCCCGTCCAGCACGCCGGTCGGCAGATCCGCCAGCGCCTTCTCGGGAATCGCGATCACGACGATCTCCGCGCCGCGTGCGGCCTCCTCGATCCGTACGGGGGTCGCGCCCGTTTCCCCGGCCAGTTCCGTGAGCGTGTGCGGGCCGCGGGAGTTGGCCACGGAGACGTCGTGTCCGAGGGCGGTGAGCCGCCGGGTGAGGTTCCCGCCGATGTTGCCCGCGCCGATGATGCCGATCTTCATGTCCTGCCTCGCCCTTCCGGGGGTCGGTGGTGTCGCGTACGGCTGTCGTGAGCCGAGTAACCGCCGTCCCGGGTGGGCTATTCCGCCTCCTGGCAACAAATGCAGTGGGACGCGCGACCGGAGGCCCACCTCGGGCGACGCGAACGGGGGGCCGGGCCCTGCCGCGCGCGGCCGACGGGCCCCCGGCCCGGGCGACTCACCGACCCCGCTTCCCGCGACCGACGGACCCCGACCCGGGCGGGGCACCGGCCCCCGCCTCACCTGGCCGACGGGCCCCGGCCCGGACGACACACCGACCCCCGTCTCACGTGACCGACGAGCCCCGACCCCGGCGGCGCACCGACCGCCGCCTCACATCGCGAACGGATCCTCAAGTTCCCCGCGCAGCACTTCCGCCGCGGCCTCCGCGTCGCCATCGGTGACGGCTCGGACCAGGGTCGCGTGGGCGTCGTCGCTGGTGTTCGGGTCGTGGGCGCGCACGTCGGTCAGCGTCAGCAGATCGATCAGCCCTTCGCGCAGGACGGGGGTGAACTCGGTGAACAGGTCGGCGAGCACGGGGTTGTGCGCGGCGGCGACGACGGCCGCGTGGAAGGCGATGTCCGCGTCGACGAAGGCGGCGTCGTCGGCCGTCGCGGCCGCGCGGCGGCCGGCCAGCGCCGCCTCGATCGCCGTGACGTCCTCGGGGGTGCGCCGCCGGGCGGCCAGCCGGGCCGCGTACACCTCGACCGCCAGGCGCACCTCGTACACGTCGCTCACCGCGGCCCGGCGCAGCCGGGTCGGCCAGTCCTCGACGGGCTCGGTGGCGACGACGAAGACGCCGGAGCCCTGCCGGGGCCGTACGAGTCCCGCACCGGCGAGCGCGCGCAGCGCCTCGCGCACGGTGGAGCGGCCCACGCCGAGCTCCTTGGCGAGGGTGGTCTCGCCGGGCAGCCGGGTGCCGACCGGCCAGTGGCCTGCGGCGATCTGCTCGCGCAGCTGTTCGGCGGCCTGTTCGACCAGAGGACTGGGACGAACGGGGCCGAGCGGCATGAGTGTCACCAACTTGTCTGAGGACCAACGACGTTCACAGGCGTTCTCACTTGTCTGAGGACCTGAGGTGTGGTTAGCGTACCGGCATGACGCTGTGCGGTCTCCTTCTTCTCGGCTGCCGCGGCGGGGCCTGAAGCGACCGGCACCCCGCCGCGGGTCGCCGTGCTGCCGGTCACCGTCCGACCGAGCCGAAGGCAGCGACCGTCGATGAAGACCCTCTGGAACCCGCAACGCCCCAGCCCCATGCCCCACCACCGCTACCGCCCCTTCCACGAGCGCGTGCACGTGCCCGTGACCGGGTCCGACCGCACCTGGCCCACCGCCCGCATCGAGCGCGCCCCGCTCTGGGTCCCGGTCGACCTGCGCGACGGCAACCAGGCGCTCGCCGAGCCGATGGACACGCCCCGCAAGCGCCGCTTCTTCGATCTGCTGACCGGCATGGGCTTCAAGGAGATCGAGGTCGGCTACCCCTCCGCGAGCCGCACGGACTTCGACTTCGTACGGCATCTGGTGACCACCGGCGCCGTGCCGGACGACGTCACGCCGGTCGTGTTCACCCCGGCCCGGCGGGAGTTGATCGACCGCACCTTCGAGGCCGTCGAGGGGCTGCCGCGGGCGGTGGTGCACCTGTACATCGCGACCTCTCCGGTGTGGCGGGACGTCGTCCTCGGCCGGGACCGGCGCGAGGTGTGGCGGACGGTGCGCGAGGCGGCCGCGCACATGGCGCGCCGGGCGGGCGACTCTCCCGGAATCCGGTTCCAGTTCTCCCCGGAGACCTTCAACCTCACCGAGCCGGACTTCGTCCTCGAACTGTGCGACGGCCTCACGGAGTTGTGGGACGCGAGCCCCGACCGCCCGGTCACCCACAACCTTCCCGCGACCGTCGAGATCGCGACGCCCAACGTCTACGCCGACCAGATCGAGTACCTGCACCGCAACCTGGCCCGCCGGGACTGCGTGATCCTCTCCGTCCATCCGCACAACGACCGTGGCACCGGCATCGCCTGCGCCGAACTCGCCGTGCTGGCGGGGGCGCAGCGCGTGGAGGGCTGCCTGTTCGGCAACGGAGAGCGCACGGGCAACGTGGACCTGGTGACGCTGGCCCTCAATCTCTTCGCCCAGGGGGTCGATCCCATGGTCGACCTCGGCGACATCGACGCGGTCCGGGAGACGGTCGAGCACTGCAACCGGCTGCCGGTGCACCCACGGCACCCGTACGCCGGCGAGCTGGTCCACACGGCGTTCTCGGGCACCCACCAGGACGCGATCAGCAAGGGCCTGGCCCACCACGCCGAGAGGGCCGCCGCGTTGGGGGTGCCGGAGGGGCAGGCGCCGTGGGAGGTGCCTTACCTGCCGATCGATCCGGCCGATGTGGGCCGGTCGTACGAGGCGGTGATCCGGGTCAACTCGCAGTCGGGCAAGGGCGGAGTGGCGTACCTGCTGCGCACGCACCACGGCCTGGACCTGCCCGAGCGGATGCGGCCCGACTTCTCGCGGGTCGTGCAGGAGGCCACGGACGGCAGCGGGCGCGAGGCGACGCCGAAGGAGCTGTACGAGCTGTTCCGGGCCGCGTACCTGACGGAGGGCGAGGTCCAGCTCCACGCCTGGTCCACCCACCAGGAGGCGCCCGGCGTCCACCGCTTCGTCTGCACCCTCCAGACCGGCGACCGCACCGGCGACCACGAGGGCACCGGCAACGGCCCCCTCACCGCCTTCGTGGACGCGCTGGCGGGCGCCGGGTTCACGGTGGACGTCCTCGACTTCGCCGCGGACGCAGGCGTCGCCTACGCCGAGTGCCGTGCGAACGGCGCCACGGCCTGGGGCGCCGCCGAGGACTCCTCGACGCTCGCCGCCTCGGTCCGGGCGGTCCTGTCCGCGGTGAACCGGGCGGCGCGATGACGGACGTCCTGCGCGCCGAGGACGTCCACCTGGTGCGTGACGGCCGGCCGATCCTCCAGGAGGTGTCGCTGACGGTGCGCCCCGGCGAGCACTGGGCCCTCCTCGGGGCCAACGGCGCCGGCAAGTCGACCCTGCTCGCCCTGCTGGGCGCCCGGGTCCACCCGACGCGGGGCACCGTGGACGTCCTGGGCCACCGGCTGGGCCGTGTCGACGTGCGCGAGCTCAGGTCGTACGTGGGCCACGTCGACCCCCGTCACCCGCTCACCGAACCGCTGCGCGTCCGCGACGTCGTCCTGACCGGGCTGACCAACTCCGTGGCGCCGCTGCCGCGTTGGCGGCCGACACCCGGACAACGGGTCCGGGCCGACCGCCTGATCGACACCCTGGGGCTCAGCAGTCACCGCGAGGCGCGCTGGCCGACGCTCTCGCAAGGTCAGCGCGGCCGGACCCTGATCGCCCGCGCGCTCATGCCGCAGCCCCGGCTCCTGCTGCTGGACGAACCGGCGACGGGCCTGGACCTGCCGGGCCGCGAGCGGCTGATCGACGCGCTGGGCACCCTGCGCGAGGCCCATCCGCGTCTGGCGACCGTCCTGGTCACCCACCACCTGGAGGAACTCCCGCCGCACACCACCCACGCCCTGCTGCTGCGCGAGGGACGCACCCTGGCGCGGGGACCGGCGGCCGAGGTCCTCACCGGTGACCAGGTCGGCACGTGCTTCGACCTGCCGCTGGCGCTGGAGCGGCACGGCGGCCGGTGGAGCGTGCGGATCGAGCACCGGGCGGACGGACTCAGGGCATGACGAAGGGGGGCGCCCCGAGCGGGCGCCCCCCTTCCGTGCGCGTCACTTGTTCAGGTAAGCCCAGAACTCGTCGAACGACAGCAGCTTGTCGCCGTTCAGGTCGCGGCTCTTGATGATCGCCTCGGCGACCGTGTCGGTGACGTTCCAGTCACCCTGCTGGGCCAGGGCGGTCTTGAACTCGGCAGCGGTGATGAAGCCGTCACCGTCCGTATCGATCCGCTCGAACTGCTTGCGTGCCTCGTCGATGTCCGCCACCGATGCGCCCCATTCCGTCGTACTTCTACTGGCTTGCTGGCTTACTGCCGCAGGTCAGATTAACGGCCCGCGCGGGCCCGCAGCGCAGCGACCACCCAGGAGAACTCCTGCTCGTACGACGGCTGGGGTTCGAGGCCCCTCACGACGGCCGACAGTTCCCGGTACCGGGCGAGCTGCGCGGTCGTGGCGGCCGCCAGGCGTTCGAGTACGGCGTTCGGGTCGGCGTCGCCGAGCAGCCCGCCCAGGATGTCGCCCGCCTCCGGTGCCTCGGGGGCGACGCCGTCGCGCAGCGCCTCGCCGGCCAGCTGTACCAGCCGGCTCATGAACCACAGGGACGTGCCCGGCGGCACGTCCGGTCCCCGGTCCGCCGCGTTGAACTCGACCGCCCGCCGCATGGTCGCCCGGAACTCCGGGTCCTGGATCAGCTCGGCGAGCTCCACCCAGGCGTCCACCTGCTCGGGTGTGGGGTCGTCGGGCAGGTCCGCCGGGGCGAACCGCAGACGGCGGCGGATGTCGGGGTCGGTCGTGTCGAGCCCCTCGAAGACCTCCGCCATGAAGTCCTCGACGATCCGGCTCCGCTCGGCGGCCGAGAGCCGTGCCAGCTTGTTCATCAATGTCGTCTCCTCTGCGGTCGAACCGCGTCGTGCCACGGACGACAGCACCGCACGGGTCACCTTCAGCGAGCGGATCTGCGCGTCCAGCGCGGCCACGTGCGCCGCCGCGACCTCCGCGACCGTCCGCTCCCCCGCCAGCACCCTGCGGACGTCGTCCAGGCCGAGGCCCAGCTCGCGCAGGGTGCGGATCAGCTCCAGGCGGGCGACCGACCCGGCGTCGTACAGGCGGTAGCCGCCCGCCGAACGGGCCACCGGGGCCAGGACGTCCTCGTCGGACCAGTAGCGGATGGTGCGCACGGTCAGTCCGGTGGTCCGCGCCAGCTCGCCGATGGTGAGAAGTCCGGTGCCGTCTTCGATCATGTCTGCGAGTCTGGACCCTCCAGTGGGTGGAGACTCAAGGAGCGGGAGCCCGGTCGTGGCGGAGACCTTGCGGGACATTCTCGACGCGGCGGCGCGGGGTGTCTTCCCGCCGGCGGACGGCGGCACGACCGTGGTGCCGCAGCACTCCCCCCGGGACGCGGGGGTCGTCGCCTTCACCGCGCACGCCGTCGTCTTCACCGACGAGGATCCCCGGTGGGTGCGCGAGACGCTGGCGGCGGTGGAGTGCGACGCGCTGGCCGCGCCCATGAACCCGCGGTTCCATGCGGCCCTCCTGGAGCGCACGGGACGCACCTGCGAGACCGTCGACGCGGTCCTGGTCGGCTCCCCGCTGCCGGGCGGCCCGCCGCTCGCGCTGCGGGAGATCGAGGACGCCGGGCATCCCCGCGTGGTCTACGCCCGCCGACGCCGTGACGACGTGCGCGTCTGGACCGCCGAGGGCGGGGTGCTGGTGGTGGGGCGCGGGGTCGCCGGCCGGCTGGAGGTGTCGGTCGAGATCGACGAGGACGTACGGCACCGGGGGCTGGGGCGGTCGCTGGTGACCGCGGCCCGCCATCTCGTCGCCGAGCCGCTGTGGGCGCAGGTCGCGCCGGGGAACGCCCGCAGCATGCGGGCGTTCCAGGCGGCCGGCTACCGCCCGGTGGGGGCGGAGGCGCTGCTCAGTGCCAGGCCTCGAAGTGCGGATTGCTCTGACAGCCGCTCATGATCTCGACCTTGGTCGTCTTGTTCACCGGACAGACGCCGATGATGTACTTCCGGTCGATACCGCCGGGGAAGGCGACCTCGACCTGGTCGGCCCAGCGGTGGGTGTCGCCGATGGTCTTGTTGACGTCGACTCCGCCGGGGGCGTCGATGTAGTAGTTGTAGCCCGACTTCCACCACGTCTTGTACAGGTCGTGGTCGTACGTCGTCGACACGTACGGGGAGGGCTGGTTGACCAGGACGTACTGCTCGATGTCGTACTGGCCGTCGATGACGTCCTTCGGGTGGAAGCCCTTCTCGAAGACGATGTCGGGGCCGCGGCCGTCGCTGCGGTAGAGCGTGCCGCAGGTCTTGCGCCACACCGGCTTCGGGGTGATCCGGGCGACGTCGACGCGGCGGTCGACGGCGGCCTTGACCGGGTCGTCGAACTGGGGGCAGGCCGGGGCCGCGGCGGCCCTGGCGGGCTGGGCGGGTCGAGCGGGCTGGGCGGGTCGGGCGTCGGACACGGCCGTCGTGGTGAGGACGGCCGCGAGGGACAGGACGGCGGCAGCGGCCCGCCGCCGCAGGCGAGTTGTGATCATGCGAGGCACGATCCCGGCTGCGGGGCGGCAAGCCGGGGACCGTCACCCGTCCGGCGGCGTGTCAACTGACCGTGCGTCAGCGGAAGATGCCGGTGTGGCCGAGCGAGTAGCGGCCCGGCTGCGGGTAGACGGAGAGGCCGTGCGGGCCGCCGCCGACGGGGATGCGGGCGAGCTGGGTGCCGGTGCGGGTGTCGATGGCGTACACCTCGGCGTTGTAACGGCCCGACAGCCACAAAACCTTGCCGTCGGACGAGACACCGCCCATGTCGGGGCTGCCGCCGTCGGGCAGGTGCCACTTCTTGGTCAGCTTGTTCTGCGTGAAGTCGAAGACGGAGATCGTGCCCTCACCGCGGTTGGAGACGTACATCTCGCGGGAGTCCCGGCTGACGTACAGCCCGTGGCAGCCCTTGCCGGTGGGCAGGAGGGTCGGCTTGGAGAACGTGTCTCCGTCGAGCACCCACATGCCGTGGGCCATCATGTCTGCGACGTAGAACCGCTTCCCGTCCGGCGAGACCTTCACGTCCTGCGGCATGGCGCCCTCGAAGGGCAGCTTCTGCTGGCCGACGACCGTCATCTTCTCCGTGTCGACCTTGAGCAGTTCACCGCTGAACTCGCAGGAGACGATGAAGTAGCGGCCGTCGAGGGAGAAGTCGGCGTGGTTGACGCCGTAACAGGAGACCGGGACGGTCTTCTTCCGCTCCATGGTGTGCGGGTCGCGGAAGACCAGCTCGCGGTCGAGGGACGCCATCACGACGGCGTACTTGCCGTTCGGTGTGAAGTAGAGGTTGTACGGGTCGTGCACCTCCACCGCCTTGCCCGCCTTCCCCGTCCTGGGGTCGATGGGGGTGAGGGTGTGGCCGCGGTTGTTGTTGACCCACAGGGTCTTCAGGTCCCAGGACGGTACGACGTGCTGGGGCTGGCGGCCCACGTGGAGGGTGTCGATGATCTCGTACGTCTTCGGGTCGATGACGGTGACGGTGTCGGACTCGGTGTTGGGGACGTAGACCCGCGACGGGAAGTCCTTGACCACCGGGGACAGCCGGCCCGGGCGGTCGGCCGCGTAGACGTCCTCGGGGTCGAGGACGGGCGGCATACCGGGCAGGCCCTGGACCTGCTTCTTCTTCGGCGGTGCCGGTACGGCCGCCTTGGTGGCGCGGGCCTCGTCCGGCCGGTCCTTGGACTCGGTGCCGCAGGCGGCGAGGGCGACGAGGACGGCACCGGCGAGGAGGGTGCGCTTCACGAGGTGGCGGTGCATCAGCCGATCAGCTCCGTGGTGGTCACCGCGCGCAGTCCGCGGCGGTCGAGTTCTTCCAGTACGGCGGGGAGGGCGGCGACCGTGTCCGCGTACCCGAGGTGCAGGCTCACCACGGACCCGTTGCGGATCTCGCCGAGGACCTTGCGGGCGACGGCGGGGGCGCCGGGTGCGGTGAAGTCGAGGGAGTCGACGTCGTACGACAGGACGTGCGGGTAGCCCGCGGCTCGGGCCAGCCGCTCCACGAGCGGGGAGGCGCGGGCGGCGCGGGAGGGGCGGAACCAGGTGCCGATGGAGCCGGTGAGCCGCCGCAGCCGCTGTGCGCAGTCGATGATCTCCCGCTCGGCCTCCGCCTCGGACATGGCGTTGACGTCGAGGTGACGCTGGGTGTGGTTGCCGAGGTCGTGGCCGCCGTCGAGGATGCGGCGGGCGAGCTCGGGGTGTGCGTCCAGCCAGCTGCCGACGGCCAGGACGGTCAGCCGCGCGCCGTGGGTCTCCGCGGCGGCGAGGAGGGCGCGGGCGAGCTCGGGGTCCCCCTGGCCGTGGCAGGTGAGGGCGACGCGGGGGCGGTCGCGGGGGCCGTGGGTGATCTGGGCCGCCGCGTGGGGGAACAGGCGGGGAGTAGGGGCTGGGGTCGCGGTGGCGGGCGCGGGCGGTGAGGCGGCCCTGGCCCGGTCGGTGGGCGGTGTGGTGCTCCCGGCCCGTTCGGGGTGGGCGACGGCGCCGTGCGTGGCACACCCTGCGGCGAGCGCGCCCGCGGCGGCGAGGCAGGCTCCCGCGCGAAGCGCCGTACGGCGGTCGGTCGTGGTCACCCGCACCATTTAAGGGGTGCTTTGCCGCGAATGGGGCGATTGATCCGATTGGCGGCCCGTCGTCCGGGGTGGCGCCCGCGCGGAGGGCGCCCGCGCGTCAGCGGTCGGCGACCCGCATCTCGAACCACGTCGTCTTGCCGCGCGGCAGCAGGTCGACGCCCCACCGGTCGGAGAGCTTGTCGACGAGGAAAAGCCCCCGCCCGCTGATGTCCAGATCCTGAACCGGCATCAGACACGGCAGCCCGCGCGAGGGATCGCGGACCTCGACGCGGATCCAGCCGCGGCGGCGTCGCATACGGAGGCCGAAGACCCGGGCGCCGGTGTGGCGTACGGCATTGCCGACGAGCTCGGAGACGAGTAACACAGCGTCTTCCGTCATCTTCGGGGTCAGGCCCCACTGACGCAGGACGACCACCTGGGCCAGTCGGCGGGCCGTGGCCGCCGACTCGGGGCGGGACGGCAGCGGAACCTCCGCCTCCGTGGGATTGCCGAACAACTCGATTGCCTTGAGCGCCCGTTCGTCCTCCACCGTCGGCGACCAGCGCGCCGCGGCCACACGCCCGTGCCCCCGCGGCTGTTCGATACCCTCCAGCCCCGCCATGCCCCCATCATGGCCGTCACGCGTACCCTCCGGGGCCGTTCCGGCGGAATGCGCCCCCTGGAAGCCGCCGCTCCACGCGATGCGGTTGACATGTGCCAACGGCATTTCGGGGCCCGATAAATCCCCGCTGACCTGCGACGACGGCTCCACCGGAGGCAATCGACGAACTCCCTCGACAAGGCAGGCTTAAGGTCGCCTTAAGGTTCCCATAAACCGCCCCATCGAGGGACCCGGATCAGGCACTCCGTCAATTGCAAGTGAATCGGCGGATTTTCACAAACTCAGAGGAACTTCGCCTTGCCCGGGCCCTCCTCGACGAAACTGCGCATTCCGCGCTCCCGGTCCTCCGTCGCGAACAGGCCCGCGAACCAGTTCCTTTCCACCGCGAGGCCCGTCTCGATGTCCGTCTCCAGGCCCGTGTCGATCGCCTCCTTCGCCGCGCGCAGCGCGATCGCGGGGCCCTGCGCCAGCTTCGCGGCCCACGCGTGCGCCTGCTCGTAGACCTCGGCGGCCGGGACCACCCGGTCCACCAGGCCCAGCGTCAGCGCCTCGTCGGCCTTGACCATCCGCCCGGTGAAGATCAGGTCCTTGGCCTTGGACGGGCCGACCAGGCGGGACAGGCGCTGGGTGCCGCCCGCGCCCGGGATCAGGCCGAGCAGGATCTCCGGCTGGCCGAGCTTGGCGTTGTCCGCGGCGATGCGGAAGTCGGCACAGAGGGCGAGTTCGCAGCCCCCGCCCAGCGCGTAGCCCGTGACGGCCGCGACCACCGGCTTGGGGATGCGGGCCACGGCCGTGAACGAGTCCTGCAGGGCACGGGCGCGCACGATCATCGCCGCGTGGTCCATGGCCTGCATCTCCTTGATGTCCGCGCCCGCCGCGAACACCTTCTCGCCGCCGTAGACCACCACGGCCCGCACGTCGTCACGGCGCGTGGCCTCCTCGGCGAGCTCCTTGAGACGGTCCTGGGTGGCGATGTCCAGCGCGTTCATGGGCGGGCGGTCGAGACGCAGCGTGCCGACACCCTCGGCTACTTCGAGATTCACGGTCATGCAGGCAGGTTAACGGGGGCTAACGGGACCTGGTGGGGTGCGGTCGCTCACACTCGGCCGGGGGTCTGGGGGTTGTCCCCCAGGCAGACACAGCACCGTGGCCAACGGCAACGGCCCCGGTGCCTTACCTCACACCGGGGCCGCTCACGTCGGACTCGCGTCAGGACAGGCTCACGCCTTCCACTTCTCCCACGACATGTTCCAGCCGTTGAGCCCGTTGTCCGGGTCGACGGTCCGGTCGTTGGAGTTCTTGACGACGACCACGTCGCCGACCATGGAGCGGTTGAAGAACCAGGCGGCCGGCGTGCCGCCGTCGTAGCCGCCGCGGACGTCGCGCAGGCCGATGCAGCCGTGGCTGGCGTTGTAGTTGCCGAAGGCGCCGCCACCCCAGTAGTTGCCGTGCAGGAAGGTGCCGGAGGTGGTCAGGCGCATGGCGTTCGGGACGTCCTTGATGTCGTATTCGCCGCCGTAGCCGACCGTCTCGCCGTTCATGCGGGTCACCTTGAGCTTCTCGCTGATGACCATCTGGCCGTTCCAGGTCTCCATGCCGGGCTTGCCGGTGGTGACGGGGATGGTCTTGATGACCTTGCCGTCCCGCTGGACCTTCATCGTGAGCTTGTCGACGTCGACGACGGAGACCTGCTCGCGGCCGATGGTGAAGGAGACGGTCTTGTCCTGCTCGCCGTAGACGCCGGGGCGACCCTCGACGCCGTCCAGGTTGAGGTTCACGGTGACCTTGGTGCCGGACTTCCAGTACTTCTCGGGCCGGAAGTCGAGACGGTCGTTGCCGAACCAGTGGCCCTCGACCTCGACGGCCGGCTCGGTCTTGATGGTGACGGCCTTCTCGACGTCCTCGGGCTTGGTGATGCCCCGGGTGAAGCGGAGGGAGAACGGCATGCCCACGCCGACCGTGGAGCCGTCCTCGGGGGTGAAGGCGCCGATGAAGGTGTTCTGCGGGGTGAGGGTCGTGAAGGAGGCGTCCTCGGCGGCCGTGCGGCCCTCGGAGTCCTTCGCGACCGCGTGCACCTTGTACGTGGTGGCGGCGGCCAGGTGCGTGGCCGGCGTCCAGCCGGCACCGTCGGCGGATATCTTCCCGTCGACCTTCTCGCCCTTGGCGTTCTTGACCTCGACCGAGGTCAGCTTCCCCTTGGCGGCGCTGACCTTGAGGGCGCCGTTGGTGTCGACGGACTTGGTGCCGTCCTTCGGGGCGATCGTGACGACCGCCTCCGACTGCTTGCTCTGCGCGGACGCGTCCTTGTCCTTGCCCTTCCCCCCGCTGGATCCCGAGTCCGAGTCGCCCCCGCCGCACGCGGTGACCGCGAGCAGCAGGGCGCCGAGTATCAGCGCCAGGACCCCCTTGCTGCGGCCACGCCCGCGCGCGTCAACCGACGCCCCCGATATCGGTCGCACGTTCAACTCTGCTCTCCCCTCCCCCGGGCCCGGTCAGGCCCACACGCCGGCGCGTCCCCGCGCGCCTGGCGCATATTAACCACAAGGTCAGGGGCCCGGGCGGTCCAAGATTGTCACCGTTCAGTCCCAACTTGATCAGAAACTTCGTGCAAGCCTCCCCCCTGGGGGGTTACTTCAGCGCACTGCCCGCCTTCCACTCGTTCCAACCCATATTCCAGCCTCCGAGCCCGTTGTCTGGAGCGACCTCTTTGTCCTTGCTGTTGACGACCTCGATGACGTCGCCGATGAGGCTGCGGTCGAAGAACCAGCCCGCGGGCGTGTCCGCGCTTCCGCCCTTGACGTCCCTGAGGCCGACGCAGCCGTGGCTGACGTTGACCCGGCCGAAGGCGTCCGGCGCCCAGTAGTTGCCGTGCAGGAAGGTGCCGGAGTCGGTGAGCCGCATGGCGTGCGGGACGTCCGGGATGTCGTACTCGCCCTTGCCGTTCTTCTTCTTGAAGCCGACCGTGGCGCCGTTCATCCGGGTCAGCTCGAACATCTCGGTGACGACCATCTTCCCGTTGTACGTCGTCGTCTTGGGGGCGCCCGCCGTGATGGGCACCGTGGCGAGGACTTCGCCGTCGCGGCGCACCTCCATGGTGTGCTTGGCCGCGTCGACGAGCGAGGCCTGGTGGCGGCCGACGGTGAAGGAGAACGTCTTCTCCTGCAACCCGTAGACGCCCTTCGCCCCTTCGACGTCCCGGAGGTTCAGGGCGACGGTGACCCGGGTGCCGGGCTGCCAGTAGCGCTCGGGGCGGAAGTCGAGGCGGGAGGTGCCGAACCAGTGCGGCCGGACCTCGACGGCCGGTTTCGCGGTGACCCGCACGGCGCGTTCGACGGCGGCACGGTCGGTGATCTCCCGGTTGAACTCCAGGGAGACGATCATCCCGGTGCCGACGGTGGAGCGGTTCTCGGGGCTGACGTATCCGATGAAGCGCTCGTCGGGCACCTGCGTCGTGAACGTGGTGTGCCGGGCCGAGCGGCGGCCCTCGTCGTCCAGGGCGACCACGTCGATCGTGTACCGGGCGGCGAGCGCGAGCCGTTTCTCGTCGGGCGCCCAGCTGGTGCCGTCCGCGGAGATCCGCCCGGGCACCGGGGTGTCCTGCGCGTCGCGCGACCTGACGACCTTCACCGACTCCAGGCTCCCGCCGGGCACCCGGATGCGCAGCGCCCGGTCGGGGCGTACGCCCTTCCGGCCGTCGCCCGGGGAGACCTTGATGACCTCCTCGGGCGCCGGCCCCTTGCCGAACACCCCGCCCGCGTCGCTCCCTCCGGGGTCCGCTGTGCAGCCGGTGGCCCCGGCCAGCAGTCCTGCCCATGTCACTACGGCGGCCAGCACGGCCCTCGCGCGCCGTGCGCGCCCTTGAACTCGCCTCACGTGATCCCCAACGAGCGGGCCCGCCTCAGGGAAACGTGAGTGCGACCCATGTGCTGGGCAGAACAGTGGGAAGGACGACGTGATGGGGAGCCGCGCCCGTGCTCACGAGCCGGCTCCTGGGGGCGGGGTGGTGTGCCCCCTCCCATCCCGGGACCACGAGCCGCGGGAGGCTGACCAGTGTCGAGCGCAGCCGAACAGGAGGCGGTGGCCGAGGGCGAACGCCCCGCCGTCGTCGTGAACGGCGCGCGCCGCGCCGCACCGCCGCCCGCCGTGCCCGTGTGGCCGGGTACGTCGATGCCGCTGGGCGCCCGCTTCCGGGTCGGCCCGGACGGAGTGGCGGGCACCAACTTCGCGCTGTGGGCGGGCGGGGCCGAGGCGGTCGAGCTGTGCCTGTTCGACGAACGGGGGCGGGAGACCCGGGCGCGACTGACCGAACTGACGCACGAGATCTGGCACGGCTTCGTGCCGGGCGTGATGCCGGGCCGGCGCTACGGCTACCGGGTGCACGGCCGCTGGGACCCGTGGACCGGCGCCCGCTGGAACCCGGCGAAGCTGCTCCTCGACCCGTACGCGCGCGCGGTGGACGGCGCCAAGGGAAATGATTACAGCCGGCTGCCGCCGGAGGTGTACGGGCACGTCCGGGACTGGCCGGAGCAGCAGGTGGCCGACACCGTGCGCGACGACCGTGACTCGGCGCCGTACGTCCCGAAGGGTGTCGTGGTCCACGACGACGCCCCCGACGACGAGTGGATGGACGACCGCCGGCCCAAGACGCCGTGGGCGGACTCGGTCATCTACGAGCTGCACGTACGGGGCTTCACCAAGCTGCACCCCGGTATACCCGAGGAGCTGCGCGGCACGTACGCCGGTCTGGCGCACCCTGCGGCGATCGAGTACCTGGTGAAGCTGGGCGTGACGGCCGTCGAGCTGCTGCCGGTGCACCAGTTCGCGCACGAGGACCACCTGCTGCGCCGGGGCCTGCGCAACTACTGGGGCTACAACTCCATAGGCTATTTCGCCCCGCACGCCGGGTACGCCGCCTCGGGGACGACGGGCCAGCAGGTCGGCGAGTTCAAGCGGATGGTGCGCGCCCTGCACGCGGCCGGGATCGAGGTCGTCCTCGACGTGGTCTACAACCACACGGCGGAGGCGGGCGAGCTGGGCCCCACGCTGTCGCTGAAGGGCATCGACAACCGCGGCTACTACCGCCTCCAGTCGGACGCCCGCCGCTTCGCCGACTACACGGGCTGCGGCAACACCCTGCACGTGGTCCAGCCGCACGTGCTGCGTCTGATCACCGACTCGCTGCGCTACTGGGTGACGGAGATGGGCGTGGACGGCTTCCGCTTCGACCTTGCGGCCGCGCTGGCCCGCTCCATGCACGACGTCGACATGCTGTCCCCTTTCCTCGCCGTCATCGCCCAGGATCCGGTGCTGCGGCGGGTGAAGCTGATCGCCGAGCCGTGGGACGTGGGCTCCGGCGGCTACCAGGTGGGCGCCTTCCCGCCTCTGTGGACGGAGTGGAACGACCGCTACCGCAACGCCGTGCGCGACTTCTGGCGGCACGCCCTGCCGGATGTGCGGGAGATGGGGTACCGGCTGTCGGGGTCGAGCGACCTGTACGCCTGGGGCGGGCGGCGGCCGTACGCGTCGGTCAACTTTGTCACCGCGCACGACGGTTTCACCCTGCGCGACCTGGTGTCGTACGAGCGCAAGCACAACGAGGCCAACGGCGAGGCCAACCGGGACGGCACGGACGACAACCGGTCGTGGAACGGCGGGGCCGAGGGCGATACCGACGACGAGCGCATAGGGGCGCTGCGGCGGCGCCAGCTGCGGAACCTGCTGACCACGCTGCTGTTGTCGACCGGCGTGCCGATGCTGGTCGCGGGCGACGAGCTGGGGCGCACCCAGGGCGGCAACAACAACGCGTACTGCCAGGACAACGAGATCAGCTGGGTGGACTGGGGGCTCCTTGAGGAGCCGGGCTGGAAGGCGCTGTTCGACCTGACCTCCCGGCTGATCGCGCTGCGCCACCGTCATCCCGTGCTGCGCCGCCGGGCGTTCTTCTCCGGACGGGCGCAGTCGGCGGACGGGCTGCGGGACCTGGCCTGGTTCACCGCGCGGGGCACGGAGATGACGGAACGGGACTGGTACGCGCCGGCGGCCACGCTCGGGATGTACCTGTCCGGGCGGGACATCCCCGGCCGGGACGAGCGCGGGGAGGCGATCCTCGACGACAGTTTCCTCGCGGTGCTGCACGCCGGGGACCGGCCGGTGCGCTTCGTGCTGCCGGGGCCGCCCTGGGCGGACCGGTACGAGGTGGTCGTCGACACGTCACGGGAGGAGCAGGCCGGGGCACCGGGCGTGGAACACCGGGCAGGGGCGGCGATCACGATGCCGGCGCGGGCGGTGCTGCTGCTGCGGGTGGTGGGCTGAGGGTGGTGGGCTGAGGCAACGTTTCAGGGCCATGAACTCTCCCGGTGTTTCCTGGCCATGAGATCGGCACGCTGATCGACTGAGACGCATGCCTGAGATATCCCGCCGTGCCTTCGGTGGTCTCGTCGGCGGCGGCGCCGTGACCGCCGTCGCCGCGACGACGACCGCCGCCGAGGCCGTCGAAGCCGCCCCCGCCGAACGGCCCTTCAAGGCCCGTACCGCCACCGCCTCCGGCAAGCGCCCCAACCTCCTCGTCATCCTCGGCGACGACCTCGGCTGGGCCGACCTCTCCTCGTACGGCGCCCCGCACATCAGGACGCCGCACCTGGACCGGCTGGCCCGGCAGGGCGTGCGGTTCACCGACGCCTACTCGGGGTCGGCGACCTGCTCACCGACCCGGTTCAGCCTCTACACCGGCCGCTACCCGGGCCGTACGAAGGGCGGGCTCGCGGAGCCCATCGCCGACCGGACGCAGGGGCTCGACCCGAACCACCCCACCCTGGCCTCCCTGCTGAAGAAGGCGGGCTACGCCACCGCGCTCATCGGCAAGTGGCACTGCGGCTGGCTGCCCGACTACAGCCCCACCAAGTCGGGCTGGGACGAGTTCTTCGGCAACCACGGGGGCGTGCTGGAGTACTTCTCCAAGCTGGGCCAGCTCGGCGACCACGACCTCTACGAGGGGGACGCCGAGTACCAGGACCTGCGCTACTACACGGATGTCCTGACCGAGCGGGCCGTCGAGTACGTCGGCCGGGACCACGACAGGCCGTGGCTGCTGAACCTCAACTTCACCACCCCGCACTGGCCGTGGCTCGCCGCGGACGACGCCGAGACGGGCGCCGAGATCGCGGCGAAGATCCGGGCCGCGAAGAGTCAGGCCGAGGTCAGCAGGGCGCTCAACCACTACGACGGCGGCTCGGTCGCCAAGTACACGCAGATGGTGGAGAGCCTGGACGCGGCCGTCGGCGAGGTCCTGGACGCGCTGCGCCGCTCCGGGCAGGAGGAGAACACGCTGGTGTTGTTCGCCAGCGACAACGGCGGTGAGCGCTTCTCCTACAACTGGCCGCTCAGTGGTCAGAAGTTCGTGCTTCTGGAGGGCGGTATCCGGGTGCCGGCGATCGTGCGCTGGCCGGCGCGGATCGACGGCCACCAGGTCAGCCACGAGCCGAACTTCTCCCCCGACTGGACGGCGACGCTGCTGGAGCTGGGCGGCGCCCGGCCCGACCCGGCGTACCCGCTGGACGGCACGAGCCTCGCCGGGTACCTGCTGCGGGGCGACAAGCCGCCCGAGCGGGACCTGTTCTGGCGGGTGCGGGCCAACCGGGCACTCAGGCGCGGTGACTGGAAGTACTACCAGGACGCGAACAAGACCGATCACCTCTACAACCTGGCCGCCGACACCCGCGAACAGGCCGACCGCGCCCCCGACGAGCCGGAGTTGCTCGCCGAGCTGAAGGCGTCGTGGGAGCGGATCGCGGGCGGCCTGCTGCCCTATCCCGCCTCCTGACCAGCCCGGCGCGGTGGGTTCGGGCTTCGGCCGATCGGTTGACGGTGGCGCACGCCGTGACATCGGGTTCGGTCGCCCGAACGCGCAGGTCGTAGGACCAGCGGAGGAGTCGGGCCCGGTCGAAACTCGGTGGGCGATGTCAGTGCCGATCCGTAGGCTCGCCCGTGATGCCGACGAAACCTGCACCCACCAAGGACCGGTCCGCCGTACGGACGTTGCTGCGCCTGTGGCCGTACGTACGGCCCGTGCGGGTGCGGCTGTCCGCCGCCGCGTTCGTGGCGGTCCTCGCCTCCTGTGTGGGGCTGGTGATCCCGCTCGTCCTGAAGTGGATGGTCGACGGGCCGGTCGCCGACCGGGATCCGGCGGGCGTCCGGCTCGGAGCGCTGTACCTGCTGCTGCTCGGGTTCGCGGAGGCGCTGCTGTTCGGGGCCCGGCGGTGGCTGGTGGCGCGGCCGTTGTCGCACGTGGAGGCGGAGATGCGGGCAGATCTCTACCGCCGTCTCCAGCGGCTGCCGGTCGCCTTCCACGACCGGTGGGCCTCGGGGCAGCTGTTGTCCCGGGCGACCACGGATCTGATGCTGCTGCGTATGTTCCTCGCCTTCCCGCTGACGTTCCTGCTGGTCAACGGGGTGACGATCCTCGTCGGTGTGCTGATCATGCTGGCGCAGGACTGGACGCTGGGGCTGGTGATCCTGGGGCCCGCCGTGCCGGTGATGGTGACCTGCGTGGTCTTCGAGAAGCGGTACGCCCAGGTGGCGCGGCGTGCCCAGGACCAGGTCGGTGATCTGACGACGGTCGTCGAGGAGAGCGTGCTCGGCATCCGCATCATCAAGGGGTTCGGACGGCACCGGAGCCAGGCGCGGGCCTTCCGGGAGCTGACGCGGACGCTGCGCGGGACGGAGCTGCGCAAGGCGCGGCTGCTGGCGGCGATCTGGGGCGTCATCGTGACGCTGCCGGAGGTCGCCATCGGGGCGGCGCTGGTGCTGGGGACCGTGCAGGTCGCGGACGGGGACCTGTCGGCGGGCACGTTGGTCGCGTTCTTGTCGACGGCGCTGGCTCTGCGGTGGCCGGTGGACTCGATCGGGTTCCTGCTGGCGATGAGTCAGGAGGCGGCGACGGCGACGGAGCGGTACTTCGAGGTGATGGACGAGGAGCCGGAGGCCGAGACCGCCGCGGGCACCCGTTCGACGGACGCCGAGCGCACCGGACTCCGCTTCGACAACGTTACCTTCCGCTACCCCGACGCCCCCTCGGACTCCCCTCCCGTCCTCGATCGCGTCGATCTCCACATCCGGCCCGGGGAGTCCATGGCCCTGGTCGGTGCGACCGGGAGCGGCAAGACCACGCTCACCGCGCTCGTGCCCCGGTTGCACGAGGTCACCGCGGGGCGGATCACGCTCGACGGCGAGGACATCTCCGCGATGCCCAGACGGGCGCTGCGCACCCGAGTCGCGGTCGCCTTCGAGGAACCCACCCTCTTCTCCGCGAGTGTCGGGGAGAACGTCCTCATGGGGGCCGGGGACGGAGCCGGTCCCCAGGAGTTGGAGCGGGCGCTCTCCGTCGCGCAGGCCGACTTCGCGTTCGCGCTGCCGCAGGGGACTGGGACGCAGGTCGGCGAGCAGGGACTCAGTCTGTCGGGCGGCCAGCGCCAGCGCCTCGCGCTGGCCCGCGCGGTCGTCGGCAAGCCGGAGTTCCTCGTCCTGGACGACCCGCTCTCCGCGCTCGACGTCCACACGGAGGCCGCCGTGGAGGCCGCCCTGCGCCGGGTGCTCGCCGACACCACGGCACTGATCGTGGCGCACCGCCCGTCCACCGTGCTGCTCGCCGACCGCGTCGCCCTGCTGTCCGACGGCCGGATCGCCGCCGTCGGCACCCATCACGAACTGCTGCGCACGAACGCCGAGTACGCCCATCTCATGTCCGGCGAGCAGGCCGGACAGCAAGGGGACGAGCGATGACCACGTCCACCACGTCGACCTCTCCTGTCCCCACCGACGACGGCCAGGAAGTTCCGCACTCCGAGAACACCGGCGACCCCTTCGACCGGGACGTCCTGCCCACCCCGCCCGGCGCCACGTCCGCCCTGCTGCGTTCGCTGCTCGCGCCGATGAAGGCGCGCGTCACCGTCACCACGCTCCTGCTGCTGCTCCAGCAGGCAGCCGTCCAGGCGGGCCCGCTGCTGGTGGCGTACGCGATCGACCGGGCCGTACCGGCGTTCCGGGCCCACGACCACGGTCCGCTGATCGCGGTGGCCGTGGGCTATCTGCTGTGCGCGGTGGCGTCCGGCGGGCTCCAGTACGCGTTCATCGTCGCCTCCGCGCGCGTCAACCAGGACGTACTGCTCGACCTGCGCGGCCGGATCTTCCGCCATGCGCAGGCGCTGAGCGTCGACTTCCACGAGCGCTACACCTCGGGCCGGCTCATCTCCCGCTCCACGACGGACGTGGAGTCGCTGCGCGAGCTCCTCAACGAGGGGTTGCAGGAGCTCGTGACCGTCGTCCTGTCCTTCGTCTACATCTCGGCCATGCTGCTCTGGCTGGACCTGGGGCTCGGCGCGGTGGCGGTGGCCTCGTTCGTGCCGCTCTACCTGCTGGTGCGGATGTACCGGCGGCGGGCCGGGCGGGTCTACACGAAGCGGTCGACCGCGATCGCCGCGGTCATCGTCAGGTTCGTCGAGACGATGAACGGCATCCGCCCGGTGCGCGCGTTCCGCCGGGAGGCCGTCAACGACGAGGCGTTCCAGGTGCTGAACCGGCGGCACGAGCGGACCAACGGCGACGCCCTGCTGGAGATGGCGCGCTATGTCGTCGGCTCGCGGCTGGTCGCCAACACGGCCGTCGCGGCGATCGTGCTGTGGGGCGCCTACCGGGTGGCGGACGGCTCGCTGGCGCTGGGAGTGCTGGCGGCGGCGGTGCTGTACCTGCGGCGGCTGTACGACCCGATAGACCGGCTCGGGATGTTCCTGAACTCGTACCACTCGGCGGCGGCCTCGCTGGAGAAGATCGCGGGGCTGCTGGCGCAGACGCCGTCCGTGCCGGAGCCGTCGGCGCCGAAGGAGCTGCCGCCGCTGCCGGGCGAGCACCCCGGCCGTGAGGTCGTCTTCGACGGCGTCCGGTTCACCTACCGCACCGGTGGCGAGGTGCTCCCCCGCTTCGACCTGAACCTGCCGGCCGGGCAGACCGTCGCGGTCGTCGGCTCGACGGGCGCGGGCAAGTCCACGCTGGCCAAGCTGCTCGCCCGCTTCTACGACCCCTCCGAGGGCCGGGTGCTGCTCGACGGGGTCGACCTGCGCGAGCTGGCCGTGCCGGAACTGCGGCGCGGGGTGGTGATGGTGACGCAGGAGGCGTTCCTGTTCTCCGGCACGGTCGCCGAGAACATCGCGATCGGGCGGCCGGACGCGAGTCGGGAGGAGATCGAGCGGGCGGCGAAGGCGATCGGCGCGCACGAGTTCATCAGCGCGCTGCCCGACGGCTACGACACGGACGTCCGCAAGCGGGGCGGCCGTATCTCCGCAGGCCAGCGTCAACTCGTGTCTTTCGCCCGGGCGTTGCTGGCCGACCCGGCGGTGCTGATCCTCGACGAGGCGACCAGCTCGCTGGACATCCCCGGGGAGCGGGCCGTGCAGCGCGCGATGGCGACGGTGCTGAGGGGCCGTACGGCGGTCGTGATCGCGCACCGGCTGTCCACCGTCGAGATCGCCGACCGGGTCCTGGTCATGGAGCACGGCCGGATCGTCGAGGACGGCACCCCGGCCGAACTGATCGCGGGCACGGGCCGGTTCGCGGATCTGCACCGGGCGTGGCGGGACAGCCTGGCGTGAGTCTCCAGGAGGAGCGTTGATCGACGCGTACGAGGATCCCGGGACACCCGAGTGTCGGGGCGGGGCCGGGTATCTGTGGTGGCTGGTGATGCGGCAGCCGTGGCGGTCGGTGACCGGGGCGGTGCTGGCCAGCGTCTGGATGGTGCTGTTGGCGGCGACACCGTTTCTGATGGCACGGGCCGTCGACCAGGGGCTGGAAGGCAAGGACCTGGGGGCGCTGGCCGGGTGGTGCGGGGCCATCGTCGTGATCGGGGCGTTCAACTCGTGGCTGAGCATCATGCGGCACCGCACGATGACCCGGGTGCGGATGGACGCCAACTTCCGCACGGTGAAGGTGGTCGTCGGGCAGGCGGTGCGGCTCGGGGCGGCGCTGCCGCGGCGGGCCGGGGCCGGGGAGGTCGTCACGATCGGCGTGGGCGACGTGCAGACGATCAGTCAGTCGCTGACGGTCGTCGGGCCCGGCGTCGGCGCGGTCGTCGCGTACTGCGTGGTCGCCGGGCTGCTGCTGTCGGTCTCCGCGCAGCTCGCGGTCGTGGTGCTGCTCGGGGTGCCGGTGATGGCCGGGCTCGTCGGGCCGCTGCTCGGACGGTTGCGGGCGGTGGAGTCGGAGTACCGGGAGCGGCAGGGCGTGCTGACCGCGCGGATCGGTGACCTCGCGGGCGGACTGCGGGTCCTCAACGGCCTCGGCGGCAAGGGGCTGTTCTCCGACGCGTTCCGGCGGGACTCGGGGCTGCTGCGGGAGCAGGGCTACCGGGTCGGGGCGGTGACCAGCTGGCTCCAGGCGCTCGGCGTGGGGCTGCCGACGCTGTTCCTCGCCGTGGTGACGTGGCTGGCGGCCCGGCTCGCCGCCCAGGGGCAGATCACGGTGGGCGAGTTGGTGTCCGTGTACGGCTATGTCGCGGTGCTGGTGGGCCCGGTGGCGTTCCTCGTGGAGAGCGGCTACCAGATCGGCCGGGGCGTGGTGGCCGCCGAGCGTGTCGTACGGCTGCTGCGGCTGGAGCCGGAGCCGGACGAGGGGACGACGGACGCGCCCGCGGAGCCGGCGGTGCTGCACGACCCGGAGTCCGGGCTGCGGGTGCTGCCGGGGCGGCTGACGGCGCTGGCCGGGGCCCGGCCGGCCGACGCGGCGGCCGTGGTGGACCGCCTGGGCCGGTACGTGCCGTCGGCGGCGGTCTGGGGTGGCGTACGGCTGGACGAGATCCCCCTGGCACAGGTCAGGGCGCGGATCCTGGTCGCCGACCACGAGGCCGACCTGTTCGCCGGGCCGCTGCGCGAGCTGCTCGGCGGGCGCCGGGTGCCGGACGACGCGGAGATC
The DNA here is from genome assembly GCF_042888465.1 of Streptomyces sp. NPDC002888. Taxonomy (NCBI): domain Bacteria; kingdom Bacillati; phylum Actinomycetota; class Actinomycetes; order Kitasatosporales; family Streptomycetaceae; genus Streptomyces; species Streptomyces sp. NPDC002888. The sequence continues at coordinate 12,158 of NZ_JBIAPU010000005.1, read as the reverse complement.
ATGCGGGCGGTGCGGGCCGCCGTGGCCGACGACATCGTGCAGGGGCTGCCGGAGGGGCTGGACTCCGCGATCGACGCGCAGGGACGCAACCTCTCCGGCGGTCAACGGCAGCGCGTGCGGCTGGTGCGGGCGCTGCTGGCCGACCCCGAGGTGCTGCTCGCCGTCGAGGCGACGTCGGCGCTCGACGCCCACACCGAGGCGGCCGTGGCCGAACGGCTGCGCACCGCCCGCCGGGACCGCACGACCGTCGTCACCACCACCTCACCCCTCGTGCTGGACCAGGTGGACGTCGTCCACTACCTCGTCGACGGCAAGGTGGCGGCGACGGGCAGCCACCAACGCCTCCTGAACGAGGAACCGGGCTACCGGGCCCTGGTGGCCCGCGACGCGGACGCCGAGGAGGTCGTGGGATGACATACGGGACGACACCGGGCCGGACTTTGGAGACCGCGGAAGGACAGGGTGCCGCGCCGGGTCGGTGTCCCGTTGCCGAGGAGGTCGTGCGGTGACGCGAGGGCTGCTTCCCGTGGCGGGGCGGGGTGATGTGCGGCGGGCCACTGTGCGGCTGGTGCGGGCGGACGGGCGGGTCTTCGGCGTCGTGGTGGCGTTGAACGCGGCGGCCGCCGGGGCGGGGCTGGTCGGGCCGTGGCTGTTGGGGCGGATCGTCGACGAGGTGCGGGGCGGGGGCGGCGTCGGTGCCGTGGACCGGATGGCGCTGGCGATCCTGGTGTGCTCGGCGGCGCAGTTGCTGGTCGCGCGCTGGGCCCGGTACGTGGGGTACCGGTTCGGGGAGCGGATGCTGGCGCGGGTGCGTGAGGAGTTCGTGGACCGGGCGCTGGCGCTGCCCGCGTCGACGGTGGAGCGGGCCGGCACCGGCGATCTGACCGCGCGCGGCACGGCCGATGTGGCCGCCGTCGGCACCACCCTGCGGGACGCGGGGCCCGAGCTGCTGCTGAACTCCGTCGAGGCGCTGTTGCTCCTCGGCGCGGTGTTCCTGCTCGACCCGCTGCTCGGCGCGGTGGGGGTGCTGTGCCTCACCCCGATCTGGTGCGCGCTGCGCTGGTATCTGCGCCGGGCTCGGGACGGCTACCTCGCGGAGGGCTCGGCGACGTCCCAGGTCGCGGAGATCCTCGCGGCGACAGCGGGCGGGGCGCGCACGGTGGAGGCGTTCCGGCTGCGCGAGCGGCGGGTGACGGCGAGCCGGGAGGCACTGGAGACGTCCCGCGTCAAGCGCTTCTACACCCTCTTCCTGCGGAGTGTGTTCTTCCCGGTCGTCGAGACGTCGTACGTCCTGCCCGTGGCGGGCGTGCTGCTGCTCGGCGGGGTGCTGCACGCGCGCGGGGCGGTGAGCCTGGGGGCCGTTGTAGCGGCTGTCTTGTATCTGAAGCAGCTCACCTCGCCGCTCGACGAGATCCTGATGCGGGTGGAGCAACTCCAGAGCAGCGGCGCCTCGTTCGCCCGGGTCGAGGGGCTCGCCCAGGCACCGCGGGCGGAGGAGGGCGAGCCGCGGGCCCCGCAGGACGACCGGATCGACGTGACGGGCGTGCGGTACGCCTACGACCGGGGCGGCGAGGTGCTGCGCGGGGTGGACCTGACCGTGCGCCCCGGGGAGCGGCTGGCGGTGGTGGGCCCGTCCGGGGCGGGGAAGACCACGCTGAGCAGGCTGCTGGCGGGCATCGACCGGCCGACCGCCGGCTCGGTGACGGTGGGCGGGGTGCCGGTCGCCGGGCTGGGCCCGGAGCAGCTGCGCCGCCAGGTCGTGCTGGTCACCCAGGAGCACCACGTCTTCCTCGGCACGGTCCGCGACAACCTCCGTATCGCCGAGCCGGACGCGACCGACGAGCAGCTGTGGGCCGCGCTCACCGCCGTGGGCGCGGACGGCTGGGTGCGCGAGCTGCCGGACGGCCTGGACAGCGAGCTGGGCCCGCACGGCTGTGCCACGGACGGTTCGCAGGCGCAGCAACTCGCCCTGGCCCGGGTGGTGCTGGCCGACCCGCACACGCTGATCCTCGACGAGGCGACGGCCCTGCTCGACCCGGCGACCGCCCGCCACACCGAGCGTGCCCTGGCCGCCGTGCTGGAGGGCCGGACCGTCATCGCCATCGCCCACCGGCTGCACACCGCCCATGACGCGGACCGGGTGGCCGTGATGGAGGACGGACGGCTCACCGAACTCGGCACGCACGAGGAGCTGGTGGCCTCCGACGGGGCGTACGCGGCGCTGTGGCGGACCTGGCACGGGGAGCGGCCGACGGCGGGCTGAGCCCCGCCATGGCCCAACTCCCTTCCGCCCCGCCCCCTTTGCATCCCGTTGGTCCGTATATCGAACATGAATATCCGGTCAACGGAGTCTTTCCGGCCAACTTCTTGACGCGCTCCTGACAGCAAGCGCCATCCGGTGCCAGGCTTCCCACGGCCGCTTCACAGCAACCCCACACACGTCTCGCTGTGTCGCCACACGGCCACCCGCACCTGGTTCCGCGTAACGCCCTTGTTCTGCCCGGACGGCCCACCCGCCGCCCGGTCTCCCCTGGCCGTGCGACCCGCGGCCGCGCAGAAGGAGTCAGTGTTGAGAAGCAGTTCCTCCCACAGACGCACCTCCCACACCCGTAAGACCGCCGCTGTCGCCCTCGTCGGCGTCGCCGCGTTCCTGGCCGCCGCCGTGCAGACCGGCGTCGCGACCGCGACCCCGCCGCAGGCACCGTCGGCCGTGGGCAAGGCCGACCCGGGCGCACTGCCCGCGAAGCTCACCCCGGCCCAGCGCGCCGAGCTGATCCGCCAGGCGGACGCCGGCAAGGCGAAGGCCGCCGACCAGCTGGGCCTCGGCGCCAAGGAGAAGCTGGTCGTCCGCGATGTGCTGAAGGACCGCGACGGCACCCTGCACACACGCTACGAGCGCACCTACGACGGCCTCCCGGTGCTCGGCGGCGACCTGGTCGTCGAGACGTCCCCGGCCGGACAGACCGAGGGCGTCGTCAAGGCCACGCGCGCCACCATCAAGGTCGCCTCGCTGAAGCCGGCCGTCGCCGCGTCGAAGGCCGAGCAGCAGGCGCTGGGCGCCGCGAAGGCGGAGAAGGCCAAGAGCCCCGACGTCAACATCGCGCCGCGCAAGGTGATCTGGGCCGCGAACGGCACGCCGACCCTGGCGTACGAGACGGTCGTCGGCGGCTTCCAGCACGACGGCACCCCGCAGGAACTGCACGTCATCACCGACGCCACCACCGGCACGAAGCTGTTCGAGTGGGAGGCGATCGAGACCGGCACCGGCAACACGGTGTACTCCGGCACGGTCGACCTCACCACCACGCAGTCCGGGTCGACGTACAACCTGACCGACGGCGCGCGCGGCGGCCACAAGACGTACAACCTCAACCGGGGCTCCTCCGGCACCGGCACGCTCTTCTCCGGCTCCGACGACGTCTGGGGCAACGGCCTGGCGTCCAACCTGGAGTCGGCCGGCGCCGACGCGCACTACGGTGCCGCGCTGACGTGGGACTACTACAAGAACGTGCACGGCCGCAGCGGTATCCGCGGCGACGGCGTGGGCGCCTACTCCCGGGTCCACTACGGCAGCAACTACGTCAACGCGTTCTGGTCCGACAGCTGCTTCTGCATGACGTACGGCGACGGCTCGGGCAACGCCAATCCGCTCACGTCGATCGACGTGGCCGGTCACGAGATGACCCACGGCCTGACCTCGGTCACCGCCAAGCTGAACTACACCAACGAGTCGGGCGGTCTGAACGAGGCCACCTCCGACATCCTCGGCACGGCGGTCGAGTTCTACGCCAACAACCCCTCCGACGTCGGTGACTACCTCATCGGCGAGGAGATCAACATCAACGGCGACGGCACCCCGCTGCGCTACATGGACAAGCCCAGCAAGGACGGCTCGTCCAAGGACAGCTGGTACTCCGGCCTGGGCGGCCTCGACGTGCACTACTCGTCCGGCCCCGCCAACCACTTCTTCTACCTGCTCAGCGAGGGCAGCGGCACCAAGACCATCAACGGTGTCACCTACAACTCGGCCACCTCGGACGGCCTGCCGGTGACCGGCATCGGCCGCGCGAAGGCGGAGCAGATCTGGTTCAGGGCGCTCACCACGAAGTGGACCTCCACCACCAACTACGCGGGCGCCCGCACCGGCACCCTCGCGGCGGCGGGTGAGCTGTACGGCACCACCTCCGCCGAGTACAAGGCGGTGCAGGACGCGTGGGCGGGCATCGCGGTCGGCTCGCGCTCCGACGGCGGTGGCGGCGGTGGCGGCACCTCCTTCGAGAACGCCGCCGACGTATCGATTCCGGACAACGGCGCGGCCGTGACGTCCTCGGTCACCGTCTCCGGCCGCACCGGCAACGCACCGTCCAACCTCCAGGTCGGCGTCGACATCGTGCACACCTACATCGGTGACCTCCAGGTGCAGTTGGTCGCCCCCGACGGCACGGCGTACACGCTGAAGGCATACGGCACCGGCGGCAGCTCGGACAACCTCAACACCACGTACACGGTGAACGCCTCCTCCGAGGTCGCCAACGGGACCTGGCAGTTGAAGGTCCAGGACAACGCGGCCCAGGACACCGGCTACATCAACAGCTGGAAGCTCACCTTCCCGTAGGCCGACCGCCTTCGGGCAGTCATGGGCAGGGGCGCCGCCCCGGGGGTCAGGACCCCCCGGGGCGGCGCCCCGTTTTTTGCCAGGCGTATGCCCACGCCGGGTTGGCGCTTTACCCAGGTCAAGTCCGTTTACATTCCTGCAATGTTCACCCGTGAGTCGGTTTTCAGCCAACATCACTTGAGGGTCATGACATGTACGCGTCCCGGGTGCCAGTCTTCCTCACAACCGCCGCACAACTTCACAACCACTCCGGCCGGCCGCCCCACGCCGACCCGGACTCCCCCACGAAGGAGCTTGTGTGTCCTCCCTCTACGCGCGTCACAAGCGCACCACTCTGGCCATCTCCACCGCCGTCGCCGCCGGAGCCCTGCTCACCACCGGTCTGACCGCCGGTTCCGCCGCCGCCCAGGTCCCGGCGGACACCACCGCCAAGGCGCCGCTCGCCGCCGCGCCGGTCCAGCTGACGACGGCCGCCCGCACCACGCTCATCAAGCAGCAGCAGGCCGAAGCGCCCGCGACCGCACAGGAGATAGGTCTCGGCGCCCAGGAGAAGCTGGTCGTCAAGGACGTCGTGAAGGACGCCGACGGCTCGGTCCACACCCGCTACGAGCGCACCTACGCGGGCCTCCCGGTCCTCGGTGGCGACCTGGTCGTCCACCAGTCGAAGTCGGGCGAGACCAGAGGCGTGACCAAGGCGCTCAAGGCCGCCGTCAAGGTGAGCTCGCTGAAGCCGGCCGTCGCCGCGTCGAAGGCCGAGAAGCAGGCGCTGACCGCCGCGAAGGACGCCGGTTCCGAGAAGACCGCCGCCGACCAGGCCCCGCGCAAGGTGATCTGGGCGGGCAACGGCAAGCCGACCCTGGCCTACGAGACCGTCGTCGGCGGCCTCCAGGACGACGGCACCCCGAACGAGCTGCACGTCATCACCGACGCGGCCACCGGCAAGAAGCTGTACGAGTACCAGGCCATCGAGACCGGCAGCGGCAAGAGCCTGTACTCCGGCAGCGTCACCCTCGGCACCACCAAGTCGGGCTCGACGTTCCAGCTGTACGACACCACGCGCGGCGGCCACAAGACGTACAACAAGGCCCGCAGCACCAGCTCCTCCGCGGGCACCCTGTTCACGGACGCCGACGACGCGTGGGGCACCGGTACCGCCTCCAGCTCCACCAGCGACCAGACGGCCGCCGTCGACGCCGCCTACGGCGCGCAGGTCACCTGGGACTTCTACAAGAGCGCCTTCGGCCGCAGCGGCATCAAGAACGACGGCAAGGCCGCGTACTCCCGCGTCCACTACGGCAACGCCTACGTCAACGCCTTCTGGGACGACACCTGCTTCTGCATGACCTACGGCGACGGTGAGGGCAACACCAACCCGCTGACCTCGCTGGACGTGGCCGGCCACGAGATGAGCCACGGTCTGACCGCGGCCACCGCCGGCCTCAACTACAGCGGCGAGTCGGGCGGCCTGAACGAGGCCACCTCCGACATCTTCGGCACCGGCGTCGAGTTCTTCGCCAACAACTCGACCGACAAGGGTGACTACCTCATCGGCGAGAAGATCGACATCAACGGCGACGGCACCCCGCTGCGCTACATGGACAAGCCGAGCAAGGACGGCGGGTCCAAGGACAGCTGGTCCTCCAGCCTGGGCGGCCTGGACGTGCACTACTCGTCCGGTCCCGCGAACCACTTCTTCTACCTGCTGTCCGAGGGCAGCGGCTCGAAGACGATCAACGGGGTGACCTACAACTCCCCGACGTCCAACGGCTCCACGGTCACCGGCATCGGCCGCGACAAGGCGCTGCAGATCTGGTACAAGGCGCTCACGACGTACTTCACGTCGACCACCAACTACAAGTCGGCGCGCACCGGCACGCTGAGCGCGGCGTCGGCGCTGTACGGCTCCAGCAGCACCGAGTACAAGACGGTGGCCGCGGCCTGGTCGGCGATCAACGTCAGCTGACGCACTCCCGCTTGACATGAGTGGCCCCCGGGACGAAGGCATCCCCGGGGGCCGCCCTACTCTTGGGCGCATGTCCTTCACGTACGCGGATGTCGGCGCCACCCGCGAGAACGGCTTCTGCCCGCCCAACTTCCACCCGCTCCATGTGCGCACCCGCCTCGGGGAGGGTCAGGCGCTCTTCCGGCGGGCCGCCGATGCCGTCCTCACCTGGGAGATGCACCGCGCCCTGGGCGTGGGCATAGCCGCAACCGCCGACCGCGCGGCCCCCGACGTCGACGTCACGGTCACCCTCGCCGGCATGATCAAGGCGCCGTGCCGCGTCGTCTGGACCGTGGAGGAACCCCGCCGCGCGGGCTGGGCCTACGGCACCCTCCTGGGCCACCCCGAGTGCGGCGAGGAGTCCTTCGTCGTCGACCGCACCGGCGACGGCACGGTCTGGCTGACGATCTCCGCCTTCAGCCGCGCCGCCAAGTGGTACTCCCGAGCCGGCGGCCCGGCCACCCGGGGGTTGCAGCATGCGTACGCCCGCAGGTGCGGAGTGGTCCTGCGCAAGCTGTGCGCCCCGGAGGACAGCGCCTGAGGCTCACCGCATCAGCACCCCCGCCTCCTCCCCGAGTTCCTCACCGGGCACCGCCACGAGCCCCAGCTCCGCGCCGGCCGCCAGTAGTCGGTGGGCCGGGAGGATGCGGACCGTGTAGCCGTAGGGGCCGGTGCGGTCGAGGGAGAGGGGCCCCTCGTAGAACCAGCGGCCCTCCGGGTCGGGGCCGCCCGCCGACTTCAGGGGGACGGGTGTCGCGTCGGTGATGCGGTCCTGGTTGTCGACGCGGCCGGAGAGGGCCTGGACCTCGACGTCGTCGGGGGCGAGGTCGCCGAGGCCGACGCGGACGCGGAGGGTGAGGGTGGTGCCGAGTTCGGCGGTGGCGGTGGTGGCGGACGTCTCGACGTGGTCGACGCTGACGCCGTGCCAGGCCGCGCGGACCCGGGACTTCCAGGCGGCGAGTTCGCGGGCGGAGTCCGGGTCCATCGAGCGGTGGGCGAGGCCCGCGGGGGCGTACAGGCGCTCGACGTACTCGCGGACCATGCGGCCCGCCAGGACCTTGGGTCCGAGCAGGGTGAGGGTCTGGCGGACCATCTCGATCCAGCGGTCGGGCAGGCCGCGCCGGCCGCGCTCGTAGAAGCGGGGCGTCACGCGCTGTTCGAGGAGGTCGTAGAGCGCGGCCGCCTCGATGTCGTCCCGGTGGTCGGGGTCGGTGCCCGCGCCGTCCGCGGTGGGGATCGCCCAGCCGAAGTCGGGCTGGAACCACTCGTCCCACCAGCCGTCCAGGACCGAGAGGTTGAGGCAGCCGTTCAGGGCCGCCTTCATGCCGGACGTGCCGCAGGCCTCCAGCGGCCGCAGGGGGTTGTTCAGCCAGATGTCGCAGCCCGGGTAGAGCTTCTGCGCCATCCCCATGCCGTAGTCGGGCAGGAACACGATCCGGTGGCGCACGCGCGGGTCGTCGGCGAAGCGGACCAGCTCCTGGATCAGCCGCTTGCCGCCGTCGTCCGCGGGATGCGCCTTGCCCGCGATCACGATCTGGATCGGCCGTTCGGGGTGCAGCAGCAGGTCCATCAGCCGGTCGCGGTCCCGCAGCATCAGCGTCAGCCGCTTGTACGACGGGACGCGCCGTGCGAAGCCGATGGTGAGCACGTCGGGGTCCAGCACCCCGTCGATCCAGCCGAGTTCGGCCGTCCCCGCGCCCCGCTGCCGCCAGGAGGCCCGCAGCCGCTCCCGCACCTCCACCACCAGTTGCTCGCGCAGGGTCCGGCGCAGTTCCCAGATGTCCTGGTCGGTGATGTCGGCGACCGCGTCCCACCGTCCCGCGCCCCCGACGCTCAGCGCGTCCTCGGCCCGCTCGGCGCCGATCTGGCGGGCGCCCAGGCGCAGCACCTCCGGGGCGACCCAGGTGGGGGCGTGCACGCCGTTGGTGACGGAGGTGATCGGCACCTCGTCGGAGTCGAAGCCCGGCCACAGGCCCGAGAACATCTCACGGCTGACGTTGCCGTGCAGCAGCGAGACGCCGTTGGCGCGCTGGGCCAGGCGCAGGCCCATCACGGCCATGTTGAAGAGGTTGGGCTCGCCGCCCGGGTAGGTCTCCATGCCGAGCCGCAGGACGCGCTCGACGTCGATGCGCGGGAGTTCGGCGTCAGGGCCGAAGTGGCGGGCGACGAGCTCGCGGTCGAAGCGGTCGATGCCGGCGGGGACGGGGGTGTGCGTGGTGAAGACCGTCCCGGCCCGGACCGCCTCCAGCGCCGAGTCGAAGTCCAGGCCCTCCGCACAGAGTTCGGCGATGCGTTCGAGCCCGAGAAAGCCCGCGTGGCCCTCGTTGGTGTGGAAGACCTCCGGCTCGGGATGGCCGGTCAGCCGGCAGTACGTGCGCACCGCCCGGACCCCTCCTATACCGAGCAGCATCTCCTGCAGCAGCCGGTGCTCGCTGCCGCCGCCGTAGAGCCGGTCGGTCACCCCGCGTTCGCCGAGGTCGTTCTCCTCGACGTCGGAGTCGAGCATCAGCAGCGGAACACGGCCGACCTGGGCCAGCCAGATCCGGGCGTGCAGCGATTTTCCGCCGGGCAGGGCGAGGGAGACCTGGGCGGGGGAGCCGTCGGCCTCCTTCACCAGCGCCACCGGCAGTTCGTTGGGGTCGAGGACGGGATAGTGCTCCTGCTGCCAGCCGTCCCGGGAGAGGGTCTGACGGAAGTAGCCGTGGCGGTAGAGGAGTCCGACGCCGATCAGCGGCAGACCGAGGTCGCTGGCCGCCTTCAGGTGGTCGCCGGCGAGGATGCCGAGGCCGCCCGAGTACTGCGGCAGGGCGGCCGTGATGCCGAACTCGGGCGAGAAGTAGGCGACGGCGTCGGGAAGTTCACCGGACCGCGCCTGGTACCAGCGCTCCCCGGTGACGTAGTCGTGCAGGTCGTCGGCGGCCGCCGCGAGGCGGCGCAGGAAACGGCGGTCCTCGGCCAGCTCCGCGAGCCGTTCCGATGAGACACCGCCCAGCAGGCGTACGGGATCGCACTCGGAAGCGGCCCAGCGCTCCGGGTCGACGGACCGGAAGAGGTCACGGGTCTCCGCATGCCAGGACCAGCGCAGATTGCGCGCGAGGTCGCTGAGCGGCCGTAGGGGTTCGGGAAGAACGGGACGGACGGTGAATCGACGGATCGCCTTCACATTCCACCTCGGCGCGTTGCGTTGTGGACGCACGGCGGTGTGCGTCTCGGCGTCACCCATGACGGTACCGGCGTCGACGTCCCCTTCGCTGGGAGTGCCACGGCCCGACCGTTATGGCCGATTCCACCGTAGGCCTTCTTGTGGTGCCTCACCCCGCACGAGAGGCTGCCCAGTGGCGTACCGCTCCACGCCGGATGCACCCGGCGCGCCGCCAGGGGCGTACGCCGTCGAGGAGGGGAACTCACACCATGGCACGGACGCGTGAGCGGCGTCTGCGCCGGGCGGTGGGGCTGGCCGCGGTGAGCTGTGCCGCGGCCCTTACGGCCGTCACCCTGCCCGCGCACGCCGTACCGCAGGGGCGGATATCCGGCGCCGGAGCGCCCGGTTCCGTCAGCGGAAGCTACCTGGTGACGCTCAAAGGGGGAACGAAGGCTCCGTCGGCGGCGGGAACGAGCCTCGCCGAGAAGTACGGGGTCAGAATCAGCCATGTCTACGGCACGGCACTCAACGGCTACGCGGTCAGGGGCGACGAGAGACGGGCCCGGCTCCTGGCCGCCGACCCGCGTGTCGCCTCGGTCGTCCAGGACAGCCGCGTCACCCTCGACCGCGCCCCGCGCACCCCGCCGCCGTGGGGCCTGGACCGTGTCGACCAGCCGGCCCTGCCGCTGGACCGCGGTTACACCGGGCCCAAGTCCGCGGGCGCCGGGGTGACGGTCTACGTGATCGACACCGGCATCCGCACCACGCACCGGGACTTCGGCGGCCGGGCGAGCCACGGCTGGGACTTCGTCGACGGCGACCGGTCCGCGACCGACGGCAACGGGCACGGCACCCATGTCGCCGGCACCATCGCGGGCACGGTCCACGGCGTCGCCAAGAAGGCCCGCGTGGTGGCCGTGCGCGTCCTCGCCGACGACGGCTCCGGCACGACCACGCAGGTCATCGCCGGGATCGACTGGGTCACCCGGAACGCGAGGAAGCCCGCGGTCGCCAACCTCAGCCTGGGCGGCTACCGCAACGCCCAACTGGACGCCGCCGTACGCAACTCGATCAGGTCCGGCGTCACCTACACGGTCGCGGCGGGCAACGACGGGCTGCGGGCCGACACCTACTCCCCCGCGCGGGTGAAGGAGGCGATCACGGTCGGCGCGACGGACCGGACGGACCGGAAACCGGCCTTCTCCAACTACGGCCCCGCCCTGGACCTGTTCGCCCCGGGCGTGTCGATCACCTCGGCCACCCGGACGAGCGACACCGGCACAGCGACCTTCTCGGGTACGTCGATGGCGTCGCCGCACGCGGCGGGCGCGGCCGCGCTCTACCTGGCCGACCACCCCGGGGCGACACCGGCCCAGGTCGCCGGGACGCTGATTGACGGAGCGACGAAGGGGAAGGTGTCCGGCCGGGGGCCGGGTTCACCGAACAAACTTCTACGCGTGCCCCCCTCGTAGGGCGGAGTGCCGGTACCGGCCCCGTTCCTCTCGAACGGGGCCGGTCTTGTGCGTAGACATACGCGTGAGTAGTTAACAAAGTGCCGGATTGCCCACCCGAATAGGGTGGGAAGGCTCCACCGGTGCACCTCTCGGGTACACCACGCAGGACCCACCTCCCCATAGCCATCCGCCCACCCACGTTGACGCGGACAGGAGCGGTCATGCCCGCCACGCACCACTCGTCAGCACCCCCGACACCCAGCACCGCCGCGCCTCCCGTGCGCCCCGCCGACGTCGGTCCACCGCCGGTCCCGGAGCCATCCTCCGCGGGCCACGCCACCGCCGTCGGGCGCATACCGGTCCTCGACGTCCGGCCCGTCGTCCAGCACGGGCGCCGGCCCGCCAAGGCGGTCACCGGCGAGACGTTCCAGATCTCGGCCACCGTCTTCCGCGAGGGCCACGACGCGGTCGCCGCCAACGTGGTCCTGACGGACCCGGACGGCCGCCCCGGCCCCTGGACTCCCCTGCGTGAACTGGCCCCCGGCACCGACCGCTGGGGCGCCGACGTCACCGCGGGCGCGCCGGGCCGCTGGACCTACACCGTGGAGGCCTGGAGCGACCCGGTCACCACCTGGCGGCACCACGCCCGCATCAAGATCCCGGCAGGCATCGACACGCACCTGGTCCTGGAGGAGGGTGCGCAGCTCTACGAGCGTGCCGCGGCCGGTGTGCCCGAACAGGCGGGCCACGAGACCGTACTGGCCGCCGTCGACGCGCTCAGGGACGAGTCCCGCCCGGCCGCGGCACGGCTCGCGGCGGCGTTGACGCCTGAGGTGGACACGGTCCTGGGCCGTTACCCCTTGCGGGAGTTGGTGACCTCCTCGGACCCCCTGCCGTTGCAGGTCGAGCGGGAGCGGGCCCTGTACGGCGCCTGGTACGAGTTCT